>CALVHG010000053.1 GCA_944327285.1 uncultured Desulfovibrio sp. | reverse complement strand
TGGGTACAGCTGTTCCTGCTGGCAGAGGCTGCGCGGCGTATTTGCGGGAATGTTGCGGCGGAAGGGGGAGGAAACGCAGGCGGGGAAGGAAGCCGGAGAGTAGCTTCCTTCCCCGCGGAGAAAGGGAGGTCAGCTGCAGGCGCGCAACATGCGGTCAAGCGTTGCGCGGGCAGGAGCAGCCAGAGCGGGATCTATGCGCATGGGCCGGGCGCTGCCGTTTTCCACGGCGGCCAGGGTATCCCGCAGGTGGCGCAGGGTGATTTTTGCCATGTCGGGGCAGAGGGCCTTCGGGGCCAGCGGCACAATCCGGCAACGGTCGGCAAAGCGGGCCGCAAGGCGGTTGACCAGATTTATTTCCGTACCCACCACAAACACTGGCGGCGTGGCGCTGTCGGCAAGACGTTCGGCTTCCTTGATGAGATAGGACGTGGAACCGGCGCCGTCGCAGGCCTGAATGAGTTCGGGGCTGCATTCGGGATGGGCGGCCACAAGACAGCCGGGGTGGGCGGCGCGGGCCTGCGCCACGGCCGTCGCGGGGATGACGTCATGAATGGGACAGCAGCCGGGCCAGAGCAGCAGGCGTTTTTGCAGGCCGGGGTTCTGTTCTTCCGAGGTCGCGAGCCCGTTGGCGTCCAGCGCAAGCGTATGCTGCTCTTCTTCGGAGATGCCCAGCTGACGGGCCGTATTGCGCCCCAGATTGCGATCCGGCAGGAAAAGCACGCCGTCGCCCTGTTCCAGGGCCCAGCGGAGCATGGCGGTCGCGTTGGCCGACGTGCAGACCGCGCCGCCAAATTCGCCTACGACAGCCTTGAGAGCCAGCGTGGTATTGACGTAGGCCAGCGGCGTTACCTTCCGTCCGAGGGCGCGCAGACGTTCAAGCACGGCGCGCGCCTGCGCGGCGGGGGCCATGCGCGCCATCTCGCAGTCGGCGTCGGGAGCGGGAATATGCACGGCCTGTTCCGGAGAGGCCAGCAGTGCCGCGGACTCGCCCATGAAGTGCACGCCGCAGAAGACAATGTGTTGCGCGCGGATATCGGGCACGCGCCGGGCCAGTTCCAGGGAGTCGCCGGTAACGTCGCAGAAGGCGACAATGGCGTCATTCTGATAGTGATGCCCCATGATGCACACGGCGTCGCCGAGACGACGCCGGAGCGCGGCAATTTCGTCAACTAGCTGTTCCATGATCAGTTATCCTTGTGGGCGGCGTGCGCCGCTTCTGATTCCAGCGTCATGCTGAAATCGGCGGCCACGGCAGAGTGGGTAAGGCGTCCGACCGAAATAAAGTCGGGACGGCGGGGGCCGGTAAGGGCGATGGCCCGGATGGTTTCCAGACGCACGCCGCCGCTGACTTCGGTTTCCACGTGCGGCGGCACCAGCGCCAGCGCCTGCGAGAGCAGGGGGCTGTCCATATTATCCATCATGATGCGATCCGCTCCGGCATCCAGCGCGGCGCGCACATGCTCAAGCGTGCGGCATTCCACTTCGATGGGCGGGCAGGGGGAGTAGCGCTCCCGCAGCTGCCGCACCGCCGCGCCGATGGAACCGGCGGCGTCGATATGGTTGTCCTTGAGCATGAGCATTTCGACGAGATTCTTGCGGTGGTTGCAGCCGCCCCCGGCCTGGACGGCGTATTTTTCCGGCCAGCGCAGGCCCGGCGTTGTCTTGCGGGTATCCAGCAGGCGCACGCCGGTTCCTTCGAGCTCCTGAACGTAACGGGCCGTCAGATTGGCTATGCCCGAAAGATGGGTGATAAAGTTGAGGATGACGCGCTCGGCGCGCAGCAGCAGCACGGCGGGGCCGTGCAGACGGGCCACGGTTGTCATGGCGGGCACGCGGGCGGCTTCTTCCACATCCAGCGTAAACGTTGCGCCTCCGCCCAGAGCGTCGATGACTTCCGGGATAATGGGCAGACCGACAACCAGCGTGTCTTCCTTGGCCCGGATGACGGCATGCAGCGGCGCATCGGGAGGAAAGAGCCCTTCGGCCGTCAGATCGGGACCGTCTTCGTCAAGCGCCAGACGAATGGAGCGACGCAGCAGCGTCAGACCTTCCGAAGTAAAAAATTGCGACCATGAACGGGACATTGCTTGTTCCTGAAAAAAGTGCGTGCTACAACCCCTTGCGGACTGCAAGGGGGCTTGTCTTCCTTTATCCAGTAGATAAAAGGACAGTCACGGCGCGTCAAGCCGTGGGCTGTTTTTCACAACTACGGTTTCCGACAGAAGCCGCTGAAACTGCGAGGTGCCCCATGGAAGAAAAACGCGTGGCCGACGTCGCGCCGGACAGGGCGGACATCGACAAGAGCGATGAAAACCGTGGCCTTTCCATCCCCCCGCAGTGCCGGGAGGCGGGGGACGAGGCAGAGTTCGTGCACCCTGCCGACATGGCCGATCACCTTGAAAATTTGACGCTGGAAAAGCAGGTATGCGCCTTGCGGCACATGCCGACGGAAGACGCCGCCGAGGCGCTGGCCGAGCTGGACGAGAACGTGGCCGTGGATGTTCTCGAAAATCTCGATGCCGACGTGGCCGCCCAGATCATCGCGGAAATGGCGCCGGACGACGCCGCCGACGTGCTCGACGAGCTGGACGAGGAGCACCGGGATGTGCTGCTCAATCACCTGAATCGCGAAGATTCCGAAGAGCTGCGCAATCTGCTTAACTTTGATCCGGACTCAGCGGCCGGCGTCATGAATACCGAGCTCATCCTTCTTGAGGAGGATTGGACGGCCGATCAGGCCATTGCCCATATCCGCAGTCAGATGGAAGAGAAGGAAAGCCCCTACTATGGTTATGTGGTGGATCGGGGCGACAAGCTGGTGGGCGTGCTCTCGCTGCGCGACCTCATGCTGGCGCGTCCGGGTTCCATCGTGGGGGAGGCTGTGGCCGGGCGCAAGCTGATCACGGTGCGCTACGACACGGAGAAGGGCGAAGTGGCCAACCTGCTGTCGCACTATAACTTTATGGCCCTGCCGGTCGTGGATTATCAGGGGCACATCATGGGCGTGGTGACCTATGACGATATCATGGACATCATCCACGACGAAGCCAGCGCGGACCTGCTGGGCATGGTGGGCGCAGACCCTGAGGAAACCGTCGATACCCCGTGGGCCGAGAGCGTGCGCAAGCGCCTGCCCTGGCTGGTGGTCAACATGTTTAATTCCGCCATTTCCGCATCGGTGGTCTACATGTTTGAGGGCAGCATAGCCCAGATGGCCGCGCTTGCGGTTCTCATGCCCATGGTGGCCAATCAGGCCGGTAATACCGGCCAGCAGGCGCTGGCCGTCATGATCCGGCAGCTGGCGACGGATCGCTTCGATGCCCGCAAGTCCTGGCTGGCTGTGCTGCGGGAAGCCAAGATCGGCATGGTGACCGGCTGTTTCATGGCTCTTCTCGCCTTTGCCGGGGCGTGGCTGTTCACGGGTAATCCGCTGGTGGGAACCGTCATGGGCGGGGCCCTGCTCTGCGACATGCTGCTCGGTGCCGTGGCGGGCGGCTCCATTCCGCTGGTGTTCCGGGCTCTGGGGCGCGATCCGGCGCAGGCGTCCAGCATTTTCCTGACGACTATCACCGACGGGTGCGGCTTCTTTATCTTCCTGGGCATGGCCTCGTTGCTGGTGCTCTGACGCGGAGAAAGGGCTCATGGATTCCCTGTGCCGTATTGTGCTGGCGGATGATCACAAGCTGCTCATGGAAGGGGTGCGCAGCCTGCTTGCCCCCTATCCCGAACTGCGCGTGGAAGGCATGGCAGCCGACGGGGAGGAGGCCGTGGCGCTGGCAGCCTCCCTTGCGCCGCATCTGCTGATCATGGACCTGTCCATGCCGCGCATGGATGGCGTGGAAGCGGCCCTGGCCACGCGGGAGGTGTCCCCGCGCACGCGCGTTATCATTTATACCGGGCACGAAGACGGGCGGCGGCTGCCTGAGCTCGTTCATGCCGGCGTTATGGCCGTTGTCCGCAAGAGCGCGCCTCCCCGCGCGCTGCTGGATGCCATCGCCTGCGTGCGGCGGGGGGAAACCTTTCTGGAAGTCTGCGATCCCGGCGGCATTATGGCGGGGATGCTGCGCCGTAATGCCCGGCGGGAAGACGGCGGGGAACGCGGGCCGGATCTCTCCGTGCTTTCGCCCCGCGAAAAGGAAATCTTCCGGCGTCTTGCCGAAGGGGACAGTGTGCGCGGCATTGCCGACGCCCTGTCCATCAGCCCCAAAACGGTGGAAAGCCACAAGTACAATCTGCTGACCAAGCTCAAGGCGTCCTCGGTCGGCGATTTGATTAAGATTGCCATTCGCAGCGGCGTTCTGAAGCTGTAGGCGTTTCAACTTTGAAAAAGGCGGAACGCGAGGCGGCGGCACAGCGTTTCAAACTGAAAATGCTCCAGGGGCAGGGCTCATTATCAAGAGCTGTTTTTCTGCGGAGCAATATGTAAAAATAAAATATAACTGTATCTTACGAAGATTCCTATCTTTACCTGTCAGTATATTATGTGCGGGTTTTGGGGAAGATGGGGGAGTTTGAGGGGGAAGGAACCACTTTTTGCCGCAAGCAAAAGGGGGTCCTTCCCCCTCAAAAAAACGTAATGCTCCCTGAGCCTAACGTTGCGCGAGGGCAGGAAAAAACAGAACGTCTCAGGAAAACCCTCAGAAGCTTTTTTGAAAATCAGTATTCTCCCGATAGTGCCGGAACCGGCTTGGGCGTAGCTTGAGCCCATCGTACAGAACGCCGCAGGGCAATGGTTGCGGCGAAAGGGGGATACTCATGATGCACGTTTCTTTCGGTCTCGCCGCCAGAAAAGGCGCGGCAGTGCTGCTGTCGGCGACTCTGCTTCTGATGTTGTGCCTTGTGCCCGCACAGGCAAATCCCGCCGCTGACGGCGGAACCCGAATCGCGGCGGAACAGACGGCGCCGGTGCAGGTTGCGGCGGCGGAACAGGCGACGGCTCCCGCGGCGCAGACTGCGACCGCCACGCCCGATGTGGAACCCGTGAGCACGGATAATCATCCCTGGTGGTTCTGGCCCGTAACGCTGCTGTTCTTCTGCTTCGTTCTCGGCATCATCGCCGTTATGGCCGGCGTGGGCGGCGGCGTGCTCTTCGTGCCGCTGGTAAGCGGCTTCTTCCCCTTCCATCTCGATTTTGTGCGCGGCGCCGGTCTGCTGGTGGCTCTGGCGGGCGCTCTGGCTGCCGGTCCCGGTCTGCTGCGGCGCAATTTCGCCAATCTGCGTCTGGCCCTGCCCGTGGCGCTCATTGCCTCCGCCTGTTCCATTGTGGGCGCGCTGCTCGGTCTGGCTCTGCCCACCAATATTGTGCAGACCTGCCTTGGCGTCACCATTCTGGCCATCTCCGTGCTGCTGCTCATGTCTAAGAATTCCGTGCGCCCTGAAGTGAAGATGCAGGACGCCGTGGGCATGGCGCTCGGCATGAACGGCGTTTTTCTTGAGCCCAGCACCGGCGAAGTGGTGGACTGGAAAACGCATCGCACGCTGATTGGTCTGCTGCTCTTCATCATCATCGGTATTATGGCCGGCATGTTCGGCCTTGGCGCTGGCTGGGCCAACGTCCCCGTGCTCAATCTGCTGATGGGCGTGCCGCTCAAGGTCAGCGTGGGCACGTCCAAGTTCCTGCTCTCCATTACGGATACCTCGGCCGCATGGGTCTACCTGAATCAGGGCTGTGTTATTCCGCTGATGGCCGTTCCCTCCATCGTGGGTCTGATGCTCGGTTCCGTGGTGGGCGTGCGTCTGCTGGCCGTGGCTAAGCCCAAGTTCATCCGCTACATGGTCATCTGCGTGCTGCTCTTCTCCGGCGGCAAGGCTCTGCTCAAGGGCCTGGGCATCGGTTAGGGCGCGACTTCCCCTCCGACACGTTTTCATCCATCGCAGGAACAGCCCGTATGCGGGCTTTAAAAAAGGATACTTCCATGAGCACTCCGACCAAGGATATACGGCAGGACATCAAGGCCTCTCCGGCGCAATTGCGTTATGCCGATACTCTGTTTTATGGTTCCCTTGTTGGTTTCGTGGCCCTGCTGGCTACCTATGCCCTCTATGTGACAGGTTTGCTGGAGCCGCAGATTCCCCTGGAACAGATGCACACTGTCTGGACGCACAGCGCCGCGGAATACCGGGCCCTCGGCCATATTCCGCAGGGCTGGGGCTGGCTGGCCCTGCTTAACAAGGGCGACATCTGCAACTTTGTGGGCATCGTCATTCTTGCGGGCATGACCATCATCTGCTTCGCCCAGCTGGCTTTGTCGCTGGCGCGGCGCAAGGAATGGCTCATGTTCTGGATCGCGACGGCCGAGGTTGTCGTGCTGCTGCTGGCTGCCTCCGGCGTGCTGGTGGCGGGCGCTCACTAGAGGACTTTGTCTTTGAAAAAGGCAGAACGCGAGGCGGCATAGCGCCGCCCGGCCCAGAGTGAACGGAAAAGCCGCGTTTTTTTCGCAAAACGACAGGCCGTATGGTTGGAAACGCAGCGCGTTTCAAACTGAAAATACTCTAGAGCGTTTCAACTTTGAAAAAGGTGAAACGCGAGGCGGCACAGCCCCGCCCGGTCCAAAGTGAGCGGAAAAACCGCGTTTTTCTGCGAAACGACAGGCCGTATGGTTGGAAACGCGCAGCGTTTCAAACTGAAAATACTCTAGGGTTTCGCTCCGGCCCTGCCGCGCATCGGCGTATGCCGCCGGCAGGGCCGGACGTTCCGCCCCTTTTTCACCTTGACGGCAACAGGGACGGCAGGCACGAAAAGAGCTGTCAGACGCCACGGATATTCTGGCGGCGCTTCCGCAGCAGGCGGAAACAGAATGCCGCGCGTGCGGCACGGACGGCTCAAAACCGCGACGCCGCGTCGCTTGCGGCAGAGGAGAGGTTTATGCTGGCTTCCCTGAAAACAAAATTTTTTGATGCGTTCGGGCATGCCTTTGAAGTGCCCGACGAGGTGTCCCCGGAGCGCTACCGTTCCCTGCGCCGCATCATGACCTGGCTCATGGTGGCCGTATCGGTTACGCCCCTGTTGCTGCTTACCGGCATCAATCATGCCCAGTACATGCGCACCCTGGAGCGGGAGATGGAAAATCCCCTGTATGCGCTGGTGCGTAAGTCGCAGGCCTCGCTGGAGTTGTTTCTTGGCGAGCGGGCGTCCACGGTAAGCCTGATTGCCCATGCCTATAATTTTGACGAGCTGACGTCCGGCACGACCCTGACCCGCGTTTTCATGGCGCTTAAGAGCGAGTTCAAGGGCTTTGTGGATATGGGCCTTGTGGACGACAAGGGGCGGCAGGTGGCCTATGTGGGCCCCTACGAGCTGCTCAACGCCGATTACGCCAAGCAGCCCTGGCTGCATGAAACCCAGGTCAAAGGGCGCTATATCAGCGACGTTTTCCTCGGTCTGCGCGGCATTCCGCATATGGTCATCGCCGTGCAGCGCATGGAGGAAAGCGGCCGGACCTGGACCCTGCGCGTCACCATCGACACGGCCCAGCTGGAAGAACTGGTGGCTTCTGTGGGCCTCATGCAGGATACCGACGCCTTTCTGTGCGATGCGAAGGGCGTGTTGCAGACCAATTCCCGCTTTTATGGCAAGACGTTGGAAAAGCTGCCCCTGTCTCTTCCGCCGCGCTCTCTGGAAACAACGGTGCGCCATATTTCGGACGCGGAAGGCACCCGGCTTGTGGCGGCGTATACGACGCTTGCCGGGACGGATCTGACGCTGATGGCCGTCAAGCCCGCGACGGATCTCCTGCGTCCGTGGACGAGTCTGCGGAGCGAGCTGCTGATTGTTCTGTGCGGCGGCATCGCCATTATTGTGATTGTCTCGCACCTGCTGATGAAGCATCTTGTGGGCCGTCTTGAAGCCAGCGACGAACGGCGCGTGGCAGCCTTTGCCCAGATGGAGCACAATCAGAAGCTTTCGTCCATCGGGCGTCTTGCCGCGGGCGTGGCGCATGAAGTCAACAATCCGCTGGCTGTCATCAATGAAAAGGCCGGTCTTGCGCAGGACCTGCTGAGCATGGACGGCGATTTCCCCCATAAGCAGAAGCTGATCGGTCTGCTGCAATCCATCGAAAGCACGGTGGAGCGTGCGCGGAGCATCACGCATCGTCTGCTGGGCTTCTCCCGTCGCATGGAGGCGCATCAGCAGGAACTGAGTCTGGGCGAAATCGTGGAGGAAACCATCGGCTTCATGGAACGCGGGGCCAAGAATCGCGGCGTGAGCATCACGACCGAAGGTTTTGGCGAAGCGCCGCGCATCGTTTCGGATCGCGGCCAGCTGCAACAGGTCTTCCTCAATCTCATGGGCAACGCGCTGGATGCCGTCGCTGACGGCGGGGCCATTGCGGTGCGCTGTGCCGCCGCGGACGACGGCGGCGTGAAGGTGCAGGTAAGCGACAACGGTAAGGGCATGAGCGAAGAGGTGCGCAAGCATATTTTCGAGCCCTTCTATTCCACCAAAAAAGACAAGGGAACGGGGCTGGGCATGTTTATCACCTACGGCATCGTGCGCCGTCTGGGCGGCGACATTGATGTGGAAAGCGAGGAAGGCCGCGGCACGACCTTCACTATAACCCTGCCGCACATGCCGCCCCAAAGCGCGGGAGGGGATGCCTGATGGCGCTGCATATTCTTCTGGCCGATGATGAAAGGGAATTTGTGGAAACTCTTGCCGAGCGCCTCGGCTTGCGCGGGCATCATGTCCGCGTGGTCTATGACGGTCTGAGCGCCCTGGCGGAGATGGAAAAGGAACTGCCGCAGGTCATGGTCATTGACTGGATGATGCCGGGACTCAGCGGCGAGGAAGTGCTGCGCAAGGTCAAGGCCGCCCATGCCGGGCTGCCGGTCATTGTGCTGACGGGCCATCAGGCCGTGGACGACAACGGACAGGACCCTGTGGCGGGGGCCTTCATGTGCCTGACAAAGCCCGTGGCCTTTGCCACGCTGCTTGACGCCATTACGGCGGCCGCCCTGTCTTCCGGGGAGGTGCGTTCGTGAAGGATGTGCAATGCATGGGCCGCCTGCTGGCCTCGGCCACGCACGACATGCGCAACGTGCTTGCCGTCATCCGGGAGTCGGCGGGGCTGGCGGCCGATATGATCTCCCTTGCCGCGGAGAAGGGCGGTCTTGAACATGGCGACAGGCTCGCCGCCGCCATGCGCGAGATTCAGCAGCAGGTCATTCACGGCGCGGAACTGGCGGAAGGCATGGAATACCTTGCGCAGGCCGGAGTCCGCGAGGACGACGCCGAAGCGGCTCCCTGCGATCTGACGAGGGTCACGCGCCTGTTCTGCCTTATGGCGGCGCGGCGGGCGCGGGCTGTGCAGATGAGCATGAACTGGGTGGACGGCGACGAGCCCGTATGGACGGAAGCCTCGGTCATGGACGTGTGGCGCTCGTTGCTGCAACTCTTTGACCTGTGCGCTTCCGTGGGCGGCAAAGTGGATTTGCGGCTGGCGGCGGGCGTCGTGCGCAAGCAGGAAGGCATCATCGTCGAGGTGACGGGCGGCGGCAATCGGGATTTGGCCCTGTCCGCCATGACAGGGAGTCCGCTGCTGTCCGACCCCCTGAAACCGGGATGGCGGGCGCGTCTGACGTCCTGGCGCGATACGGGACAGCGGTTCTTTTTGTCCGTGCGCGACGATCAGGACTAGAGCGTTTCACCTTTGAAAAAGGAGAAACGCGAGGCGGCGGCACAGCGCCGCCCGGCCAAAAGCGAGCGGAAAAACAGCGCTTTTTCCGCGAAGCGACAGGCCGTATGGTTTGAAACGCAACGTGTTTCAAACTGAAAATGCTCCAGGATTTCGGCTTCGGGCCGACAATGAAGAGAGGAGAACTGCATGACCAAGGGCAATAACGAAGACATCAAGATTTTGCTGGTGGATGATGAAAAGCAGTTTGTGGACACGCTGGCCGAGCGGCTTGCCATGCGCGGTTTCAGCGCTCGCGTGGCCTATGACGGTCCGCAGGCGCTGAAGGCCGTGGAAGAGCCGACCGACGTTATCGTGCTTGACCTGCGCATGCCCGGCATGGACGGCTTTGAAGTGCTGCGGAACGTGAAGAAGAGCAATCCGCAGGTGCAGGTCATCATCCTGACCGGACACGGCGGCGATGCCGAGGAACAGACCGCCTATCGTATGGGGGCCTACAACTTCCTCAAGAAGCCCATGGATATTGACGAGCTGCTGGGCAGCATCCGCATGGCCTACCGGGATAAGCTGGAAAACGCCATGGTGGCGGTTTCCCTTGCCGAAGGCGGCGATTTTGACGCGGCGCGTGACGTTATGGCGGAAAAGGATATTCTGGCCGAACACGACAAGTAGTGTGGTTTGTGTCTGAAATGTCGGCATGGTCCGGGAAGAGGGGAAGCGCTTTCTGCGGCGCGCGGTAAGCGGTTGCCGCGGAAGCCCCTCTTCCCCGGAGACTGTGCGCCGGTCTACGGGGGAGCAGCATGCGAGTTCTGATCGTCGATGACGAAGCGGCCTTTGCGGAATCTCTGGCCCAGCGTCTCTGCCTGCGGGGTATGGAGGCGGCGGTGGCGGGCGACGCAACACAGGCGCTCGCCATGTTGGCTGACCCCTGGGACATTATTTTTCTTGACGTCTGCCTGCCGGGCATGGACGGCGTGTCTCTGCTGAAAGTCATTCGGGAGCGCTGCGCGGATGTGGACGTGGTCATGCTCTCCGGGGCCACGGAAATGAACAAGGCCGTGCAGGCCATGCGGCGCGGCGCGCGTAACTGGCTGAGCAAGCCGGTGGCGCTGGAAGCTGTGCTGGAAGAATGTCGCAAGGCCAGAGAAAGGGCCGAGGCGCGGCGCAGGGCCGCCCGCCTCACGGAAGAGGCTCGCTGGCGCAGTCTTGGGCGTATTGCCGAAGGCGTGGCGCATGAAGTTAACAACCCGCTGAATATTATTGTGCAGGCTGCGGGCATGGTGTCCGACTGTCTGGAAGGGCCGGAAGCAGATGCTCTGCCTGACGTGGCGGAAGTCCGCGATGCCCTGCGCGTCATCGTGAAGCAGAGTCTGCGGGTGCGCGAGATTACTCGCAAGCTGCTCATGGCGGGCAAGGGGATGGATCCGAGGACGGGCCCGCTGGATGTGCCCGCTGTGGTGGGGCGCGTGCTGGGATTGCTGCAAGGACGGATGGAGCAACAGCATGTGCGCTGCGAGACAGATTTCCCGGCGGACGATGCGGCTCGGCCGCACGGTTCGCCCCTGGAGCTGGAGCAGATCATTCTGCATCTGCTGGAAAATGCGCTGGACGCCATGCCGGAAGGCGGAACGCTGCGCATACGGGCGAGCATTGAATCCGCCGGAGATGAAGCCGTTTATGCCCTGTCCGTAGCGGATAGCGGGCCGGGCATTGACGCCGATATTCTGCCCCATATTTTTGAACCCTTCGTGACGACCCGACGCGAACGCAAAGCCGCTGGACTGGGCCTTGCCGTGGCGCGCGGTCTGGCTGTCAAGCGCGGCGGGACGCTCGATGTGGCGCCTTCGACAGCCGGCGCCTGTTTTGTGCTGCGTCTGCCGTTGGAACAACCGGAGAACTGACAGGGCGCATTGGCGAAGGGCTTTTTATGGGGATATAAGCCGAATTTTTTATTGAAAATGAAAGTCAATTTTTATATATACGTATTCAGACACACGCGCACCGCTTACAAAGGAGCGCAGAATGATTTCCCGTTTCGGCAGCTCATCGGAAATGGTTATCCGGCAGGTGGAAGAAAACGGCGTGACGTATGCTCTCGCCATTGACGAGAAAGGCCTGTATCTGACCTCGGATCGGTATCTGGACAGGAATATTGCCGATCCGCATCGCTATGCGACGGCAGGCCGGGCAGATATGCCGGCGCGTCTGGCTGCGTTGCAGCTCGATTACGCGGCGCTGACGGCGGCGCATCAGCACCGCGTCAAAAAGCTCGGCGAGGGCGAAGTGCGGAAAAAAGTCAATCCGCTCAAGGCTTCAAAGCGCAGCATGAAGGGGTAGGGGCCCGTAGATTGTACGGGGGGAAGGAAACCCCGAAAAGAAAGGGGCCTCCCGTTTGGCGGGAGGCCCCTTTCTTTTCGGGCAATCCGGGGTTCCGGTTACTCGTCCGTCCCGGAAGGATGGGGCAGGGTGGTGCGGAAACCGGTGGCAAGGCACTTGGCGATCAGCACTTCGTTGGCGTCAAAAACATCCACTTCGTAGTTCATGATGTGCTGGCCGCCGCGCACAAGGCGGGCTTCCGCCACCAGCGGTCCGGCGGAACCGGGGCGCAGGAATTCAATATGCGAGGTCAGGCTCACGACGCAATGATGCTTTCCCGCATTGGCGGCGCTGCCAAAGGCAATATCCGCCAGGGAAAAGATTGCGCCGCCGTGGGCCATGCCCATGCCGTTGATATTGTCGCTGGTCAGGGGCATGCTGACGCGGGAGTAATCCTCGCGCGCTTCTTCGATGGTGATATTGAGAAGCCGCATCAGCTTGTCGTGTTTGGCGACAAAATTGTCCATGAAATACTCCTTGTTGCGTGAAAGGCGCGCGACTCTGTGCAAAGCCGGGAAGCCCCGGCTATTTGTCTACCCGGACATCAAGCATCCGGCGATCCTTGGACAGCGTGTAGCGGGTCTTTGCGGAGCTGTTCAGGTCAATGACAACGCGCGTTTTTCCGTTAAGCTTGCCGATACGGACGTTGGTCACCAGATCGTTTTTCGGAATGCCGGGAGCCTTGATGTCCCAGTCACCATCCAGATCCACAACGACGCGATCCGGACCGGTCAGGACCATGGGCTTATAGGAAATATTCGCGTTGCCCACGATACGCACGGTCGCGCCGCCTTCGCGCACATAAACGACAAAGCGTTCTACGCTTTTGTCTGCGGAAGAAGCCTTTTCCCGCGCGGGAGCGGCTTCCTTGCGAGGCGTTTCTTTTTTCCTGGATTCTTCCCTGGCGTCTTCAGCTTTGGCTGTCTCGACGTCGGCCTTGCTTTCTTTGGCCTTTTCTTCCTTCTTGCTCGGTGCGGGAGCGGCCTTCGGCTTTTCGGGCGTTTCGCGCGGGGTGTCGGCTGCCGCCTCGCGTTCGTGCTCGGCGACAACATTAGAGGCCAGGCTCGGCACCGGCACATCCTTGCGTTCTTCAGGCAGGGGCGGCACCGGTGCGGGAGAGGCGGACGGCAGCGGCGCTTCCGCCTCCGGCGCGGGCGCCTGCACAGGTTCGGGCGCGGGCGGTGTCGTCTGCGGCAGAGGCGGCAGCGTTGCCGGCGTCGTATCCGTATCGCCGCCAAAAGAGAAAGCCGGCGCGGCCGGAGCCTCGGCCACGGGAGCCATAGGCGCGGGCGGCGGGGTCAGGCTGGGAGCCGGGGAAGGCGACGGGGCGGGCAGAGAAGTCATCATATCTTCGGCGGCAGGTCTGCCGGACGACAGGCCCGCGCTGACCGGTCCGTCGGAGGTCGGTACCGAGGGGGCTTCCGCAGTGACCGGCGCCGGATCGGGTTTGCGTCCCAGTTTCTCGTTGAGCATGATCAGCGCCATGCCCAGCACGCAGACGGCCACAATAAGGCCCATGATGATTTTGTTCATTGCTGAAAACTCCTGAAGCGCGCGGCGTTATCAACGGGAACGGGGAGCGCGCCGCTTTTCCCGCATAATATAGTCGCGCAACCGGCGATAGACAGGTTCGGAAGCGTCAATTTGCATGGCCTGCGCCAGAAGCTTTTCCGCTTCCTCAAATTTGCGCAGATCGCAGAGAACGCGGGCCATGTTGAAAAGCGCGTGATCGTCTCCGGGAGCAAGTTTGACTACGCGGCGGCTGAAATGCAGAGCCGTGTCCGGCTGGGACTGCTTGCGCAGCTGCACGCCGAAATCGCGGAACATGTGGCTATGCTCCGGCACGATGCCTTCCTTGGAAGCGGCCATCTGCTCCAGCGCCGTCAGCGCCGCGTGGCGCTCCTTGGGGCGCTTGAGTCGGAGGAGCGTCTTGCGGAAGGTTTCGCGCATGGATGTTTCAACCTGCTTTGCCTTGCGCGCGAGTTCCAGCCGACGAAATTCTTCATCTCCGACATCAGAAGTGTCCGCGGCAGGTTGCGACGGGGCAAAGAGCAGTTGTTGCTCCTGTTCCGCGGGGGCGCGGCGGGCCGTCGGGCCCTGCTGCTGTCCCTGCGGCGGCAGGGTGCCGGAAGAGGAAAACGAATCGTCCTGCGGCACGACAGGCTGCGGTGTCGGCGGCGCTTCCGGCACGAAGTTGTGCAGCAGCACGTCGTGGGCTACCCGTTCGGGGACGCCGACGGGCTTGCGCGCGCTGTCAATGCGCTGGACGATATAATCGCCGGTTTCCGTCTGCCAGACGAAATAAAGGGCCCTGGACCCGCCCTGCAGCTTATTGCGCAGGGAATAGACGCCGATGTATTGAGGAGATTGCATGGAGGAACTCTACATGATTTGCAGTGAATGGCAAGGCGTCGGCTTGCGAACGTCCCTTTACGGGGCGCTCCCTTTAAGGTAGCCTGCGCCCATGCATGAAATGTCCCTTGCCCAGAATATTCTTGACATCGCGCGCCAGGAACTGCAAGCCCGCGGCTGCACGCGCCTTACCGGCGTGCATCTGCGTTGCGGCGCGCTGGCCGGAGTTGAGGTTTCCTCCTTGCGTTTCGGGTTTGAGGTTCTCTTGCAGGGTACTCCCGACGAGACCGCCCGTCTGGAAATTGAGGAAGTTCCCCTGCGCCTGCGCTGCGGCGCCTGCGGCGCGGAGTTCGGCGGCGAGGGGCGGCTGGCCCTGTGGGAACCCTGTCCCTTTTGCGGCGAGCAACTGGGGCATGAGGTTCTGCAAGGCAAGGAATTGAACATAGTTGCCATTGAAGGCACCTAGAGCAATTTCAGTTTGAAACGCTGTGCGTTTCAAACCATACGGCCTGTCGTTTCGCGGAAAAAACGCGATTTTTCCGCTCACTTTGGGCCGGGCGGCGCTGCGCCGCCGCCTCGCGCTTCACCTTTTTCAAAGTTGAAACGCTCTAATCTTGCAGAAGAGGAGTACGGCATGCAAATTCCTGTAGTACGTAATGTGCTGGAAGCCAATGAAAAAATGGCGGCACAGGTGCGCGAGCGGCTGCGTGGTATCCTGACGCTGAATCTCATTTCCTCCCCCGGCGCGGGCAAGACGTCCCTGCTGGAGCGCACCCTGCGCGATCTGGCCGGCGAATTCCGCATGGCTGTCATCGAAGGCGATTTGCAGACGGACAATGACGCGCGTCGCGTCGCCGCTACCGGGGCGCAGGCCGTGCAAATCAATACCGACGGCGGCTGCCATCTTGACAGCAACATGATTTCCACGGCGCTGGATGCCCTTGACCTTTCGCAGGTGGACATCCTCTTTATAGAAAATGTCGGCAATCTTGTCTGCCCCGTGGAATTTGACTGCGGCGAAGATGCCAAGGTCGCGCTGCTCAGCGTGACGGAAGGGGATGACAAGCCGGAAAAATATCCTCTTTTGTTTAATCTTGCCAGAGCTATGATCCTGAACAAAGTTGATTTACTGCCCCATGTGGATTTTGACATGGCACGAGCGCGGGCCTTTGCCACACGGCTCAACAAGGAACTTGCCGTTTTTGAAGTTTCCTGCCGCAGCGGCGAGGGGCTGGACGGCTGGTATGACTGGTTGCGTCGTATGCGTGCGGAAAAGGTGCGCGACTGATTTCAGCCGGATTGCACTTTCCCGCGCGTTTTTCAGAAGATAAAGCTCTTATGGGGACGCTGCCGTTTTTTGCGGCAGGCGTCCCCTTTCTTTAGAGCATTTTCAGTTTGAAACGCTGTGCGTTTCAAACCATACGGCCTGTCGTTTCGCGGAAAAAACGCGGTTTTTCCGCTCACTTTGGGCCGGGTGGCGCCGTGCCGCCGCCGCGCGTTTCGCCTTTTTCAAAGGTAAAACGCTCTAAAATATACCGGGAAATCTTTCTTGAATCTCGCTCTTACTGCTCCATTTCCCGGCCGCGGGCATCGGCGGCCAGAACGGCGTCAACCAGCAGACCGTTGATCCCCGCGCGATCCAGCGCGTTCACGCCGGCAATGGTAAGGCCGCCGGGGGAACAGACATCGTCGCGCAGCTGCGTCAGCGGCGTTGTTTCCTGCGCCGCCATGCGCGCGGACCCCTCAAAAAGCGCCGCCACCATTTCACGAGATTGCGCCCAGGTAAAGCCCAGCGTTGCCCCGGCCTGAACAAGTCCCTGCATCATGGCGAAGACATAGGCGGGCCCTGCGCCGATAAGCGCCGAGAAGGCCGTAAAGCGCGCTTCGGGCAGCTCCACGCAGACTCCCAGTGCGGCAAACAGGGCGTGAATGTCCTTGCGCGCTTCGGGCGTGAGCGCGGGATCATCAAAGCAGAGACCGAAGACGCCCTTGCCGACGCGGGCCGGCGTATTGGGCATGCAGCGGACTACGGCGCAGGCCTGTCCGAGGCTTTCCCGCAGCGCCGCCATGCTGACGCCGGCCGCCACCGAGATGACAACATGATCCGCGCAGATATGCGGAGCCAGTTCGCGCAGGACGGCATCCATCTGATAGGGTTTGACGGCGACCACGATATAGCGGCTCTGGGCCGCCAGTTCCGCGCTGGAAGAGCAGGCGACCACGCCCAGTTCTTTCAGCGGCGCAAGGCGCGCGGCCGTGCGCGAACAGGCCGTAAGTCCCCATCCTTCCCAGAGAGCTTCCTGCCTGGCAAGTCCGGCCATAATGGCCCCGCCCATATTGCCGCAGCCGATGCAGCCAATCTGTTTTTTCATATATTCCTCGTCAGTTCCTGAATGATTTTGTGGAACAATCCCGACGTCTTCCGTCATGCGGAAAAATGCGCGGCGTCTGGCGAAATACTTTCCAGATTCGTGTCAAAAGATAAAACGCTCTAATCCTGCCCCTGATATACCGCGTCCGGCAGTCCCGCGCCGGACAAGTGCCAGATATGGCGACGCAACGAGATGACGGCCACGCCTTCCAGATTTTCCCAGCGTTGCAGGGCCGCGAGGGTTTCCGGGTAGGGGTGTCCGATGGCTATGGCCGCGCCGTACTGCCGTGCCTTGCTCGCGGCTACGGCCAGATTGGCCAGAATGGTGGGCACGCGGCGGGTATTGTCCAAAAACACCGATCGGGCGGCGCTGACGATCCCCATCTGGCGGCAGCGGGTAAAGAGGCGGGATTGCGGGTTCGTCATGCTGTCAAGAATGAAGTAGCCCTGTCCGGCCATGCTGCGGGCAATAATGCGGCAGGCCTCGTCATTGCTGGTCAGCGCCGATCCCATATGGTTGTTGAAGCCTATCGCTGTCGGTAGGAGATGCAGAGACTGTTCGAGCGTGTGGCGCAGAAGATCCGCATCCATATTCGTCCGCAGAGCCCGCGGGCCGGGATTGGGCGTCTTGCCCCTGGCGGGCAGGGCCTCCATAGGGATATGGGCGAGGACGTCCAGTCCCATTTCTCGTGCCAGTCGTACCGTTCCTTTTTGGTGCGGCGCATGCGGCCAGACGGCAAATGTTACGGGATAGGGGAGCGCCGCCAGCTGTTCGGCCGCTTCCATTTTCTGCCCCATGTCGTCAATGACGATAATCAGAGCCGGTTGCGGGTGCGGGCGGGCGAGATCCGCCAGTTCCCGTTCCCGTCCGGGGAAATGCATTTCAAGCATGACGGCGTCGCCGCTGCGTATTTCCAGAGCGCCATCGTCGCGCCAGCGCAGATAGGGCAGCAGATTTTGCGGGAAAAGCGGACTGCCGTTCGCCGCGAGCGCGTGACGACCTTCCCGGCCCAGACGCTGGCGGAGGGCAACGGCAAGACGCAGGGGCGCCCCCTGCCCCCTGCCTGCGCAGATGTAGCGCGGCAGACGAGTCACGGCGTCTTCCCGGCGCACGCAGGAGAAACTGGCCGACGGCATGCCTGCCGCGGCGCTGGCGCGCAGCTGGGGATAGAGAAAATTCAGCGCGGCATGTTCGTTTTGCAGGAAGTGACGTTCGGCGTCCGTATACACATGCGTCATGTCCTGCGCAGAGCTTTTTTCCAGCGGGGTGGACAGCGTCGGTCCGAGGCTTCGGGTGGGGAGCTCGAAACCTTCTTCACCGGCGAGAAAGCCGGGCAGCTCTCGCGGCACAAGCGGAAGGCAGATGGCCAGAGCCGCGGTCATCCAGACCAGGCCGCCCAGGAACAGGCGCAGAGAAGATGGCAGGAATCGGCGGCCTTCGTCGGGCGATTCCGGAGGTGTCCCTGCTGTGTCCGGGAGAGATAGCGGAGAATCGTCGTCTTTCATGCGAGGTTGTGCCGGGAGGTTTGCAGCTTCCGGGGGACGCGGAGCACGAGGAAAGAATGAGGTTTGAATCGGGGCGGGCTCCCCTCGCCGCGCTGGCGCAGGAGGAGAGCGTCGCCCTGTCTCAGATTTGCGTATGGCTGCGGCAAGGCTCGTTTGCCCGGAGGGACATTGCCCTTTCAGGAAACTTTTTTTGCCGGCAAAAGGCGTCCGGTTTGCCGGGGCGCGTCAACGCAAACGCGCTCGCAGGAGTTTTTTCCGGTGAAAGACGTTATGCAAACGCCTTTCACCGGAAAAGATTGGGCCTCGTCCTTCCCTTTTTACCGTTCATGTAGCCTGAGACGGACGTTGTTTTTTTGCGGACAGTCCTGGCGCAATTTCAGTTTGAAACGCGCTGTGCGTTTCAAACCATACGGCCTGTCGCTCTAGCGCGTCGTCTCGCTCTGGAGACGCTGCACGGCGGGGATACCCTTGAGCAGCTGAAGAGCGGTGCGCAGCTGATTGTCGCGTTCCAGCTGCTCGCGGACTTCCGAAGCGGCGTCTTTCTTTTCGTCGCCCTTCTTTTTGTTGTTTTCCAGATGACGGTTCAAATCCTGCTCGCGCAGGAGGAAACGTTCCTGATCGCTGCGGGAGGCAAAGGGCACTTCCATGTCGGGCTGCACGCCTTCGGCCTGAATGGAGCTGCCGTTGGGCGTATAGTACAGGGCCACGGTCAGCTTGAGGCCGGAGCCGTCGGGAAGCGGAATGATGTTCTGCACCGACCCCTTGCCGAAGGAGCGCTCGCCCAGAATCAGGGCGCGTTTCTGATCGCGCAGAGCTCCGGCGACGATTTCCGAAGCGGAGGCGGAACCGGCGTTAATCAGCGCCACCACCGGCACGGTAATGTCGTCCTTTTGGGCCGAGGCGCGGTAGGAGCGCTCGGAATTCTTGTTGCGGCCCTTGATGGAAACGATAACGCCGTCGTTAAGGAACATGTCCGAGACCTGCACGGCCTGATCCAGCAGACCGCCGGGATTGTTGCGCAGGTCAAGCACGATGCCCTTCAGATCGCCGCGGGCGTCCTTGACGGCTTCGCGCAGTTCTTCGGTCGTCCGTTCCGAGAAGCGGGTAATGCGTATCCAGTAGTAGCCCTTTTCCAGCTCCTTGGACTTGACGCTGATAAGAGGAATGGCCCCGCGGGTGATGCGCACTGTCTGCGGCGTCTTGGCGGAGGTATGCAGAATGGTCAGCTCTACGGCGCTGCCTTTGGGGCCGCGAATACGCGACACCACGTCCTGAAGCGTGAGCTCCTGCGTAGACTGGCCGTCAATGGACAGGATGACGTCGCCTGCCTGCAAACCGGCGCGGTCGGCGGGGGTGTCGGCAATGGGCGACACGACCGTCACCTGGCCGTTTTCCATGTAGATTTCCACGCCGATGCCGAAAAATTCGCCGGACGTCGTTTCCTGCATGGACTTGTATTCATCGGCGCTCATGAAGCTGGAATGCGGGTCCAGGTTTTGCAGCATTCCCTTGATGGCGTTGTTGATGAGATCGCTTTCCTTGACGTCCTTGACGTATTCGCGCTCCACCAGATCCAGCACCTGGCTGAAGCGTTTGTAGGGATCATAATTTCCGGCGTCGTCCTTGGCGGCAAGGGCGGGCAGTGGCGCCAGACCCAGCAGCGCAAGGGCGGCGACGCTCAGCAAAGGCTTGAGGACTCCCATGTGTTGGCCTCCCAAAAAAGATGAAACGCCCAAACGGCGCGGCTCATGATGCCTCTTTTGCGTTCAAAAGGCAATGAGGCGCGTTCCGTCGCTGCTGGCGCAAGAGGGGGCCCCTTCCCCCTCAAACTCCCCCATTTCTTCCCCAGCGCGCTTTATTCTGGAGGATAACGCGCTACGGGAACGCCACCGATTTCCTTCCCCGGCCTTCGGGACGACGCCATCTGCCCGCAGGCCTGCTTTTTTCCGCGAAACGACAGGGCAGTATGGTTTGAAACGCAACGCGCTTCAAACTGAAAATACGTTAAAATTAAAATGGCGCGGAATGGTACGGGGCGGCAGGTATGGCTGACGCGAGGAATGGTTTTCGGAAAAGAGCGGCAGGGTAAAAAAGAAGGCTGTCTTTCCTGCTGTGGGAATGTCGCAGGAAGACAGCCTGTTTCTTTTACGAATGGGCAAAGCGGAATGCCTCTCCAGGCTGTTCCGGGGGGACGGTTACGCGGGGAAGACGGCAGCGCCGTCGGATCTCGCATTGTCCTGATAAAGCGCGCTGGGGGAGGGATGGGGGCGCGGGGGAAGGGACCCCCCTCTCGCGCTAGCAGAGGGGGGTCCCTTCCCCCGAAAAAACTTAAGCGTGATCCTAGAGCCTTTTCAGTTTGAAATGCTTTGCATTTCAAACCATACGGCCTGTCGTTTCGCGGAAAAAACGCGGTTTTTCCGCTCAC
>CALVHG010000052.1 GCA_944327285.1 uncultured Desulfovibrio sp. | reverse complement strand
CACTGCGTCTCACTCTCAACTCAGTCATGGCAATGCACTTCGTCGTTGCCCTCTAACCCCTCTCATATCCCCCTCAAAAACAAACGGAAACCATACATAACCATAAAAGGAAACAGCGATGAAAAAGAATATTTGCCTGTTGCCGGGGGACGGTATCGGGCCGGAGATTCTGGCGGAGGGCGTGCGCGCGCTGAAGGCCGTGGCGGCGAAGTTTGGTCATGAGTTTGTGTTTGACGAGGCGCTGATCGGCGGGGCGGCCATTGACGCGACGGGCGAGCCGCTGCCCGCGGCCACGGTGGAGAAGTGCCTGAAGGCGGACGCGGTTTATCTGGCGTCTGTGGGCGGCCCCAAGTGGGACGAGATTCCGCCGGAAAAGCGCCCGGAAAAGGGCCTGCTGGGCATTCGCAAGCAGATGGGGCTGTTTGCCAATCTGCGCCCGGCTATGCTGCTGCCGGAGCTGGCGGGCGCGTGCCTGCTGCGCTCGGACATTGCGGCGCGCGGTCTGGATCTCATTGTGGTGCGCGAGCTGACCGGCGACATCTATTTCGGCGAGCCGCGCGGCCTGGAAACGCGCGACGGCCTGCGCACCGGTTACAACACCATGATTTACAACGAAGAGGAAATTCGCCGCATTGCCCGCGTGGCCTTTGAAACGGCCTCGCGCCGCCGTAACAAGGTTTGCTCGGTGGAAAAGAGCAACGTGCTGGAAACCTCGCGTCTGTGGAAGGCCGTGGTGCAGGAAGTGCATGCGGACTTCCCCGGCGTGGAACTGTCGCACATGTATGTGGACAACGCGGCCATGCAGCTTGTGCGCGATCCCTCGCAGTTTGACGTTATCCTGACGGGCAACATCTTCGGGGATATTTTGTCCGACGAGGCCTCCGTCATTACGGGATCGCTGGGCATGCTGCCGTCCGCCAGCATGGGCGCGTCCGGCCCCGGCCTGTTCGAGCCCATTCACGGCTCCGCCCCGGATATTGCCGGACAGGATAAGGCGAATCCGCTGGCGACGATTCTTTCCGCGGCCATGATGCTCCGTCTGGGCCTTGGCATGCCCGCCGAAGCCGACGCCATTGAGCAGGCCGTGCGCGCCGTGCTGCGCGAAGGCTATCGCACCGTGGATATCATGGAAGACGGTATGACGGCCGTGGGCTGCGCCCGCATGGGCGAACTGGTGGCCGAGCGCATCTAGTTTATCTTTGAAAAAGATGAAAGCACAGCGCCGCCCGGCCCGAAGTGAGCGGAAAAACCGCGTTTTTTCCGCGAAACGACAGGTCGTATGGTAAAGACCGCGTGCCGGTTGTAAACGAACGGCGCCCGGAGGATGGTATGTCCTCCGGGCGCCGTTTTGTCGTAAAAATAAGAAACTCCCTTCGCGCGAGAGATTTGCCGGGCGGCGCTGTGCCGCCCTCTCGCGTTAAAGCGCTCTAGCGCAGCATATTGCGTACTTTTGCGCTGAGATTTTTATTGCGCTGAGCATAATAATAAGGACGAGTCTGATCGCTGGTATGGTCTTTTGCGTTTTTGTCTGCGCCAAGTTTCAACAGCTCTATTATGGTTGCGTCACTGGCTCGCTGCGCAGCGATATGGAGAACTGTGTTGCCTAATTCATCAACGTCTTTCAGCGTATTGCGATTCTTTTTTGCAATGGAGATGACTCTTTTCCAGTCATTGTCATAGGCGGCTTGCAAAATCGGAGGCGCGCTCTCTATCATATCTTGTGCTTCATCTGCTTTTGACTCAGCGACAAGAACGGTGTTTGCGCCATTATATGCCGGCATAAGCTGTACGCCGAAGGCCAGAAGAGAGAACAACAGCACGCGCAGAATCCTTGACATGAGTTTACTCCTTATTTCAAGGGTTTTATATGTTCTTCTTGTTCAAGGTGAACGCAGGCTCTCTGTTGCGCGCATGCGGAAATATAAAAATATGATAAAAAATATTACGCAAGTAAAAAAAGTGTGTCAATATAGTCTCCTGATGTCAGAGGCTTCGTCATTTTTTATAAAGGTATGATGTTATAGAAAATTCGCGCGAATATGTGGCAAAAAGATATTTTTTTCTGCTGCGGCTGTTTTATTTTAATGAATGTATTGTCGACAGGATATTTTCATCCGGCGGAAGGATTTTTCGATGCTGTCTGAAACAGTCCTTCGGCGCGTTACGCCTTGCGGGGGCCGGGGGCGGCCGGCAGCGGAGGGGCATGTCAGCGTGTCCCCACATGTCAGGCATTATCTGGGAGGGGCGAATCTTTGTCTTCGGAGGAGCGCGGCGGGCAGAGGAAGGTGCCTACCGTGCCCGCGGCCAGGCGCAGGGAATTTTGCTCCAGATGCGCATAGCGCATGGTTGTGCGCGGATCGCTGTGCCCCAGCAGGCGCTGGACTTCGTAGAGAGAGTGTCCGGCATTGACAAGGATGCTGGCAAAGGTATGCCGCAGGTCATGGATGCGCACGTCGTCCAGCCCCAGTTCCTGCCGCAGATGATCCCAGAACAGATACAGGTCCGAAAGGGGTCTTCCCGGCGTGTGTCCGGGGAAAAGCCAGGGGCAGCCCGGACGACGCGGCAGAGTTCTGATGATGGCGACAGCCTCGTCAGAAAGGGTAATGTGGCGCGGCTTGTTGGATTTGGAGAGCGGGACGGTGAGACAGCGCTGCTCCAGCCGGACATATTCCCATTTGGCCCGCAGAATTTCGCTTTTGCGCGCGCCGGTGAGAAGAAGCAGTTGCAGGGCCCGCGCCTCCTGTCGCGATGAGCGTTTCAGGGCCTGCATGAGGCGGTGCGCCTCGTCGGCTGTCAGATGCCGTTCGCGCAGTTGCAGAATGCGGAAGGGCTGAATACTGGCGCAGGGCGAATGAAACAGAAGTTCATGCGAAACGGCAAGCGTGCACAGGCTCTTGAAGACGCTCAAAATCCGATTGCAGGTGGCCGGAGCCAGCCCCTGTCGCGCCAGAGCGTGCAGCCAGATTTCCACGGACGCTCTTTGAATGGATTCGAGCGGGCAGTTGCCGAACGTGGGCAGGATATGCTGCCTTAGGATGCGTTCGTCCACCTGCCAGCTCCGCTTGCGCAGGCGGATGTGCGGCAAATAGATTGCCGAAACAAAGGCCGCGCAGCAGGGTCCGGTTGCTTGTTTGCGCGTTTTTCTGCCGGCAGACGGCGTTAAGGAAAGGGAATGCGCAGCGGTGGGAAGAACAGCGGCGTGGGGGTGGGAATGTGCCATGTTTTTTCTCCTGTAAAAAGAATGCGGACTGCAACAGAACAGCTGTTGCGGCGCGTATGGTACAGGAGAGGGGGCCGTTCTGAATTATGATTACATATCGGTATATAAATTGGAAAGAAAAAGGAACAACTTTGGAAAGGTTGTTCCTTTTGTGTCTGGAATATTTTCGCACGCTGCGGCTGTTCCGGATCCGCTTATCTATCTGACAACTTGTATTTGGGAAAGATATTAATTTGTTATGTTGTGAAAAAGTTCTTTTTTCTTCTTTCATGCAGTCGGAAAGATGCCGGGGAGGCGCGGCGAGCGGATTGTGCGTGAAGGGAAGAGGCGCTTTGAAAAATGGCGGCGATCGCCGTTTCCTTTACGAAGGAAAAAGCCCGCGAAGGCGCGTGTCCTTCGGGGCTTTTGGGGGAAAATGGAAGGCTCGTCGGCCCGCGTGTCTTGAGGCCTCAGGGCCAGCAATTGCTGCGCGAAACGGCGCGGCGTTCTTGCTGTTTTTTCTTGAGCGTTTCAAAGGTGAAACGCGAGGCGGCGGCACAGCGCCGCCCGGCCCAAAGTGAGCGGAAAAACCGCGTTTTTTCCGCGAAACGACAGGCCGTATGGTTTGAAATGCAAAGCATTTCAAACTGAAAATGCTCTAGAGCAGCGCTGGGAACGCCATTGCGTCAGCCGTGCGCGAGGCCGCCTTACGGGCGGGAAAACAGCTTTTTTGCGTCGGGAGAAATCGGCACGAGGCTCTGGAAGACCTTTTCCGCACCGAGCTTTTTCGGGTCCTGACTGACGATAATTAACATGAGATCCGGCGTGGCCCGCACGCGGGTCAGGGCTTCGTTGCCGGAAATCTTGCTGCGGGGTTCGCCGGTGAAACTCCAGAAACCGTCTTTTTCTGTCACAGCGCTGGCGTTGTTCTGCATCTGGGCGGATTGCTCGGCAAGGCTTTTGGCGTCCTCGCCCTTCAGATTGGGGAGGATGAAGATTGTAAGGCTGGCCTCAAAGGAGGTGTCGCCCTTTTTGCCGAGCATGAGCATATATTCCCGATTGTCGCCGCTGTGAAAGCCCGACTGATCTTCGCCGGTCCAGCCTTGCGGCAATACGGCGCTGAAGCGCTCAAAGCTTGTGGCCGGGGGAATATGTTCCTTCTGCGTTTGCTTTTCGGGGTGTTTGCTGGTTTTGTCGGCAGCCGCGGCCGGCGCGGCAAGGCAGAGGAGCAGAGCAAGACAGAGAAGCGCAAGACGTTTCATGACGATTCCTTTGTTGCAGTTCGACAGTCTGTTTGAGTTTCTCCCAGAAGAACGACTTTGGCAAGTCCGGGGCTTGCGCCCGCCTGCCGGGGGAAACGTTATCTGCGCGGAAAGTATGAAAATAGAGTTAATCTATGTCACGCCGGGCGCATACGTTTAAAGAATGTCTTGTATTGCTGTGCAAAATAACAACATAGAACTGCGCATTGGCATGGAAGTTCTGTAAAAAGTAATTATTTAAGTTCTTTCTGTGTAAAATAAGAGAAAAAATCAGGCTATGCAGACGATTTTTTGTCAGAAGTCCTGTCTTCCCCGCGCGAGGAGAAGCTGATTGCTTGCCTTTACCCGTGTCTGCGATGTAAAGTCCTGTCCGGGAACATAGTGGAAAGAAAATGCCGCCGGTCTTCGGACCTGGCGGTTTCGTTTGTGCGGTCAGAACCCGCGATCCTGAAAAGGCATGTCTTACGGGGCGAATATGGGCAATCGCATGCAGTCTATTTATGATTTTTTTGAAAATATGAATGAAATTGTCTATGTCGCCGACATGGATACGTATGAGCTTGTCTATTTGAATAAAAAAGGGCTGGATGCCTACGGTTTGAAGTCTCCCGACGACATCAGGGGCAGAAAATGCTATGATATTCTGCAACATGCCAGCGCGCCGTGCACCATCTGCACCAATGACGAACTGCGTCAGGGGCATTTTAGGGAGTGGGAATACCATAATCCGGCCATAGACAGGCATTTCATGCTGAAAGACACCATGATGCTTGTGGACGGCAGGCGTTATCGGCTTGAAATTGCCATCGATATGACGCTTCAGGAAAAACAGCGCAACATGTTTGACAGCTATCAGAAGGTGGAAGAAATCGTTAATGCGGGCCTGCGTCTGGCCATAACGATGAAAACGCCGGACAGGGGCATCAACGTGCTGCTCGAATATCTTGGAAAGGCGCTTCAGGCTGACCGGACCTATATTTTTGAACGCAACGACAGGGGCAATGACGATAACACCTATGAATGGGTGGCCGCGGGCGTGTCGCCGGAAAAGGAAAATCTGCAGGACGTGCCCGCGGAAATCTGCGCGCACTGGTACAATGCCTTCCACAAGGACGAAATTATTGTCATCAGGGACCTTGAAGAAATACGGGAAACCGACCCTCTGCAATACGAAAATCTGAAACGCCAGAATATATCTTCGCTTGTCGTCATTCCCTTATACGAAAACGGCGAGGCCATCGGTTTTTACGGCGTAGACAATCCGCCGCGGCAGCTTCTGCTCTATTCGGCGGACATTCTCCAGATCATGGGGCATTTCATTATTTCCCTGCTGCGCAGCCGCAATTTGATAGCCCAGCTTCGGGAAATGAGCAGCCACGATCGGTTGACCGGTTTCGGCAACCGCTACGCGCTGGACGATTACGCCGCGACCCTTGACGGCAAGGGAAGCCTTGGCGTTGTCTTCTGCGACATTACCGGCTTGAAGGGCGTCAACGATACCAGAGGGCATACCGAGGGCGATATGCTGATTTTGCGCGCCTGCGACTGCCTGAAAAAGGCTTTTGGCGGCTGCTCTCTGTTCCGTATTGGCGGAGATGAGTTTCTTGTGCTCTGTCGGGGCATCGAAAGGGAAGAGCTGATGCACCGTATTACCAATTTGAAGGAAAAATTGCAGGAAAGCGACGTCGTTATGGCGCTGGGGATCGCCTGGTACGAGAACTGCTTTACGTCAAATATTGATAAGCTGATGATTGAGGCGGAAATGCGGATGTACAGAGACAAGGCGGCCTACTACAAGGCCGCGGGTATCGACAGACGGCTGTGAGCGCCGGAGCGCCTGTCGGAAACATGCTGAGATTTTGTAATCGAGTAAAAATAGCGCTGTATCTGACGGTGCATTGTCCTCGCGTCCGTCTTACATGAAGAGCGGCTTTTAAGAAAAAAGAGGCCGGGGGAATGGCATGTCTTCCCCCGGCCTCTTTTTTCGACGCGTTTTTTCTGCGAAACGACAGGCCGTATGGTTTGAAACGCACAGCGTTTCAAACTGAAAATGCTCTAGAGCGTTTCACCTTTGAAAAAGGTGAAACGCGAGGCGGCGGCACAGCGCCGCCCGGCCCAAAGTGAGCGGAAAAACCGCGTTTTTTCCGCGAAACGACAGGCCGTATGGTTTGAAATGCGAAGCATTTCAAACTGAAAATGCTCTATAAGAAGGCTGCCGCATGTTCCCGCCGTCTGAAAAAGCGCGCTGGGGAATGGATGGGGGGCTTGGGGGGAAGTACTACAAGAACGCCTTTCCTTCGGAAAGGCTGGGCCCTCTCGCGCGAGCAGCGACCGGATGGCGGCCGCAGGCCGTGCCCTTTGCGACGAAGGAATGAGCGTCGACAGCAGAGACGAGGTTTTTCCCTTCCCCCCGGAAGAACGATTTCGTTTAACCCCGAACAGGTTCCTCTCCGGCATGAAAGCAGGCGACGGCGTGCCGTTCGTCAATCTGGCGCAGCGGCGGCGGGGTCGCGCGGCAGTCGTCCTGAGCGCGGGAGCAACGGGGCGCAAAGGGGCAGCCCGGAGGAATCTGGCCGAGAGGCGGCACGGTGCCGGGAATGGCGGGCAGGCGGCGCGCGCCCATGAGCGAGAGATCCGGCGCGCAGCGCAGCAGGCCCTGCGTGTACGGATGGGCCGGAGCGTCAAGCAGCGCTCCGGTATCGCCCCATTCCACAAGTCGCCCGGCGTACATGACGCCCACGCTGTCGGCCATCTGCCCCACCACGCTGAGATCATGCGTAATGAGCAGCACGGCCATGCCGTTTTTGCGGCTCTGCTCGTGGAGCAGACGCAGAATCTGCCCTTGGATGGTGGCGTCGAGCGCCGTTGTGGGTTCGTCCGCCAGCAGCAGCGAGGGCGAGCAGGCCAGCGCGGCGGCAATCATGACGCGCTGGCGCATGCCTCCCGAAAGACGGTGGGGATAGTCGTTATAGCGGCTTTCGGGCGCGGGAATCCCCGCTTCGGCAAAAAGGCGTATGGTTTCGGCCTTGGCTTCTTTTTTACTCATGCCAAGATGCAGGCGCAGCACCTCGTCCACCTGCTGCCCCACGCGCAGCACAGGATTCAGGGCCGTCATAGGCTCCTGAAAAATCATGGCCATGCAGGAGCCGCGCAGGCTGCGCAGATGGCGGGCGGACAGTGTAAGCGCGTCTTCCGTGCCCTTCGGCGTTTCCAGCAGAATACGGCCCGATGCGCGGGCCCCTTCGGGTAGAAGTCCCATGACGGCGCGGGCCGTGAGGCTCTTGCCGCAGCCGGATTCCCCCACGAGGCAGACAATGCCGCCGCGCGGCACGGCAAGGGACAGATCGTGCACGGCGCGCAGGGGGCCGTCGTCGCCGGAAAAGTCGATATTGAGATGTTCAAGGCGCAGGGCGTCGGTCACGGGCAGGGCTCCGGGGTTGGGAAGAAAAACAAGCCCTTTTGGCGCGAGGTCAAAAGGGCTTGCGGTTGTGGCGGCAAGGCAGGTCAGCGCAGCACCTGCTGATTGCGATAGTTGATGTAGGCTTCGCGGACAGCGATATAGGGGTCTACGGCTATGCCGCGCAGACTGGTATAGGTAGACAGGGTTCCTTCCAGGTCGTTGAAGCGCAGATAGAGTTCGCTGCTCGTGGAAAGTTCCCACGGATAGACATAGAAAAAGGGGTCCGCAACGCAGTCTCCGGCAAAGCCCACGGATTCGCGCAGGGAGCTGGGACCCAGGAAGGGCCAGACAATATAGACGCCGTGGCCGATGCCCCAGCGGCCCAGCGTCTGACCGAAGTCCTCGCCGCTGGGATCGTAGGGCACCAGCACCTTCTTGCTCGCGGCTACGTCCATGACGCCGAATCCCGCGGAGATGTTGGTGCAGAAGCGCCCCAGCTCCACAAAGGCGCCCTTGCCCTTGCCTTGCAGCAGGTTGTTGATGAACCGCTTGGGAAAGCCCACATTGTCCCAGATATTGCGCACGCCTTCGCGAATCTGGCGCGGCATCACTTTCTGATAGGCTTCAAAGACCGGTTTTGCGATGTGGACATAGAAAATGTCGTTAAAGGCAAACCAGAAGCGGTTCCACGGCTCCAGCGGATCATAGATGCCCGTAACGGGCGTGTCGTCATAATTGTCGAGTTCGTCGGAAACTGTCGCCGCGCTGGCTGCCGGGCGCACGCTGACCGCGCCGGGCGGCAGCGCGGCGCTTTCGGCGTCGTACAGGCTTGAGGGCGCGGGCGGCGGCGTGGGGCCCGCGGCGCGCGTCGGCAGTGCCGCCAGCAGACACAGAAGCAGCAGCGCCGACGCCATTCCGGCAGAACGGACAGTCATGGCTTAGCCCTTCTGGGCGCGCACTTCCTGCGCCTTTTCGTTGATGCGCTTGATCAGTTCGTCCGGCGTGCCGGAGGTCAGAATGTCCTGGAACTGGGTGCGGTAATTCTTGACGAGGCTGAGGTTTTCCACCAGCACGTCATACACCCACCACTTGCCGTTCTTTTGCAGCATGCGGTAGGCCACGGGAATCTTGCGGCCGTCCTTGAGGGACACTTCCGTGCGGATTTCCACCTTGCTGCCGTCGCTGCTGCTCGCTTCGCCCAGGTACGCCACCTGCTCGCCGTTGTAGCCGTCAATCTTATTCACATAGGTGGGAATAAGCAGATTGGCAAAGGCTTCGCTGAAAGCCTGCTGCTGCGCCGGGCTGAAGGTCTTCCAGCGCGCGCCCACGGTCCGCAGCGAGAATTCGCCAAAATCAAAGATGGTGCGCGCTTCTTTTTCAATCTTGGCGCGCTGACCGGCGCGCGTTGCCGGGTTGGCATAGGCGGGGTCTTTAATCAGGTTGAGCACATTGTTGATGACGCGTTCCAGCGTCTGATGCGCGGGGGATGCCGCCTGTGCCGCTCCGGCAAGAAGGCAGAAACAGAAGAGGGCGGCCGCGCAACGCGATAGCAGGGTTTTCATGGATGCTCCTTTTTTGTGGGTCGGGGGGAAGGCTGTCTCCGGGGGCCGTCCCTGAGAGCCTTCGGCAATGCGACAGGCGATGTCTCCGGAGATCGGCTAGACTCCGCCGTGCGCGTATTTGGCGATGATGGATTCCAGATCCGTAGGCGCTTCGGTTTCGGTTATTTCTCCGCCTGCGGGCAGAATGTCGGGAGAACCGCCGGGAGAAAGGCTGATGTATTTGTCGCCGATAAGGCCGCTGGTCTTGACCGAGGCGATAGTGTCGTCGGTCAGTTGCAGGGGCCTGTCCAGACGCAGGCTGACGCGGGCGCGCATGTCGTCGGTCAGGACGATGTTTGTCACGCGGCCCACGGGCACGCCCGCAAGCTCCACATCCGCGCCCACGCGCAGGCCCGATACGGAGTTGAAGGTGGCCGACAGCTCAAAGCCCTTGTCGGTAATGACCTCCATCTTGCCCAGCTTGACGGTAAGATAGCCCACGCAAATCAGGCCCAGCAGCACAAAGACGCCCACGGCGGTCTGACGAAACGTATTCATGGTTTTTCCTCGCACAGCGGCGCATAACACCATACGCGCCGGAAGGCTGTTGTTCAAGATGCGGAAAAGGGGCGGACACCCGCGAGGGCTCCGGTTATTCTCCTGTTCCGGCCGGTTGCGCTAGACGGCCTTTTTTCCCGGCTGCGCCGACGCGCCGCTGTTCAGCCAACGGTTCAGGGCGGCGCGCACTTCGGGATCAGGCGGCGTATGCGTCAGTTTGCTGTTGTCGCCGGGCTGGCGATGCAGGAAACTGCGCAGATAGGGGTCGTCGCTTTCCTTGAGTTCCGCCAGAGGGCCGCTGAAAATGGCGCTGCCCTCGCGCAGCACCAGCACATGATCGGCAATGGCGTCAAGGCTCGCAAGATCATGGCTGACAACAACGATGGTCATGGCCGGGTAAAATTCGTGCATGGCCTTGAGCAGGGCGTCCATGCGCGCGGCGGTGATGGGATCAAGGCCGGAGGTGGGCTCGTCGCAGAGCAGAATGCGCGGCTCGGCAATGATGGCGCGCGCCAGTCCGGCGCGTTTGCGCATGCCGCCGGAAAGCTCGTTGGGATAAAAATCCGCAAAGTCTTCCAGCTCCACCATGCGCAGGACGCGCAGCGCCGCGCGGCGCACCACGTCTTTCGGCAGTTTGAGATGTTCCGTCAGCGGCAGCGCCACATTCTGCGCCAGCGTCAGGGCTCCCAGCAGCGCGCCGTCCTGAAACAGCACGCCCATATGCCGCCGCAGCCGCCGGAACTCCCCGCCCGGCAGGTGAAAGAAGTCATGCCCGCCGATCAGAATGTTGCCGCCAATGGGCCGCGACAGGCCGATGATATGCCGCAGCAGGGTGGACTTGCCGCAGCCGGACCCCCCAAGAATGACCGTCACCTTGCCGCCCGGCAACGTGGCGTTGATATTGCTCAGAACCGCCCGCGTCCCGTAGCCCGCCGTCAGATTCTGAAAGCGTATGTCCCAGCCGTCTGTCTCGGCTGTTGGCGTAAATGTTTCCATAAGAAACCTCGTTGGAGTTTTTTCCGGGGGAGGGGGAACCCCCTCTGCTGACGCGAGAGGGGGTTCCCCCTCCCCCGGCCCCCCGCCCCTTCCCCCAGCGCGTTTTAATCGGGAGGATGGAGGCTTCGGGGATGCAGGGGCTTTCCGCGCGGCAATCGTCCCCCGGAGTCATGAAGGTGGGGAGGCGCGCGGGGCCTTCTCTACAACAGGAACGATGTCAGCGTATAGTCGGCAATAAGAATGAGCACGCAGGAAATGACCACGGCGGACGTGGTGGCGTTGCCCACAGCTTCCGGGCCCACGCTGTCGCGGCGCAAATGGGTGAAGTAGCCCTGACGGCAGCAGACCGTCGTGACGCAGATGGCAAAGACAATGGACTTGATAAAGCCGCCGGTGACGTCGCTGGCCGTGACGGAATGGGCAATGCGGTAAAAGTAGGCCCCCTCGTTAATGTGCAGCATGAGAACGCCGGTCAGATAGCCGCCGATGATGCCGATGGTGTCAAAAATGGCCGTCAGCAGAGGGAAGGCGATGAGCGAGGCCACAAGACGCGGGCTCACGAGATAGGCCATGGAATTGATGTCCATGACGTCCAGCGCGTCAATCTGATCGCTGATGCGCATGACGCCGATTTCCGCCGTCATGGCGGAACCGGCGCGGCCCGTCAGCATGATGGCCGTCAGCACCGGGCCCAGCTCCCGGATCAGAGTCAGGGAAATTGCGGAACCCAGCATGCCCACGGAACCGAACTGCACAAGCGTATAATAGCCCTGCAATCCAAGAACCATGCCGCAGAACAGGCCGATCAGCAGAATAAGAAACAGCGACTGCGACCCGATAACGTACAACTGCCGCAGCGAGCGCCCGAAAATCCGGGGCGTTGTAAAAATATGCCCCAGCCCGGAAGCCAGAAAAAGTGCAAAGCCGCCCAGCGCGTCTATCCAGCGTAGAACCAGGCCGCCAACCATTGCCGGAATATTCGGAAGTTTCATGACACCCTCAAGTCTTGTTGCTTGTGGAGGCTGCGTTTACAGGGTGTTTTTTTCGGGGGAGGGGGAACCCCCTCTGCTAGCGCGAGAGGGTGTTCCCCCTCCCCCGAACCCCCACCCCTTCCCCCAGCGCGCTTTTTTAAAGCTGCGTTGCGGGGATTTTCTTGAGCATTTTCAGTTTGCAAACCATACGGTCTGTCGTTTCGCGGAAAAAGCGTGTTTCCCCGCTCATTTTGTGCCGGGCAGCGCTGCGCCGCCTCGCGTTTTACCTTTTTAAAGTTAAAACGTTTTTGTGTTCCCTTTGCTACCCGTCCCCCGGAAACGGGGAAGGCGGAAAATAAAGCGGGGTCTTTTTGTTTTGATTGATGGTTGCGTTGACCGGCCATCAGGAGGACTTTTTCATTGTTGTCTGCCCGGCCGCAGCGCCGCATGCGCCGACCAGTGCATTTTCCATTTGAACCACATAGCGTTAAACCATACGGTCTGTCGTTTCGCGGAAAAAACGTGGTTTTTCCGCTCAAGTTGGGCCGGGCGGCGCTGGCGCCTCGCGTTTCAGAGGTAAAACGCTCTAAAAATGTGTTTGGGAAATGTTGAGGTCGTTTACAGGAGGAAGGGGCCTCTTGTCATCCCTGCCGGGGGACGTTTGCCGGGGGACAGGCTCCGGCTCTGCCGCAGCGTCTTGTCTACCGGATCAAAGCGCGCTGGGGAAGGGAAGGGGGGCTTGGGGGGAAGAACTACAAGAACGCCTTTCTTCGGAAAGGCTGGGCCCTCTCGCGCTGGCAGAGGGGTTCCCCTTCCCCCAAAACAAACTATTGCCGCACGCGTCCTTTAAGTTCCCTGCGGGATTTCTGGATGGGCGCGCCGAGGCCCATGCGCTGGAAGTCGGCGCGCAGGTTGGCGCCGTCCAGGGCGGTGCCGCGCAGCATGGCCATAACGAGCATCACCTTGCCGCTGGGCTGGACGCGGCAGCGAATGCCTTTTTCTTCCAGCCGCTGACAGAGGCGGTCGGCGTCGTCCTGCTTGCGGAAGGCGGCCACCTGAAACACGAAGTCGTAGAGTTGCTGCCCGGCGGCGGGGGCTTCCGTTTTCTTTTCGGAGGACGGCGCGGCGGGCTGGGCCGGAGGGGTCTTTGCATCCTGCGCCGACGGCTGCTGCGCGGACGAGGAGAGGCCCCAGGCGGTGAGACCCTGGCCGCTGGGCCGGGCAAAGGGGTAGCGGTTTTTGTCGTCCTTTTGCGCCGGGGCGGCTTCGGCTTTGGCTTTTGGTTCGGGAGTGGCGGCAGGCTTACCTGCGGCGGCCTGCGGCGCGCTGCCGGTGGCGGCGGGTTCGCTGCCTTCCGGCGGAATGTCATCTTTGATGATGTCCGGGGGCAGGGGGGCCTGCTGCGCTGCGACCTGCGGGGAGGGCGCGGGCGGGGGGGCTCCTGTAAGGCGGGCTACCTGACGGGCGGGGTTCTGCCCCAGACCGACCATGTAGCCCATAAAATACGACCAGCCGACCGTCGCCGCCATGACCGCCAGCGCAATACCGGCGGCCACGGGCGACAGACGGAAGCGATACGCCTTTTCGTCCTCCTCCTCTGCGACGCGCTGCGCGTTGCGCATGCGTTCCAGCGTGCGCAGAACCTGCTCGCTCTGGCCGCCGGGGCGCAGAGGAGCGCGCACGGCTTCCTTGATGGCAGTCAGGCGTTTGCGGAGGGGAGTCTGCGGGGCCATGCGTTACATAGTCTCCGGGGCGCTGACGCCGAGGATGTCGAGAGCGTTGCGCAGCACCTGCCCCATGCCGCGCAGCAGGGCGAGGCGGGCTACGGTGCGCGGGGTGTCGTCGGGCAGCAGCACCTGATGCTTGGCGTAATAACTGTGCAGCATGCCGGCCAGTTCCTGAAGGTAATGGCTGATGTGATGCACGGCCAGCCCCTGGGCGGCCGTGGCAATAACGTCTTCCAGCGTGGCGGCCTTGCGGAGCAGCGCCATGTCTTCGGGGGTATCCAGCGCCGCAAGATCGGCAAGGGTTACGCGGTCGGGCAGGCTGACGCCGCGTTCTCCGGCCCGACGCAGCACGGCGCAGATGCGGGCGTGGGCATACTGAACGTAGTAGACGGGGTTGTCCATGCTGCGCTGCTTGACCAGTTCGAGGTCAAAGTCAAGCGATGCGTCGCTCTTGCGCGAAAGGAACATGAAGCGGGCGGCGTCCGCGCCCACTTCCTTGACCACGTCGGCCAGCGTTTCAAAGGTGCCGGCGCGGGTGGACATGCTGACGGGCTTGCCGTTTTGCAGCAGGTTCACGAGCTGGATCAGGATAACGTCGAAGCTCTCCTTCGGCTGCCCCATAGCGGCGATGGCGGCGCGCATGCGGGGCACATAGCCGTGATGATCCGCGCCCCAGATGTCGATGAGCCATTCGTAGCCGCGACGGAACTTGTCGTGATGATAGGCAATGTCGGAAGCGAAGTAGGTCAGGCTGCCGTCGGACTTGCGCAGAACGCGGTCCTTGTCGTCGCCGAGGCTTTCGGTGGCAAACCAGTAGGCGCCTTCCTTTTCGTAGGTGTGCCCGGCCTTGTCCAGCGCCTGAAAGGCCGCGTCAACCTTGCCGCCTTCCACCAGCGTTTTTTCCGAGAACCATTGCTGATGCTCAACGCGAAAATCGCGCAGGTCGGCCTTGATGCCGTCGAGAATGTCGTTCATGGCGCGCTGATAGCAGCGTTCGCGACCTTCGGCTTCGGGCAGATCGGGCAGGGAGGGGTCTTCCTCCAGCATGGTCCGCGCAATATCAATAATGTAGCTTCCGCGATAGAAGTCTTCCGGCCATTCCACGGGACGCCCGGCCAGCTCCAGCACGCGCAGCCAGACGGAAAGCCCAAGAATGCGCATCTGCCGTCCGGCGTCGTTGATGTAGTATTCCGTGGTCACGTCGTACCCGGCCCGACGCAGCAGACGGGTCACGCTGTCGCCCACGGCGGCCCCGCGGCCATGCCCCACATGCAGCGGGCCGGTGGGGTTGGCGGAAACATACTCCACCAGCGTCTTTTTCCCCTGTCCCACGTTGCAGCGGCCGTAGTCCGCTCCGGCGCTCTCAATGTCCAGCACGGCGCGACGCCAGAAATCCGGGCTGAACGTCACGTTCAGGAAGCCCGGCCCGGCCACTTCCGCGCCCGCCACATCCGCGCAGCGGGCAGGCAGAGCGTCGGCCAGTTCCTGCGCCAGCTCGCGGGGATTCCGCCCCGCGTCCTTGGCAAGCAGCATGGCAATGTTCGCCGCCAGATCGCCGTGTTTGGCATCTTTCGGCGGCGCAATAACCGCCTTCGCAGGCCACGAAAGACCTTTTTCCGTCAAAAGTTCCTGCAAAGCAGTCCGCAAAGCATCTGTAGCACGCATGGCGTTTATCCTTGTTTGTAGCGAGCCGGGCGGCGGGAGCTCCTCCTGCGGCGCGCAGGGGACTCCGTCCTTCCGGGCGTTCCGTTATTCCGGGGCTTTTGTCGGAGCTGTGTTGCCCCGGATGGAGCGCGGTTTCGGCGCGGACTTCTCCATGATGGCGGCGAAGTCCCGCGTTCACATAAAGAAAAATGATGCAGCCGAAGGGTGGGCCGCCTTTGCGCGACCCTTTCGGCTCCCCTTGGAGTATGTTCGGTTTGAAATACGTTGCATTTCAAACGATACGGCCTGTCGCTTTACGGAAAAAGCGTTGTTTTTCCACACAGTCTGGCCGGGCGGCGCTGTGCCGCCTCGCGTTCCGCCTTTTGCAGTGGCGAAACGCTCTAGAAGTTTTCGGCGTCTTCGAGCGTGCCCACAAAGGCCACGGAAACGGCTTCCTGCTCTTCCGGCGAGGCCACGTCCTTCACGCAGGGGGAGACCATCTTGCCAAGCAGCGGCTTGGGGCCCAGTTCCAGCCAGTGGCGCGCGCCGTCCCGGAATTCGTTGCGCATGGTATCGATCCACTGGACGGAGGACGTCATCTGGCGCAGCATGACGTCGCGGGCGCTTTCGCCGTCGGTGACAGGCGTGCCGAGAACATTGCAATACACGGGGAAGCGCGGCTTGCGCCAGACGGCCTTGCGCAGCAGGGGCTCCAGTTCCCGGTTGGCCTTGTCCATCATGGGGCTGTGGAACGCGCCGCTGACGGCAAGGGCAATGGCGCGGCCCTTGCGTTCCTTGGCTTTGGCGCAGACGCATTCCACGGCTTCGCGGGTGCCGCTGGCCACAAGCTGCCCAGGCGTATTGTAGTTGGCCACAATCAGGAGCGAATCCGTTTCCTTAGCCGCTTCAGCCACGATTTCCGCCACGGTTTCGGGCGTCATCTTGAGCAGCGCGGCCATGCCGCCCCGTCTGTCCGGATCGGCTTCGGCCATGAGCTGCCCGCGCAGGGACACGATGCGCAGCACGCTTTCTTCGTCCAGCACCTGCGCGGCGGCAAGGGCGCTGAATTCGCCGAGGCTGTGCCCGGCGGCGGAGCAGGCCGTCACGCGGCCGGAAAGTTCGCGCCACAGATTGATGTTAACGACCGTCAGCGCGGGCTGGAGCGCGCGCGTGTCGCTCATGGCGTTATCGTCGCCTTCCCAGAAAATTTCGCGCAGGGGCAGGCCGCTGACGGCTTCGGCGCGCTTCCAGAGTTGCATGGCTTCGGGACGGGCCTCGGCCACATCGCGCCCCATGCCGGGCACCTGCGAGCCCTGACCGGGGAAAAGAAGAGAATATTCGGTCATGGAGAATGCTCCTTGCGGACTGGAGGAAGCCGGTCAGGGGGCGCGGAACGTCGCCTTTCTGCACGGCGGAAAGAAACTTTTTCTACGTTATAGCCGCCCGCCTTGCAAGTCCTGCCCTTGCCAGCCGCTCCCCCGGCGGATACATAGACAACACGACGGCTTGCGAGCCGGACTTCGCGTCTCCCGCTGTCTGTCGGGAAGGCCGGAGCCGCGCGGTGGCGCGGCGGTCGTATGCTCTGGAGCGTTTGACCTTTAAAAAAGGTAAAGCGCGAGGCGGCGTGACAGCGCCGCCCGGCCAGACTGTGCGGAAAAACAGCGCTTTTTCCGTAACGCGACAGGCCGTATGGTGTAAAGCGCAAGGCATTTCAAGCTGAAAATACTTTATATGACAGGAACGCGGCGCGCAAAACCGGCCGCGTATGTGCGGAACCAGGGAAAAGAACGCCGGAGCGGAAGACTTTCCGCGGCGTGCCGTTGCTTCCGGTTTCGGCGAAAACGTGAAAGGGAGGCGTGCTGTGGCAGACATTGAACCCAGCCCGCAGGCATTGCAGGACGAGCTTGCGTCCGTCATCGGCGCGGAAGCCGGGCGTCTGCTGTCGGAATCCGCGAACGGCATTGCGGGGCTCGCGGCCTATGTGGCGGCGCTGATGCGCTGGAACAAACGCATGAATCTTGTGGGCGCGCGCACCTGGCGCGAGGCCGCGCGGGACCTGCTGGCCGACAGCCTTGAACTTGCCGTGTTCCTTCGCGCCTTGCGGCAGGATGGGCTGCTGCCCGCCGCGCCCGTGGTCTGGGACCTTGGGGCCGGGGCCGGTCTGCCGGGCATTCCGTTGCGCCTTGTCTGGCCCGACGGCGACTATCATCTTGTGGAAGCGCGGCAGAAGCGCAGCATCTTTCTTGCGGACATGTGCGCGCGTCTGGAGTTGCCGCGCACCTTTGTGCACGGCGAGCGGGCGGAGACGTTTTTTGCGGCCCATGAGGGGCAGGGGCAGGTTGTCGTGAGTCGCGCCTTCATGCCCTGGAAGGCGCTGCTGCCCTTTGTGGAGGCGCATCTGGCCCGTCCGGCGCTGGCGGTTTTTCTGGCCAACGAGCCCGCGCCGGAAGATGTGCCCGCGCCCTGGCGCGTCGTGGCTGTCCGGGATTATGCCGCGCCGCAGGCCGCGTCGGGGCGGCGCTGGTTCTGGGCCATGCAGGCCGGGGCAGGGCAGGAGCGGCTGTCATGAACGCAAGTCCCTTTACGGACCATGACGCTTCCTATTGGATACGCGGGGCCCTGTGGGGGCTGGCGACGCTGGCTCTGGCTTTTGGCCTGCGCATGCTGGAGTGGTCCTGCTGGCAGGACCCGGAATTTCGTCTCGGCTCGGAAATGTTGCTGGCCACCCATGACGCCTATCACTGGGTTGCCGGGGCCGAGGGCTTCAGTTTCGGCGTGGGGCATCCCATGTCCGAGCTGCTGCGCATCATGGCGGAGGCGCTGGGAACGTATCCGGCGGCCGTCGCTTTCTGGTTTCCCGCGGCGCTGTCGTCGCTTGTGGCGCTGATTGTCTTTGCATGGGTCTGGGCGCTGGGCAGCATGGAGGCGGGCGTTGCCGCCGGGCTGCTTACGTCGCTGTCTCCCGGCTTTCTGGCGCGTACGCTGCTGGGCTATTACGACACCGATCTTGTCACGCTGTTTTTCCCTCTTCTGATGACGCTGGCCCCGGCCTGCTGGGCCATGCGTTACATGCTGCTGCCGCATCTCATTCTGCGCCGCCTGATGCTTAATTCAGGGCTCGGCGCGGCCCGGAGGCTCTGGGGCGGCGTTGCCAATCACGAGCTCAAATTCGGCAATCCGCTGCGCTGGCAATGGATGTTGCTGCTTGGTCTCTCCGGCGTCGTTTCCTGGTGGGCGCAGGAATGGCATTCTGTCTTTCCCTATCTTATCCGCTACAACATTCTGCTGCTGGGCGTGCTTTGCGTGGTGCTGGCCCAGCGCGGCAGGCGTTCTCTGCTGCTGCTCGGTTCGCTGGCCTATGCTTTGCCGACGCTGATCGGCCCTTGGGGCCTCTCGTTGACCGGCCTTGTCATGGCTTCCGGTCTGGGCCTGCGGCCTTCCCGCGCCTGCCGGGCTTTTCTCTGTCGCCCGTGGCTGCTGCTCCTGCTCTGGTGCGGCACGCTGGCGCTCGCCGCCGAAGGGGAAATCTGGCATACCATGATGGCCCACATGGGGGCCTATCTCAAGCGCGGGGCCGACGTGAAGGATACCGGCATGGCTGTCGTGGGCTATCCTTCCGTGGCTCAGTCCATCGTGGAAGTGCAGGACCTGGGAGTGACGGCCGTTCTCGCTTACTTCCATCCCTGGGTGGAGGCGGCTGTTCTTGGTCTGGCGGGTTTCTGCTTCGTCATTCTGCGGCGTCCCGGCGCGCTCTTTCTCCTGCCGCTGGCCGCGCTGGGCATTCTCAGCACCAAGATGGGCGGCCGCATGGTTATGTTCGGCGCGCCCATCGTGGCCATTGGTCTCAGCATGCCCCTGTTCTGGCTGTTGCGGGCTGGTCTTGCCCGTTTGCGGGGGGGCGCTTCCTCCGGTTCCTGGGCCGGGCTGGCGGCGTCGCTGTTGTTGACGGCGTTGCTGATAGCTCCTTTTGCCGAGCTCCTGCCCACCATGTCGCAGGGGCCCATGATCAACCGGCGTCATGCCGCCGCGCTGTTGCGGGCCCGCACCGTCACGCCGCCGGACAGCATGCTTTGGCTTTGGTGGGACTGGGGCTATGCCGCCCACCACTTTGCGAGGCGCGTTACTATTGCCGACGGCGCGCAGCATGCCGGGCCGTCCCTCTACCTCCCCGCCGCCGTTCTGGCCACGGATAATCCCCGTTTTGCCCGGCAGCTTATCCGCTACACGGCCCAGCATGACAACGAACCCGGCAACGTCTTTGCCGGACTGGATAATGCCGCCGCGCAGGCGCTCATGGATCGTTTGCGCTCCCCCTCCACGCCGCTGGTGGAAGGCAAGGGGCGGCAATTCCTTGTGGTCAGCTTTGAAACCCTGCGTCTCGGTTTCTGGATAAGCAATTTCGGCAACTGGAATTTCGTCCGGCAGCAGGGCGAATCCGCCGCCTTGTCCATTGTGACGCAGGGGCTTGCCTATCAGCTTTCCACCGGCGCGGTGCAGCTCCCCGGCGCGCCGCCCGTCTATGCCTCCTCTATTTCCGTGCTGGATGAAACCGGCGTGACCCGGCGCGACTATCTTCAGGAATGGTTTGACAAGAACCCCAAAGCCTCCGCCGCCCAGCGTCAGCGCTACCTCGAAAGCCGTCGAAATATTCATTTCCTCTTTAACCGTGTCACCGGGGAAAAGCTAGCTATGGATCAGCGTCTCTATAACTCCGTGATGGTGCAGCTGCTCGTCGGCGACCCCCTGTCGCCGCGCATCTCCCCCTATTTCAAGCTGGTCTACGACAACGTCTTCGCCCGTATCTACGAAGTGCTGTAGGGCGCGGGGGCTTGTTGAGTTGGGGGAGGGGGAACCCCTCATCTCTGCTGTCGATGCCCGTAGCTTCCTTCGTCGCAACGGGCACGGCCTGCGGCCGCCATCCGGTCGCTGCTAACGCGAGAGGGGTTCCCCCTCCCCAGCGCGTTTTCTTTGGGAGTATGTGCGGAGACGGGAACGCAGACGGCGTTCGGGGAATGCCCGTCCCCCGGTTGTGCGGGGGAGAGATTCGCCAGTTTTCCCGGTATTGACTGAAAAAAAGAGAGAAGCGCCCCTGTGCCGAAATCCGGCACAGGGGCGCTTCTTCGTTTTGGAGGAGAGTTGGGGGCGATATAAGGCGAAAAGCAGGGAGAATGCGATAAGCCTGCTTTTCGTTCACCTCGCCAAAGTCCCTTCCGCTTTTCCGGGGGACGGCGAACAAAGGAAAGCTTCTGCATCTCCGGGATGTTACGTTGACCAGAATAAAGCGCGCTGGGAAAGGGGAGGGGGGCTTGGGGGGAGGGGAAAACCCTCTCGCGCCAGCAGAGGGTTTTCCCCTCCCCCCGACAAAAACAAAAAACTTTCCACAAAAAGCTTGACGAACGGGGGCTACCCGCGTAGTGTCCGCCTTCGCCGGTTGAGACGGACAGCGGACGACGCGAAAACGTCACGAAACTGAAAAAAGTCTTGAC
>CALVHG010000051.1 GCA_944327285.1 uncultured Desulfovibrio sp. | reverse complement strand
GGTTCCCTTCCCCCTCAGACTCCCCCATCCCTCCAAAAACCGCTTGTTTGGAGGATGCGGCGTTTCGGGAGCGCGAGGGCTTTCCGTTTTTTTACGTCCCCCGAGAGAGCGTTTCAACTTTGAAAAAGGTGAAACGCGGGGCGGCAGCACAGCGCTGACCGGCCCAGAGCGAGCGGAAAAACCGCGCTTTTTCCTCGAAACGACAGGCCGCATGGTTTGAAATGCAAAGCATTTCAAACTGAAAATGCTCTAGTGCAGACAGGAAGAAAGGCGGAGCAACGGTTGCGTTGCTCCGCCTTTTCTGCTGGATCGTGCTTTCTTTTGCCGGGTGTCTTTTCTGCTTTGGGTATCCGGGACAAGGATTTACTTGAGCATTTTGCCATTGAAAAAGGCAAAATGCGAAGCGACAACACTGTGCCGCCCGGCCAAAGTGAGCGGAAAAAGCTTCCCTTTCCCCGGATAACTACAGATAGTGTTAACGCTCCCCGCGTCGTTTCAGGGCGTTCTGAACCTGGCGGCATAGTCCCATGAAGGCGTCGTATTCATGGCGGCGGAGTCGGGCGCGCCCGAAAAGACGCCGCCAGGGCATAAGAAAGTAGTCGGGATTGTCGCCGTGCAGGGCGTCCACGGCCAGCAGGGTTTCCTTGAGAGCCGCCACAAGGCGTTCCTGCTCCTGGGCGCTGATGGTTTTTTCCGCATGCGGCGCGGCGGGATGCTCCGCGTCTCGTTCCGCGCGTTGGGCGCGGCGCATGGCTTCGGCGCATTCATAAAGCACCAGCAGCACGGACTGGGCAAGATTGAGGGAACTTGCTTCGTCCGTGGGAATGGTAAGCACGCGATGACAGGCGGAAATTTCAGCATTGTCCAGACCGCGATCTTCCGGGCCGAAAACGAGGGAAACGCGATTGCCGTCCCGCAGGGCCGCCACGATTTCAGAAGCTGCCGCGGTCGGGTGCAGGATTTCGCGCCGCCATCCGCCCACGCGGGCCGTGGTGCCGATGACAAGGGCGCTTTCGGCCACGGCGGCAGGCAGGTCGTTAAAGACGCGCACGCCGTCCAGCACGGGAAGCCCCTTGGCTGTGGCCAGCGGCCGGGCCTTGTCCGGCAGCCAGCGTTCCGGCTCCACAAGGCGCAGATCCGGGCAGCCCATATTGGCACAGGCGCGGGCAGCCATGCCGATATTTTCCGGGAAGCGGGTTTTTACCAGCACGACATCAAGACCTTGCAACAGCATCGTCTGTCCTCTTTGTGTTACGTGGTGTTTCTGGGGCGGGCATGTTGCCGGGGGAGTAACACGACGTATCTTTCTTGAATAGAAAAAATCGCCCTTCCGCGTCTTTTAGAGCATTTTCAGTTTGAAACGCTGTGCGTTTCAAACCATACGGCCTGTCGTTTCGCGGAAAAAGCGCGGTTTTTCCGCTCACTTTTGGCCGGGCGGCGCTGTGCCGCCGCCTCGCGTTTTACCTTTTTTAAAGTTGAAACGCTCTATGACGCCGGGGGACGGCGATTTTTGAATGCTTTCCGTGCCGGGGCGGCGCGGAGTGACCCTGTGAAAAGTTTTAGGAGGGGAGAGGGGGAGCGCGAGGGGGAGAGGGGGAACCCTTTTTCAAAAGGGGTCCCCTCTCCCCCTCGCACATGACTAAACATTAAAGAGGAAGTGCATTACGTCGCCGTCCTGAACGACGTATTCCTTGCCTTCGACGCGAAGGACGCCGTCGGCGCGGCAGGCGGCTTCGCTTTCGTGGCTCATATAGTCGTCATAGGAAATGACTTCGGCGCGGATAAAGCCGCGTTCAAAGTCGGTATGGATGACGCCGGCGGCCTGCGGGGCCTTCCAGCCCTTGCGGATGGTCCAGGCGCGCACTTCGTCGGGGCCCGCGGTGAAGTAGCTGCACAGGCCGAGGGTATCGTAGCCGGTGCGGATGATGCGCACGAGGCCGCTTTCGTCAATGCCGTAGGAGGAGAGCATTTCGGCCTGTTCCTCGTCGGGCAGGCCTTGCAGCTCTTCTTCGAGCTTGGCGCAGATGCGGGCGAATCCGGCGTTGCGTTCGGCGGCAAGGGCCTGCACGCGCTGCGAGAGTTCGTTGCCGTCGGCCACGGCGTTTTCGTCCACGTTGGCACAGTAGATGACCGGCTTTGCCGTGAGCAGGCCCAGTTCGCGCCAGGACTGGAGAAAGGCTTCGTTTTCGGGCAGGGCGAAGGTGGAGGCGGGCTTGCCGTCGTTGAGAGCGGCCAGAAGCTGCTGCATGATTTCCGCGGCGGCCTTGGCATCCTTGCTGCCCTTGGCCATCTTGAGCAGTTTTTCCTGGCGCTTTTCCACGCTCTGAATATCGGCAAGGAGCAACTCGGTCTCAATGGTGTCGATATCGCGCAGCGGATCAACAGCGCCGTCCACGTGGGTAATATTTTCATCCTCAAAGCAGCGGACCACTTCGACGATGGCGGCGCATTCGCGGATGTTGGCAAGGAACTGGTTGCCGAGCCCTTCGCCCTTGCTGGCGCCGCGCACAAGCCCGGCGATGTCAATGAAATCCACGCTGGCGTGAATGGTTTTCTGGGGCTTCGCCTTGGCTGTCAGGGCGTCAACGCGCTTGTCGGGAACGGCGACCGTCGCCTTGTTGGGCTCGATGGTGCAGAAGGGATAGTTGGCGGCCTGCGCATTCTGCGCCTTGGTAAGGGCGTTGAAGAGAGTGGATTTGCCCACATTGGGCAGGCCGACGATGCCGATGCTGAGCGCCATGACGACTCCTTTTTGTATCTGTAGTGATGTTAGAGCGTTTTGCCTTTGAAAAAGGCGAAACGCGAGGCGGCGGCACAGCGCCGCCCGGCCCAAAGTGAGCGGAAAAACCGCGTTTTTTCCGCGAAACGACAGGCCGTATGGTTTGAAGCGCAACGCGTTTCAAACTGAAAATGCTTCAGACCGTTTTGCCTTTGAAAAAGGCGAAACGCGAGGCGGCGGCACAGCGCCGCCCGGCCCAGAGCGAGCGGAAAGAACGTGTTTTTTCCGCGAAACGACAGGCCGCTAAAAATATTTAAACAAAATAAATGCTGACGAGTCCGGGGGCGGACAGCGCGGCGCTGAAAAAAACGCGCCGGAAGCCCCGGACGGTCAGGAGACGCACATGCGCCGCGTTTCGCGGTTATGGCGCAAAAAACGCACGCCCGCAAGGGAACGGGCGTGCGAAGGGCTTTTTTCCTGTTTTTGAAAGCTTTCTGGCTATTGCAGACCGGAGCCTGTGCCGGTGAGCAGGTTGGAACGGCTGCTGGAGTTGAAATCGTAGAGCAGGGGGAGCACGTCATCGCTAATGGAGACGGTAGCCGTGCCCATGGCCAGCACCTCGTTGGTGGTCGTGTGAATCAGGCGCATGGTGAAACGGACGTTGTCAGCGCTGACAATGTAGGTGCCCGCCAGTACGGCATGGCTGGTGCCGACGCGGCTTGCCAGCTGGCGCACGTTGCGGGTGAGGATAAGCTCCCCGGTTTCGGGATGGAAGCGAATGTAGCTGCCCTTGCGCAGCTCCTGAAAGCGATAGCCCTTGCTGACGAGATAGCGGGAGATTTCTTCCGTCATCTGACGAGCCAGGGGACAGCTGGCGTTGAGATCGTTGAGGTCCGCGGCCACGGTGCCCATGATGATGGTACGGGCGCGCATGCGGTTTTCGCGTTCGCTCTGGGACAGGCCGTCGTCGGTGGTCTTGGCGGCATAGCGCTGCACCATCTGCTTGTCGAGCTGCTTGCCGATGCTGTCGGCGGCGGAGGGCACGCTGGCGGCAAGGGCGGTATTGGCGACGCAGGGCAGGAGCAGACCGAGCGCGAGGATGAGAGGAAGTGTGATTTTCCGCATGGGAGTATCCTTAGCGCATGGTGCGCAGCAAGAGTTCAATGGTGTTCAGGCCCTGCTTGGCGGTGGCGATATCCCGGCCGTCATTGCAAATGGACAGAGCCTGCGCATAGCTTTGGCGGGCCAGTTCGTAGCGGTTCTGGGTACGGAACTTTTCGCCTTCGGCAAGATAGCGGCGGCAGAGGCTTTTGCTGTTGTCGGAGCCGCCGCTCACGGTGGCGCAGAAGGCCGGCGCGGCAGCAAGGAGCAGGGCGGCGGCAAGAGTGCAGACAAGCGTCGTTTTCATGGAAATCTCCTCGGCCTTAGCGGCCCTGCGTGATGGTGAGCGAGCCCTGATTCACCGGCTGATACAGGGGCGGATACAGGGGCTTGATGGGATTGCCTTCCTTATCGCGGGGGCCGTCGGAAAGCAGGCGGTTGACGATGGGCGTATTGACGAGCACGAGCTGAGCCGTGCGCAGCACAAGACCGTCGCTGGCGCGCACGAGGCGGGCGTTGACGAAAGTGGCGTCCTTGTCCACCAGATAGGTGCCCACGAGCAGCGCGGCCCACTTCTGGCCCTTGACGGCGGACAGCTGGCTGGAGGCCAGCGCCAGATCATTCTTGCCCCCCACGCTGGAGACAACGCCGCTCAGACGATATTCTCTGGTGGGAAAACCGCGCTGATTAAATTCATAGTACATGGATTCCGCCAGCAGGCGGCCCAGGGGGGAACTCTGATTCGTGTTGTTTTTGTTGACGAAGGAAGTCGGCATGGCCACAAAGCCTTCCAGAGCGGTATTGGGCATGGTGGCAAGCATCTGATCGGCCATTTCCCGGCACTTGAGCTTGATTTCCATCGCATCCGTATAGCCGGAGGAGGTGGGCGTCTGCGCGCCTCCGGCGGCGCAGCCGGCAAGACTGAGGGCAACCAGCGGGAGCAGGAACAGCCGCAGGCAGCGAGCGAGGGTAAATGTCATGGCGAGATCCTTTGTGCGTTTCTTGCGGAAATTTCACGGATGGGAACGTGACCGCAACTGTTATACGATGGAGGCGCGGCCTTTCGCAAGAGCGGCGACCATCGGACGGGCGCAAAAGCGCCTCGTCCCTGTCTGGGCTGAACTGCTCCGGCATGCGGCGGGTTGCCCCTGCGGCACGCGGCAAAAAAACAACGGCTGACTTTTTGTATGCAATTCGCGTACCGTTTTTGCTTGTCTGCGTAAAAATGCCTTTCGGAGACACAAGGGGTTTGACAATCCGCGAAGCCGGTGGAATGCTGCGGACGCCTCTCCGCATGCCGGATTGCGGAGATTTAGAGCGTTTCAACTTTAAAAAAGGTGAAACGCGAGGCGGCGGCACAGCGCCGCCCGGCCCAAAGGGAGCGGAAAAACCGCGCTTTTTCCGCGAAACGACAGGCCGTATGGTTTGGAATGCGAAGCATTTCAAACTGAAAATGCTCTAGGGAATGGCGGAGAGGAAACCGGCGGGCCGCATTGTGTCCGCCGCAGGGGGGAGGTTTGCCCATGACGCAGCGCCAGAGCCGCGCCATCAGGCTTGGGCCGCTTGCCATTGGCGGCGGCGCGCCCGTGATGGTGCAGAGCATGACCAATACCGATACCCGCGACGTGGAAGCCACGACGGCACAGATTGCCCGGCTGGTGAAGCGCGGGTGCGAAGCCGTGCGGCTGGCCGTGCCCGACGAGGCGGCCGTCAAAGCTTTGGCGGCCATTCGCGCGGCATCGCCCGTGCCGCTTATTGCGGATATTCATTTTGACTACAGGCTTGCCGTGGCCGCGCTGGAGTCCGGACTGGAAGGGCTGCGCATTAATCCCGGCAACATCGGCCCGGCGGAGCATGTGGATCGCGTCGTCGATGCGGCCAAGGCTCACGGGGCTGTCATCCGTATTGGCGTTAATTCCGGCTCCGTGGAAAAGGAGCTGCTGCGCAAGTACGGCGGCCCCTGCCCGCAGGCTATGGTGGAAAGCGCGCTGAATCATGTGCGCCTGCTGGAGCGCCGCGGTTTTTACGATACCAAGATTTCTCTCAAGTCCTCGTCCGTGACGGATACCATCGCGGCGTATGAGGCCCTGGCGCAGGCATGCGACTACCCCCTGCACATCGGCGTGACCGAGGCCGGGGGCCTGATGCGCGGCACGGTCAAGTCGGCCGTGGGGCTCGGCATTCTGCTGCGCGAGGGCATTGGCGACACGCTGCGCGTTTCGCTGACGGCCGATCCGGCGGAGGAAGTGACCGTGGCCTGGGAAATCCTGCGCGCTCTGGGCCTGCGCAGTCGCGGGCCGGAAATCATTTCCTGCCCTACCTGCGGCCGCACGGAAATAGATCTGTTCGCGCTGGCCGCGGCTGTGGAGGCGCGTCTGGCCGAGTCTACCGCGCCGATCAAGGTCGCCGTCATGGGCTGCGTGGTCAACGGTCCGGGCGAGGCGCGCGAGGCGGATCTGGGCCTTGCCGGCGGCCGGGACAAGGGCATCATCTTTCGCAAGGGAGAAGTCATCCGCTCCGTTCGCGGGCAGGATGCGCTGCTTGCGGCTTTTATGGAAGAACTTCAGGCACTGCTTACCGAAAAAGGATACAATTAACATGCGTTACAGCTCTTCGTATATTCCCACGCTCAAAGAAACGCCCGCCGATGCCGAGGTGGCAAGCCACAAACTGCTGCTGCGGGCGGGCATGGCGCGCCGCCTGACTTCGGGCATTTATACCTATCTGCCCCTGGGGCTGCGGGCCATCCGCAACGTGGAAAACATCATCCGCGAGGAAATGGAAAAGGCCGGTTTCGACGAGCTGCTCATGCCTATGGTGCAGCCCGCCGACCTCTGGAAGGAAAGCGGACGCTGGGTCTTTTACGGCAAGGAGCTGCTGCGCTTCAAGGATCGTAATGATCGCGACTACTGCCTCGGCCCTACGCATGAAGAAGTCATTACCGATCTTGTTCGCGGCGAAGTGCGCTCCTATCGTCAGCTGCCTGTGCGTCTCTATCAGATTCAGAGCAAGTTCCGCGACGAGGTGCGCCCCCGTTTTGGTCTGATGCGCGGCCGCGAATTCGTCATGAAGGACGGCTATTCTTTTGACGCCGACAATGCCGGGGCGGACGAAAGCTATAAGCGTATGTACGAGGCCTATACGGCTATTTTCCGGCGTCTCGGCCTGCGCTTCCGGGCCGTGGAGGCGGATACCGGCTCCATCGGCGGCAAGTTCTCCCATGAATTCATGGTGCTGGCCGACACGGGCGAAGACACCATCTGCGCCTGCACGCAGTGCGATTATGCGGCCAACGTGGAGCGCGCCGAAGTGCTCTGGAAGGGCGCGCCCTGCACGGAGTCCTGCCCGGACATGACCTGCGTGGACACGCCCGGCGCGCATACGGTGGAAGAGGTGGCCGCCATGCTCGGCGTGAAGCCGTCGCAGGTGATCAAGACCATGATTTTCGTGGCGGACGGCAAGCCCGTTGCGGTGCTGGTGCGCGGCGATCGGGAAGTGAATGACATCAAGCTCAAGAATCTGCTTAAGGCGCAGGAAGTGGAGCTTGCCGGGCCGGAAACCGTGCGCAAGGTAACTCAGGCCCCCGTGGGCTTTGCCGGACCTGCCGGGCTGGATATCCCCGTGTATGCCGATCTGGAGCTGCAGGGCGCGACCGACTACGTGGCCGGGGCCAACAAGGGCGACGCCCATGTGCTGCATCTTGATTTGCGCCGCGACGCCTCGGTGAAGGAATATGCGGATTTGCGCTGCATCACGCTGGAAGATGCCTGCCCCCGTTGCGGCGGGCGTATTGAACTGCCCAAGGGCATTGAAGTAGGTCATATCTTCAAGCTGGGGCTCAAGTACAGCGAAGCCATGCACGCCGTGTTCCTCGACGAGAACGGCAAGGAACAGTATATGATCATGGGCTGCTACGGCATCGGCGTTTCGCGCGTGGTGGCCGCGGCCATCGAGCAGAACAACGACGAGCACGGTATCATCTTCCCCCTGCCGCTGGCGCCGGTGCAGTGCATTCTCCTTTGCCTCGATCCGGGCAAGGAAGACGTGGCCGCCAAGGCCGAGGAACTGTACGCGCAGTTGCAGGCCGACGGCCTGTCCGTGCTGCTGGATGATCGTGAGGAGCGCCCCGGCGTCAAGTTCAAGGACGCCGACCTGCTGGGGGCTCCCATGCAGCTGATTGTGGGCGGCAAGGGGCTGGCCCGCAGCGTGGTGGAATGCAAGGACCGCCGCACCGGCGAAAAGGGCGAGCTGCCCCTGGAAGGCTTTGCAGAAGCCTTTGCCGCATGGGCCGATACCGTGCGGCAGGGGTGGGAGAGCGCCCGTAAGTAAAGCGTAACGCCAGGGAGGAGGGAAGTCCCTCCTCCCTTTCCGCGGCGGCTTTTTGGGAGTGAAAGTCATGCTGCCGGGAAGATTGTTTGTGTTTTTCTTCTTTTGGGGCTAAAGTTGCATACCGTGAACCCGAAAGGGCAGACATGCCTTTCGGGAGGCGGCAGTTTTGCCGTCGGAGCATGGAAACGGCCGGATCTGGCCGCAGCGAACAGCGCCATACCGGGACTCCTGAAAACTCCGCATATATTTGTCCCGTGGTCTGCCTTTTCCGTCACAAAGGGGGGTATGCATGCTGCGTCTCCGCAACTGGATGCATGTTTCCGCGCTCGTCGTCGCGCTGCTGTGCTGCGGCTTCGGCGGAGCGCGGGAGGTTGTCTTGCGCGTCGGCATCGAGGAGAACTACGAGCCCTTTTCCTTTGTGAACTCGCAGGGCGTCCGAACTGGTTTTGACGTCGAATATGCTCAGGCCGTGTGCAAAAATCTGGGCAAGAACTGCGTTTATGTGCCGATGCCCTTCGAGGATTTGCTGCGCAGCACCCGTACCGGCGAGCTCGATTTTACCGTGGCGGGTATGGCCGCGACCGAAGATCGCCGGCGCTTTCTGCTGTTCAGCGACGTCTACTATCGTTCCCATTCCATCTATATCGGCCGGGCAGAGTTCCGAGACGATATCGAGAAGCTCCGAGACAAACGCATCGGCGTAAAGATCAAAACGCTGCAGGCGCAGTACCTTCTTTCCCGCTGGGGAGGGAAAGCGCGGCTTGTCGCCCGTTTCACAACGGTGGAAGAACTGCTGGAGGCCCTGAAGCAGGGCGAACTGGACGCCGTTTTTGTAGACGGCTTTGCCGGTTATAAATTTCTTGCGGAGAACGAGAGTTTTGCGCTGCTTTCCGATCCGCTGCTTCCCGCGCCCAAATCTTCCGGTTCTCGCATTGCCATAACGAAGGGGAGGGCGGACCTGGTGCCCGGCATCAACGCGGCCATCAGAAGCATCCGCCTTGACGATACGTTCAGCAAGCTGTCCCGTAAGTATTTTTCCTTTGATATCTATTAGTCAGGGGCAGCTCATGAAACGTTTTTCGGCGCGGACCGTCACTGGTACTCGATAGTGCTGGAAGGTCTGTTTATCGTCGTTGTCTATGCGTTCCTGTATGTCAATGTCCAGAGTATCGAACGCATGGTGGGCGAATCCCGTGAAGCGCATCTTCCTTCTATTCAGGAAGGACAGCGCACGCTGCTTAATCTGGAATATCTGCGTCATTCCGTATCTCAGATGCGTCAGGCTCCCAACGAGGAATATCTGCGCAGCACCTATACCGGCATCCGGGCTCTGCTGGCGGAAATTTCTTTTGACAAGCGCGTAGACGACAGCACATTGCGGGATTTGAGCGCCCCCATTCGGGAGCTGTACGACTCCCGAAATCGTGTCGTGCAGCTGTACAGTCAGCTTTTGGAAAGCGTGCACGCCTTTCTCGCAGGGTATGATAAGGTCGGCGGTCGTCTGTCCGCAGAGTCGGTCGCGGCGCTGTGGCAGAATTGCGTTAATCTGACGGAAAATTCTTCTACCGAGCTGCGGGAGCGTATTCAGCGGCTGGCCGACGGCGCGTCCGCCGCCGGCAAAAGCGTTCTTGCCCCTCTTGCGCAGCGCATTCTGCGCCTTATGGATGCGTTGCGTCAGGAAGATGTGCTTTCTCGTAAGTTGAACGGGAGTATTCTTGAGCGTCTCACCGCTTTCCGCGTGGCGGCGTCAAGTTCGGAAGTAAAGCTGATCTACAGCGAGCTTTCGGCTATTTCACAGCATGCGGAGCGGATACAGCAGATTGCCTTGCATCTTTGCATTGGTCTGACCTGCTGCCTTGCCATCCTGAGCTGGCTGCTGCATCACCATATTCTGCTGCCTATTATGCAGGCGTCGGATGTCCTGTCCGATATCCTGAACGGGCGGGATGTCCGGCGCTATCCCTCGTCGCGGATCAGGGAGCTGGACAGAATGATTCAGGCGCTCCCCCTCCTGCAACGGGATATGCTGGCCAAGGACGCCCGCTCGTCCCGTCTGGAAAAGGTACAGGAACAGCTCAAGAGCATGAGTTTCCGGGATTCCCTGACGGGTCTTTCCAACCGCAGGGCCCTGGATTTGCTTCTGAAGGGCGGCGTGCCGGACGAGTGCGTCGCTATTCTCATGTTCGATATTGACCTTTTCAAGCAATACAATGACTCCCTGGGTCATCTGGCTGGCGACGAGGCCCTGCGGCGCGTGGGGGAAATCGCCATGAGCTATGCCGACGCGAGCTGCACCCCCTTCCGCTACGGGGGCGAGGAATTCGTCATGATCTTTCAGGGCGAGGGAGCGCAGCCGGACAAGGTGCGCGCCGTGGCCCGCGACCTGATGGCTGCGCTGGCGTCGGCCAATATTCCCCATCCCGCATCGCCCTGGGGGCGGCTGACCGTGAGCGTCGGCCTGGCTTTCCGGGCTCCGGGCCTGACGTCTCTGCATGAAACGCTGGATCAGGCGGACAAGGCTCTGTATCGCGCCAAAAGCCGCGGACGTCATCGCGTGGAAGAGATGGAAGACGCGACGCCGGAGACCGGCCCGACTTTCAAGGAAGCGTAAACCCGTCTTCAGCGCGAGCCATGTCGACAGTCTCCTTGCCGGAAGACGGCATAATTCTAAGCGTTCGGGCGCTGACGGAACGCCTGCGGCGGACATTGGAGGGACGTTTTCCCTTTGTCTGGGTGCGCGGCGAGGTCACCAACCTTTCGCGCCCGTCTTCGGGACATGTCTATTTCAGCCTCAAGGATGCGGAGGCGCAGCTGCAATGCGTCTGTTTTCGGGGGCGCAATCGCCGGGGGCAGAGTTTTGACCCCCTTACCGGCGAAGTGTATGAAAGCCCGCCCCCGGCTCCGGCGGACATTCTGTGCAACGGCCTTGAGGTCCTTTGCGCCGGGCATATCGGCGTCTACGCGCCGCGCGGCGTTTATCAGCTCTATGTGGAGCTCGTGCAGCCCGCGGGAGCAGGCGGTCTGGCGCAGGCCTTTGAAGAGCGTAAGCGCCTGCTGGCCGCCAGGGGCTATTTTGCCCTGGAGCGTAAGCGCCCTCTGCCGTTCGATCCGCAGCGGGTCGCGCTGATAACCTCCCCCTCCGGCGCGGCAATACACGATTTTCTGGAGCTGGCCCGGCAGCGGGGCAGCGGGGCGCGGATTCGCCTTTTCCCCGTCCGGGTGCAGGGCGAGGGCAGCGCCGAGGACGTGATCCGGGCCTTGCATGCGGCGGCTCAGGGCTGGGCGGAAGTCGTCGTGCTTATCCGCGGCGGCGGCTCGCTGGAAGATCTCTGGACTTTCAACGAAGAGGACGTGGCGACGGCCGTGTTTCGTTCGCCCGTGCCTGTTCTGGCGGGCATCGGCCATGAGGTGGATGTGACGCTTGCCGATATGACCGCCGATGTGCGCGCCGCTACCCCTTCTCATGCGGCGCAGCTGCTCTGGCCGTCGCGCGCGGAGCTGGCGCAGCGAGTGGATGATCTGGAAACGTCGCTGCGGCATGCCGCGCTTCTTGCCGTGGAGCGTCGCGCCCGCCTGCTGGACGATGCCGCGCGCCGGCTGGACTGGTGCGCTCCTGACAGGCGTCTGGAACGTCTGGAGCGTCAGGTGGATATGGCGGAAAGCCGTCTGCATGCCGCCATGCGGCACCGCCTTGATGCCGTCGCCCTGCGGCTGGAGCGTCTGGAGCCCCGGCTGCATCGGGCTTTTGAAGGCGAACCGGCAGTCCGGGAAGCCGCGTTGCACCTTCTGGAAGTTCGTTTGCGGGGCGCGATTTCGTCTCTGCTCGACAGCCGCGGACTGCGGCTGGAGCGTCTTGACGCGGCCCTTGCGGGCAAGGACCCCGCCGCTCCTCTGCGCCGGGGCTATGCTTTGTTGCGTGATGTTCACGGCAAAGCGCTTGATTCTGCCGCCGCCCTGAAACAGGGCGACGCCATCGCCGTGCAGCTGCATGACGGGCGTGTTGAGGCCGTTGTAACCGGTGTGCACAAGGAGCAACCGCATGAAAAATCCCGTTAGGGCTCTGGCGTTTCTGATTCTGTTCCTGTGCGCCATCCTGTCGGCTCAGGCCGGGGCCGCGCCTCTTCTTGACGCGCCGGATCGCGTCGCTCGCGGCGACGCCTTTCTTGTGCTGGCCTCTTCCGCGCAGCCGGTGCAGCGTTTTGTCTTTTCCTGGGGCGGCAAGGACTATTCCGCCGACGCCTATCAGGAAGGGGAACAGTGGCAGGCCGTCATCCTGCTGGGCATGCCTCTGGAAGAAAAGCAGGCCGCTCGCACGGTGACTGTTCGGGGCGGTACGGAAACCGCCTCGGCGCGTATTGCCGTCTTTGACAGGAAGCGGCCCGTGCAGAAGCTGACCGTTGACAGAAAGTATGTGTCTCCGCCTTCCGATGTCATGGCCCGTATCAAGGAAGATCGACGCAAGGTCTCCCGCGCGTTGGCCAGCTATTCTTCCCGCCGTTCCTGGACGGTTCCCTTTGTGCGTCCTGTGGAGGGCGGCATCTCCAGTCAGTACGGTTTGCGCCGTGTGTTCAACGGGCAGCCGCGCGGCTTTCATAAGGGGCTCGATCTGCGTTCGCCCGAAGGGACGCCCATCAGGGCCTGTGCCGACGGCGTAGTGACGCTGGCAGATAATCTGTATTTCTCCGGCAATGCCGTCTATCTCGATCACGGGCTGGGCGTGGCCACCGCGTATCTTCATATGTCAAAGATTCTGGTGCGGCCCGGCGAAAGCGTGCGGCGCGGTCAGGTTATCGGCCTTGTGGGAGCGACGGGCCGCGTGACGGGACCGCACCTCCATCTCTCGCTGTTCGCGCAGGGGCAGTCCGTGGATATTTTGCCCTTGCTGGAGAAGGTGGAAAAACGCTAGAGTCCAGCGTCGGAGGATGAGCCCGGAACGGGCCGGAGAGGGAGGTGCCCCGTATGGGCGCACGAGACAGCAAAAAAAATGCCTTTGAAACGCGTCTTGAACGCCTTCAGGAAATCGTCAATACTCTGGAGCGCGGCGATTTGCCGCTGGAGCAGGGCATGGCGTTGTACCGCGAAGGCGTGGAATGCGCGCGCCTGTGCCGTAAGCGTCTGGAAGAAGCGCGCCATGAGGTGCGCCTGTGGCAGAACGGCGAAGAACAGGATTTTGATGTCGAGGCCGTGCGCCTGTCGGGCACGGCTCGCGAAGAGGATGACAAGCAATGATGAGCGGCGAAGAAATGAAGGCTTTGCTTTTGCGGCGGGCCCGTATGGTGGAAGAATTCCTGCCGTCCTGCGTGGGGTGCGACATGCCGCCGCGCCTGCGGGACTCCATGCTGTACAGCCTTCAGGCCGGAGGCAAGCGGCTGCGCCCCGTACTCTGCCTGAGCTGCGCCGCCCTGTTCGGGCTGGCGGAATCCGTCGCGCTGCCCTTTGCCGCCGCCATCGAAATGATTCATACCTATTCGCTCATTCATGACGATTTGCCCGCCATGGACGACGACGATCTGCGCCGGGGCAAGCCTTCCAATCATAAGGCCTTTGACGAGGCGACCGCCATCCTTGCCGGAGACGGTCTGCTGACGGACGCTTTCGGACGCATGACCACCGTGGATCTGCCCGCGTCGCGCGTGCTGGCCGCCGTGGGAGAGATGGCCCGCGCCGCCGGTTCGGCCGGAATGGTCGGCGGTCAGGAATGGGACATGATTTATACCGGCATGCCGTCTGTTTCTCTGGACGAGCTGCGCCGCATGCATGCCATGAAAACCGGGGCGCTGCTGCGGGCCTCCTGTGTTTGCGGCGCGTTGCTGGCCGGAGCCGAAAGCATCGAACTGCAACAGATCAGCCGCTATGGCGCGGCCCTTGGCGTAGCCTTCCAGATAGCCGACGACATCCTGGATGTGGTTTCCGATACCGAAACCCTCGGCAAGCCTGCGGGCAGCGATGCCGAGCACGGCAAGAATACCTATCCTTCTCTTGTTGGGCTTGACGAAAGCCGTCGTCTTGCTCAGGAGCAGGCCCGCCTCGCTCAGGAGGCTATAGCTTCGTTCCACGGCCCGGAAGCCGAATTCCTGCGGGCTTTGGCCCTGTATACCGTGACGAGGGTCGCTTAGATGACGCAGCCTTCTTCCCGCGAGGCGGAGGCGTCCCTGCGCCCGTGTCCGCTTCTGCAAAGCCTGTCTTCGCCCGCGCAGATCGCGACGCTTTCCGACGCCCAGCTTGCTGAGCTGGCCGAAGAAGTGCGCTGCCGTATCGTGGATGTGGTGTCCCATACCGGCGGGCATCTCGCGCCTTCGCTGGGAGTGACGGATCTCACTCTGGCGCTGTTGTCCTGCTTCAACTTTGAACAGGACAAGCTCATCTGGGACGTGGGCCATCAGGCCTATGCCTACAAGCTGCTTACCGGCCGCCGCGATCTTTTCCCGACCCTGCGCCAGTGGGGCGGCATTTCCGGTTTCCCGCGCAGGACGGAAAGCCCTTACGATCATTTTGGCGTCGGCCATTCGTCCACATCCATTTCCGCGGCCCTTGGCATGGCGCTGGCCCGCGATCTTTCCGGTCTTCATCATCATGTTATTGCCGTTATCGGCGACGGCTCTCTCACCGGGGGCGAAGCCTTTGAAGGGCTGAATCTTGCCGGACACATGGGGCGTCGTCTGATTGTCGTCCTTAACGACAATGAAATTTCCATCTCGCCCAATGTGGGCGCGCTGTCTCGCTTCCTGAGCCGGACGCTTTCCCGTCGCTGGGTGCGGCAGGCGCGCAAGGATGTACTCTCCCTGCTGCGCGCCATTCCCCGCATCGGTAATAAGCTGGCCGAATACGCCATGCGCGGCGAATGGAGTTTCAAGTCTTTCTTTACGCCCGGCATGCTCTTTGAGGCTTTCCGTTTCACCTATATCGGGCCTGTCAACGGGCATGACATCCCGGCCCTGCGCCGCCATCTGCAAATGGCGGCCGCTGTGGAGGACGGTCCTGTCCTGCTGCACATCCGCACCCGCAAGGGCAAGGGCTACGCGCCCGCCGAGCAGGACCCCGTTCATTTTCACGGCGTGGGGCACTTCCACCCCGAAACCGGCATGCCCATCATCCCCGGCAAGGGGGCCGTGCCGTCCTTTACTTCTATCTTCGGTAAAACGCTGGTGGAGCTGGCCGAACAGGACAAGCATATTATTGCCATCACGGCCGCCATGCCCGAAGGGACAGGAACCAACGCCTTTCAGGAGCGTTTTCCGGATCGCTTCGTGGATGTGGGTATCTGTGAACAGCATGCCGTCACCTTTGCCGCCGGTCTTGCCTGTCAGGGCTACCGCCCGGCTGTGGCCATCTATTCGACCTTCCTGCAACGCGCCTATGATCAGATAGTGCATGATGTCTGTCTGCAAAATCTGCCCGTGACCTTCTGCATTGACCGGGCCGGGCTGGTGGGAGAGGACGGCGCAACGCATCACGGCGTTTTTGATATCGCCTATTTGCGACATATTCCCAACATTTCCCTGCTGGCCCCGCGAGATGAGGATCAGCTGCGCCACTGTCTGGCTACGGCGTTTTCTCTGCCCGGCCCCTGTGCCGTGCGTTATCCGCGCGGCGCGGGCTATGGCGTTCCTTTGTCCGGCGCTCCTCGTTTGCTGCCCGTGGGCACGGGGGAAATCCTTCAGGATGGTTCCGAGGTCGCCATCATCGCCGTGGGCAGTCGGGTGCACCCCGCCCTGCGTGCTGCCGCCAAACTCGCCGAACAGCGCGGCATTACGCCGCTGGTTTTTGATCCCGTCTGGCTCAAGCCCCTGCCCGAAGCCCAGATTGCCGACATTGCCCGCCGTTTCCGGCGCATTGTCATTGTGGAGGAGGGCAGCCTTGCCGGCGGCTTCGGTTCCGCCGTGCTGGAATACCTTAGCGACAACCAGCTGCTCGACGGACAGCGCATTCGCCGTATGGGCATCGGCGACGCCTTTGTGGAACACGGCAGCCAGACGCGCCTGCGCGAAGCCGCGGGCATCCGCTCTCATCATATCGTCGCCGCCGTTGAAGCGTTGCTTGATTCATAGAAGCGATTTGTTCCTTGTTTGCGATGTCTTTTTCTGGGGGAAGGGAAACCCCTCCGCTGGCGCGGGAGGTGTTTCCCTTCCCCCAGGCCCCCATCCCTTCCCCAGCGCGCTTTATTCGGGAGGGTGCGGCATCGCGGGAACGCAATTGCTTTTCCCTGCGCCGCCGTCTCCCGGAAGTGCGGGAATAAAAATGAAAGCCGGACACGCTGTGCGGTGTGTCTGCGTGGTACAATGGAAAAGCCTGTCTGTGGACAGGCTTTTTTAGATTTTAGCAGCCAGAGATTATTTTGGGTATAGGTATAAGGTCCTTATGGCAGAAACTGGCAGAATAGCTTCTGTGGCTTTTTCTGAGGATGACTATTATCCGTCGCTATCTGTTTACAATCCTCAGATATCAGTAGATCAAATGTATCCTAGAGCTAGGCGGAGAGGCTACCTGTGCGCAGCTTGCGCAAAATGGAAAATATTCAGCATGGTATTATAATGCATTAGGAATGCATTTTTGGAGACGGATTAAAAAGAAATATAATCTTCCAGATTTCAAGGATGGAGGAGTAACTAAGTTTTTTGTTATTCCATTCCTTGGTCGCTATGTTAATGGTGGGAAGCACTACGCATGGAAATTGCGAAACGAGCTCAAAGAAGCTCTTATTGAGATGAACAAGAATAGAGATAGCTATTTGGGGGAAAAACAAGGGGAGCCTGTTGCTATGGAAAAAAATATTATTCTTTACGGACCTCCTGGCACTGGAAAAACCTATCATACCTGTCTTTACGCAGTTGCTATCATCGAAGAGTGTTCTCTCGAAACATTGCTAAAAGAAAATTATGAGGAGGTGCGCGAGCGCTTTAATGAATATCGGCAGCAGGGCCTCATCGAATTTACGACATTTCATCAGTCCTATAGTTATGAGGACTTTGTCGAGGGAATACGCCCTGTTATTCAAGATGACGATGTCAACATGGATGGCGTAATTCGTTACAGAGTTGAAGCTGGTGTTTTCAGACAATTCTGTGACAAGGCAGAAACAGAAAAATTTACGGAATCGCTTCGTACGGAAACGTCAGCGTTCGATGAGCTTGAGATTGGGAGTTCTCCCGTTATCTGGAAGGTTTCTCTTGCCGGTAGCGGAGACAATCCTATTCGTTCGGAATGTCTGGAAAACGGCCATATAAGAATAGGCTGGGATTCATATGGAAAAGATGTGACGGAGGAGACGGACTTCGAATATGGCGGTAAGGCCATTCTGGATGCCTTTATCAACAAGATGGAAGTGGGAGATATCGTTGTTTCTTGCTATAGCGAATCTGTAACGGATGCAGTCGGTATCGTGACGGGGGAATATGAGTGGCATGAAGAGTTTGAAGAGTATATGCGTGTCCGTAAGGTCCGCTGGCTTGTAAAAAATATTCGTCAGAATATATATGAGCTTAATAATGGAATAAAAATGACTCTTAGAACTGTATACCAGCTTAAGAATATAAATCTTGATGAGTTGCTTGCTATCGTAAAGAGACATGTTGTTGGTCAAAATAACGTTGTTGCATCTAAAAAACTGAAAAATCGTGTTTTTATTATAGATGAAATCAATCGTGGTAATATTTCCGGGATTTTTGGTGAACTTATTACCCTTATAGAGCCGTCTAAGCGACTTGGCGCAAAAGAATCGCTGAAGGTACGGTTGCCCTATTCGCGAAAAGAATTTGGCGTACCGGACAATATTTATATTATTGGAACAATGAACACGGCGGATCGCTCTCTTACTGGTTTGGATATTGCATTGCGACGTCGCTTTTATTTTAAAAGGATGTCGCCAGAGCCTCGTCTGCTTGCGGATATGAAATTGGGAGATTCTGGCTTTACCGTGGCGGATTTGCTCTCTGTTATGAACAAACGTATTGCAGCGCTATTGGATTTGGATCACTGTATCGGCCATGCTCCCTTTTTGCGGCTTACGCGGGGGTATGTTTCTCTATCCGAACTTTCGGATATTTTCAGACACGCAATTTTTCCGCTCCTTGAAGAATATTTTTTTGAGGATTGGAATAAAATATGTGTTGTTCTTAATGATTCTCATAAATTAAACCCTGTCGTACAGTTCGTTAGAAAAATTGAAAATGATAATAGTACTCTTGAATATGGAGATGCTCCTTCAAATAAAGATTTCGAGATTAATGAAAAGGCGTTTTTGATAATGGATTCTTACGCGCAGATTATTAATGAAAACGCACACTGTACTGGTGAAAATGTCGTTGATGCAGAAGGCTCTGATCCCTCCGTCGGAGATCGCTTTTCTTCTCCGAAATCGCTGGAAGCGTTGATGGAGAAAAAAGAGATTATATCCCAGCAATTAGTCTATAAAAATATTGTTTTTGTAGAAATAAATAAGCGTAATTATGCGATGTATGATAAGGAAAGTGGTAAAAAAATTTCTAATCAATCTGAATATTGTAGAAATCTTATTCAAACAGACCCGTCATTATCAGGTATCACTTTTGATAAAAAGCCAAGAACATACGATTTTATACCGGAAATCATGAAGCGTCTCCTCGCAGTTTCAGAATAATGGCAACCGTTACAGTAAGAGAGTACGCTCGTCTGACAACAGGGAGGGTGGAGTGCGACAGCCTTGACAAGGCTCATATCTCACCTGCTGATTTTGATGAATTATGCGCTCTCAATGACAGGAGAAAACCCGGAGAAGCGCCTCTGATTCGGATGTATGATCGCACGACGCTTGGCGTTTGTAATTATGTTGGCATTCTTCAGACGTCGCCGGGAACGTGTATCGAAATCCTTCCCAAAACAGGAGAGAATTTTTCGCGGGAAGCAATCGTGCATGAGCGCACTTTACTGATAAAAATGCTGAAGACTGTGTTTGATCTTCCTTTTCGGGAGCATCTGGCTGCGCATCTTCAGCGCTTTCCCGCGCCACTTCACGAGTGGGTGATCCGTCGTTTTTTGGAAGAATTACATCTTCTGTTTAAAAAGGGGCTCTGCTTTACTTATAATCATGTTGCTGAAGAAAAACCTTTTTTACGTGGCAGGTTGGATATCGGGAAGCAACTTGTTCAACCTCCGCAGAAAAGGCATCTTTTACATATCCGACATAATATTTTTTCTGTAGACAGGCCGGAGCATCGCTTATTCCGCAGTGCTTTGGAACGCTGCATTGCCGTTACGCAGGAAGAGGAAAATTTTCGGCTGGCGACGTCTCTACGCTCTATTTTTCATGAGATACGACCAAGCATTTCTTTTGTAGAAGATTTTCGACAGTGGAATTTTTCCCGTCATATGGCGCACTATCAAGATATACGCCCCTGGTGTGAACTCGTTCTCGGAAAGGAAATGCCTTTTGCCTTAATGGGGGAGTGGCAAGGCGTCAGTATGCTTTTTCCAATGGAAAAACTTTTTGAGAAGTACGTGGGTGTCTGTTTGCGTCGTCATCTTGCTTTCGGTGCGCAACTTTTCGAGCAGCTATGCCAAAAATATTTATGTACGCTAGATGAGCGTGCTTATTTTGCGTTACGACCAGATATTGCTGTCAGGTATAAGGAGGATCTCTGGCTGCTGGATATCAAGTGGAAAAAACTCTGCGGAGGATGTTCTGGCAATTTTGGTATTAACCAGCAGGATTTTTATCAGTTGTTTTCCTACGGACATCAGTATTTGCAGGGAAGAGGGGATATGGCTCTCGTCTATCCGAACCACAAGTCTTTTCCCTCTTTAGCTGAACCATTTAAATTTTCTGACTCGCTGCGGCTTTGGATTCTTGCCTTCGATCTTGAGCAAGACAAACTTTTGGTTCCTCCGACATGCCCGATAGCCGAGATTTTTCTGTGGTGAATTTAATTCATGAAAAAAGCCTGTCTGTGGACAGGCTTTTTATGTTTAAAATGTACGCGCCTGAATAATATATCTAGAGCATTTTCAGTTTGAAATGCTTCGCATTTCAAACCATACGGCCTGTCGTTTCGCGGAAAAAGCGCGGTTTTTCCGCTCACTTTGGGCCGGGCGGCGCTGTGCCGCCGCCTCGCGTTTCACCTTTTTCAAAGTTGCAACGCTCTACTCTTTTTCATCAGGGGCGAAAATACGGACGGAACCCCGGCGGAGTTCGGCGAACAGAGGGCCGGGCAGCTGGAAGAGGAGGCCGCCGCGTCCCTCGCTGTAGGCGCGTTCCAGGGCGATCAGGGTGTCGTGACGCGCCTGTCCGCCGTGGCGGAGGGCCAGGGTTCGCACGGCGTGATGCAGGAGGCGCAGACGGGCCGCCGGATGCAGGGGGTCCAGCAGGGCGCGGGGAAGAAGAATGCTCGTTTCGTTTTCCTGCCAGGGGTGCGCGGCAAGCGCGGCGCGCAGCGTCTCTTTCCAGTAATCGGCATCAAGAGCGGCGAGATCGCGCAGACGCGCCAGCGCCGTTGACAGAGCGGGATTTTCCGTCCGCAGCAGGGGCAGGATCGTATGTCGGATGCGGTTACGGGTGAAACGGGTATCCGTGTTGCTGTGATCTTCGCGCCAGTTTATGCCAATGGCGCGAAGATGATCGCGCAGTTCCTTCGGAGGCGTGGCAAGAAGGGGGCGCAGCACATGCCGTTTGTCATCCCTGGCGCGCATGCCGCCGAGAGCGGGCCAGCCCGTGCCGCGCAGCAGACGCAGAAGCATGTCTTCCTCGGCGTCTCCGGCATGATGGCCCAGCAGAATCCAGTCCGCGCCGCAGCGGCGGCGCTCTTCTTCCAGCGCGGCATAGCGCAGACGGCGGGCGGCTTCTTCCACGCCTTCGCCCTGACGGCGCCGGCCGGGAACATCCACGGCCGTCACGCGGCAGGGAATGCCCAGCGCGGCGCAGACGCTGACGGCATGCGCGGCATCGTCGCCGGCTTCCGTTCGCAGGCCGTGATTGACGCTCAGGGCGCGCAGTTGCCAGCCCCGCGCCGGAGCCAGACGCGAAAACAGGGAAGCCAGCGCGAGAGAGTCCGCGCCGCCGGAAACCGCCAGCAGGAGACGCTGTCCCGGTTCCAGCCCCAAAGCGGCACAGGCCTGTGTGGTGGCGCGCAGCAGGCGGGCCGTAGCGCGATCTTGCGAAGGCTTCTTATCCATCAGATTGCGGCTTGAGAAAGAAATACATATCGACGGCATAACCGGGAGACGCGCGAACAGGGGACATCGAATGCGGCCCCGTTATGCCGGATTTTTCAAATAAGCGGTTTTTGAAGGGGGAGGGGGAGTTTGAGGGGGAGGGGGAAACTTTTTTCCGCTGGAAAAAGTTTCCCCCTCCCCCTCAACAATCCATTC
>CALVHG010000050.1 GCA_944327285.1 uncultured Desulfovibrio sp. | reverse complement strand
AGGGAAACACCTCTCGCGCCAGCAGAGGGGTTTCCCTTCCCCCAAACAACTTACGAATAGTGTTAAGGCCCTAGGCCTCTTCGTAGACGCGGGGGTTGGTCATGCCCACGAGGCAGAGGAGTTCGTAGGCGATGGTTTCGAGGGGGGCGGCCCAGTCGTCGGGCGTAACGGGGGCGTCGGGGCCGTCGGGCCCGCCCAACAGCCAGGCCCTGTCGCCGGGCCGCACGTTTTCCAGCTCGGTAATATCCGCCATCATCATGCCCATGCAGATGCGGCCCACCTGCGGCACGCGGCGGCCGTGCAGGCGGAGGGGGAGGGCGTTGGAAAGGGCGCGGGGAACGGCGTTGGCATAGCCGCAGCCCAGGACGGCGATGCGCATGTCGCGGGGGGCGGTGAAGATGCGGCCGTAGGAGATGCTTTGCCCTTTGGCGAGGTTTCGGGTCTGGATGACGGGGGCGGAAAAGCTCATGATCCATTCCAGATCCTTCCCCTTGTCGGCCCAGTCGGTGCCGGCCAGAGGATTACCGCCATAGACGGCATAGCCGGGGCGGCAGACCTCGAAGCGCGCCTGCGGCCAGGCCAGCGTGCCCGCGGAATTGTCCAGCGAGCGTTCCATGTCCGGGAAGACGGCGCGGAGAGCGTCGGTCATGGCCGTGAAGCGTTCCAGCTGGCCGAGCGTGTAGGGCTGTTCGTCGGGAGTATCGGCCACGGCAAAATGCGAGAGGGCCAGCGCCGGGCGCAGAGAGGGGGCGGCGCGCAGAGCTTCCAGCAGCGCGGGAATGTCCGCGGGCGTAAAGCCGAGGCGTCCCATGCCGGAATCGAGCTTGAGGGCTATTTTCCAGGGGCGGGCCGCGTCGGCCAGCGCGGCGGCGCGGGCCACGTCGTCAGGGCAGGCGATAAGCGGCATGATGTCCAGCGCGCGGGCGCGCTCCCAGTCTTCGGGCGACAGCGGCCCCAGAAGCGGGACGATGCGCTGGGAAAATCCGGCGTCGCGCAGAGCGCGGCCTTCGTCCACGAGTCCCACGGCAAAGCGCTGCGCTCCGGCATCGGCGAGCGCGCGCGCCACGGGCAGCAGGCCGTGGCCGTAGGCATCCGCTTTGATGACGGGCATCAGCCGCGCGGCCTCGCCCAGACGGGCAAAGTTGCGCCGCAGGGCGGCAAGGTTCACATGGCAACGCGAAGGCGTGAATTCGCAGACAGGCATGATCGTGTATCCTTGTGAGAGGGGGAGACGGAAGCGCGGCGCTGGCCGCGTGTTTTGCTGTGTGCGCAGGGCAGGGAAGGGGGAAGAAAATCCGTGTTGCGCGAAGCCGTTGCTCTCCTGGCGAGCGGCGACGCACGCGGTTTTCTTCCCCCTGAAAGCGTCCTGTGCGGTTGACGATTGTTTTTAGCGGCATGCCGTCCGCAGGGACCGCGAAGCGGCTCCGCATGGCGGCATGCTCTTCGGCTCTGGAGTCTTTTCAGTTTGAAGCGCGTTGCGTTTCAAACCATTCGGCCTGCCGTTTCGCGGAAAAAGCGCATTTTCCGCTCACATTTGGCCGGGCGGCGCTGTGTCGCCGCCTCGCGTTTTACCTTTCTAAGCCTGCTTCAGATCCCGAATGAGGCCCGACAGGTTTTCGGCCTGCGCGGCCAGTTCGGAAACGGCCTTGGCGGCTTCGGCCATAGCTTCGGCCGTCTGCCGGGACATGTCGCTGACCTGGAAGATGGAGTGATTGATCTGTTCGCTGGCGGCGGACTGCTCCTCGCTGGCCGTGGCGATGGCGTTAATCTGATCCGCCGTGGATTCCACCATGCTGACGATTTCCTGCAAAGCCGTGCCGGATTCATTGGCAAGGCCGGTGGCTTCCTCGATCTGGGAAACCGCGTCGTCCACAGAGGCCGTGCTCTTGGCCGCGCTTTCCTGAATGGCCTTGATGGCGTTGCCCACGTCCTGCGTGGAGGCCATTGTCTTTTCGGCCAGCTTGCGCACTTCGTCGGCCACCACGGCGAAGCCGCGTCCGGCTTCCCCGGCGCGCGCGGCTTCGATGGCCGCATTAAGGGCCAGCAGGTTGGTCTGATCCGCGATATCCGAAATGACGTTCATAATCTGGGTAATGGCCTGCGTGTGCTCGTTGAGCTGCCCCATGTCTTCCTTGAGGCGCAGGGAGGTCGCATGGACGGACTGAATCCGCTGCAGCGAGCGTTCCACAATATGAGCGCCGGATTCGGCCTTTTGCCGGGTTTCCGCGGAAGCCGCGGAAGCCGCGGAAGAATTCTTGGCCACTTCCTGCACGGTGGCGTTCATCTGATTCATGGCCGTGGCGGCTTCGGTCAGCTGCTGAGCCGATTCCGCGGCGCCCCTGTCGGACTGCTCAATCTGCGCCGAAAGCTGGGTGGAGGCGGAAGACACGGCGCTGCCCACCTGTTCGAGCCTGTCGGCGGCCCGCAGCATGGCGTCGGTCTTTTCCTGCGCTTCTCTGCCGGCTTCCTGGGCCTGCCGCATGGCTTCCTGAGCCTTGCGGGATTCCGCGTTGGCCTGTTCTTCCTTCTGCCGCGCCGCGGCGATCATTTCCTTGAGACGCTGCACCATAACGCCGAGCGAGGCGAACAGTTCGCCCAGTTCGTCGTTGCGCCGGATGTTGGCGGTGCTGTCCAGATTGCCGTCCGCAATATTCTTGGCATGCACGACGCCCTTGAGCAGGTCGCGGATAATGGGGCGGACAATAAGCCAGATGATCAGCGACATAAGAACCGCGCCGGCCAGCATGACGGCAAGGCTGATATTGCGGATGTAATTCGACGTGTCCTCAATTTCGGAGAGTTCAATACAAGTGACGGCGATCCAGCCGGACTCGTCGTCCCGCTGGAAATTAAGCTGGCGTTCGACGCCCTTGCTGGTGGTGTAGCGCAGCTCGCCTTCCGGCTTGGAAAGAACCTCGCGGCCCCATTCCGCGCCGTTGAGATTAAAGGACTGGATCAGCTTCTCGTCGGGGTGGGCAACCATCAGGCCGCTTTCATCCGCAATATAGGCAAAGCCCGTCTTGCCTATCTGGATTCCGTGAATGGTATTGGCCACCACATCCTTGCAGGGGATCGTCGCGTAGATTGTGCCCACAATCTTGGCTTCGCTGTCCTTCAGCGGCGTAATGACGGAAACGAGCTTGTTCTGGCTTGCTCTGCTGATGAACGGCGCCGAAAGATTGGTGTCGCCCTTCATGGCCTGCAGGAAATACTTCCGGTTGCCCACGTTCACCTTGCCGACAGACTGTTCTTCGCTGCTGGCGATGACCAGTCCCTGCCCGTCGGTAATATTGATGCTTTCAAAGGACGCATAGACCGCGGCGAAATTTTTCAGCGTTTCCTGGGCCAGCTTCAGCGCATTCTCGCGATCCGGGTTCAACCCGCCCAGCACGTCGGCCAGCGCATGCAGGCGCGCGGTGGCCGCCATCGCCCGGACGCTGGTCTTGTAGTAGGTGGCGGCGGTGCGGACATTACGGATCAGGGCCGTGCCGGTCGCGTCCAGTTCCTGCCGAAACGCTTCTTCCAGCTGGCTGTTTACTATGCCGATAATAGTCATGGTGCTGCATGTCATCAGCACGACCAGCGCGCCGAGAATGGGCAGCAGCAGCTTCTTTTGTAAGGTCAGTTTCATAAGCCCTCCTTATGACCGAAACCGGTCTCCTATTTCCAACACAAAAACTCTAGCAATTTTGTACGGCAGAAACAATAGGTTCGGGCTTGCGGCGGCGGCCTCATCCGGCTACCCTGCGGGCATGACAACCACCTATACCTTGCAGCATCAGGACGGCGCGGCGCGCGCGGGCATCGTGCATACGGCGCATGGGGATATACAGACTCCTATTTTTATGCCTGTGGGAACCGTAGGCTCTGTAAAGGCCGTTGCCCCGGACGACCTTGCGGCCATTGGCGCACCGATAATTCTCGGCAATACCTATCATCTTTATTTGCGTCCCGGCGATGAACTTGTGGCCCGGCATGGCGGCCTGCACGGTTTTGCCTCCTGGCCGGGGGCTATTCTGACGGACAGCGGCGGCTTTCAGGTCTTCAGTCTGAACAGTCTGCGCAAAATTCGGGAAGAGGGCGTGGAGTTCCGTTCTCATCTTGACGGCTCAAAGCATCTCTTCACGCCGGAAAGCGTGGTCCGCATTCAGCGCAATCTCAATTCCGACATCATGATGGTGCTGGATGAATGCGTTCCCTACGGCGCGGACTATGCCTATACCGAGCGTTCCCTCGAACTGACTACCCGCTGGGCCCTGCGCGCCAGGGCGGCCTGTCCTGCCGGTTCTGTTCCCAATCTCCTTTTTGCCATCACGCAGGGCGGTTTCTTCAAGGACCTGCGCACTCGTTCCATCGAGCAGCTTTGCGCCCATGACTTCGACGGTTTCGCCATCGGCGGTCTGTCCGTGGGCGAAGACAAGCATACCCTCTACGAGTTCATCGACAGCACCGCCCCTCAGCTTCCCGCAGACAAGCCCCGCTATCTCATGGGCGTGGGGACGCCGTTGGACATCGTGACCGGCATCGCCGCAGGTATCGACATGTTCGACTGCGTGCTGCCCACCCGCAACGCCCGTAACGGAACCCTCTACACCTCCGTCGGCAAGATCAACATCAAGCGCCGCGAATTTGCCGAAGACGACGGCCCCCTGGACCCCGGCTGCAACTGCTACACCTGCCGGACCTTCAGTCGCGCCTACCTGCGGCACCTCTATGTCAGCAAGGAGCTGCTCTCCTTCCGCCTTAACTCCATCCATAACCTGACTTACTTCCTCTCGGTTGTCCGGCAGGCCCGTCAGGCCATCATCGAAGGCCGCTTCCGCGACTTCCACGCCCATATGTGCGCCCTCTACCCCGACGAAGCCGCCGCCGGCGCTGGCGCCGGCGCGTAATTCGGGGGCGTTTTTATTTGGTTATGTTGAGGGGGAGGGGGGGAACCCCCTGCTGGCGCGAGGGGGTTCCCCCCCTCCCCCTCAAACTCCCCCTTCCCCCTCCCGGCGCGCTTTATTTCGGTCTCTGTGGCGTTGCGGTCGCATCGCCCGCTTTCCTTCCGCCTTCCGTCCCCCGGCAGCGCGTAAATTTTTTACGCGGGTCGGGCTTTTTGTGTTCTTTTCCTCGCTTCCTTGAGACGAGGGGGCTTCCCCGCGCGACAGGGCAGGGGAGGGGAAGTCAGGTCGGGCGCTTCTTTTCCTTTTTCAATATCCGCCCCCATCCGGCGTTGTTTTCCAGCCCTCATGCTGCCGGGGGACGGTTGCCGACGGAAAGCGGCGGTGGCCCCGCAGCGTCGCATCTTCCCGGATAAAGCGCGCTGGGGAGGGGAGGGGGCTTGGGGGAGGGGAACCCCTCTCGCGCTAGCAGAGGGGTTCCCCTCCCCCAAACATCGCCATCTCACACTCCCCACCCCAAACCGCTTGACAATGGGAGCGGCGGCGGGTATATGGACGTTCCCTTGCTCGTACTGGAGGAATTGGTACGGGCTGCGAGTCCATAAGGAGACGACAATGCGTAAATTTGAAACGTTGCTGCTCCTTTCGCCTGAACTCTCCGCCGAAAACCGCGAAGGCATTCTTGCGGCTCTGGGCGGCGTGATTGAGCGCGAAAAGGGCGTGATGGAAGAGGTTGATCACTGGGGCATGCGCGACCTTGCGTATCCTGTGCGCAAGCAGATGCGCGGCTACTATGTGCGTCTGGTGTACAATGGCCCCGCGGCGCTGGTGGCCGAGCTTGAGCGCAACATCCGCATTACGGACGGCATCTTCAAGTTTGTGACCGTGAAGCTGGCTGACGAAGCCGGGGAGGTTGCGTAAATGGCTTTCAAGAAGAAATTCGCTCCTCGTCGCAAGTTCTGCCGCTTCTGCGCGGACAAGACCCTGCCCCTGGATTACAAGCGTCCCGACATCCTGCGTGATTTCGTGACCGAACGCGGCAAGATCATTGCCCGTCGCATCACCGGCACGTGCGCGCATCATCAGCGTCTGCTGACCCGCGAAATCAAGCGCGCCCGTCAGATGGCCCTGATGATCTACACGTCCACGCACGATTCCATCGTCAAGAAAAAGAGCATGATCTAAGGAGGCGCATATGAAACTGATTCTTCGCGCCGATGTGGAAAATCTCGGCAACCTTGGCGACGTGGTGAACGTGAAGCCCGGCTATGGCCGCAACTATCTGCTGCCCCAGGGCCTGGCTATGGTGGCCACCGAAGCCAATCTGAAAGTTTTTGAACTGGAGCGCAAGAAGCTGCAGGCCCGCATGGACGCCCTGCGCGCCGAAGCTCAGGACCTCTGCGCTCGTCTGGAAGCCCTCGAAGTGGTTATTGCCATGCACGTGGGCGACAACGACAAGCTGTATGGTTCCGTGACTTCGAGCATCATCGGCGATGCTCTGGCTGCTCAGGGCGTGGAAGTGGACCGTCGTCGCATTCTGATGGACGCTCCCATCCGTACCCTTGGCGACCATCCCGTGCGTATCCGTCTGCATGCGGACGTGATCGCCGTGGTGCCGGTGAAGGTCGTTTCCGACCATCAGCCTGAGCCTGAAGAAGCCGCTCCCGCTGAGGAAGCTGCCGAAGCCCAGGCCGACGCCGAATAAGCAGGAAGCATGGCTTCCTTTGCCAATAGCAACGCCGCCTCCGGCTCCAGCGCCGGGGGCGGCGCTCCTGTCCCTGGGGCACAGCGCGAAAGCCGCAGCGATGCGGATACCCTGCGCCGTGTCCCCCCGCACAGCGTGGAGGCGGAGCAGGCGGTTCTGGGCGGCATTCTTCAGCGGCCCAATATGATGCACAATCTCGTGGACGTGCTCAACGACACGGATTTCTACATCCCCGCCAATGCCGCCATCTTCCGCGCCTTTCTCGATCTTTACGGCAAGTCCGCTCCCATTGATCTGGTTTCGGTGCATGAGAATCTGAAAAGCCGGAATCAGCTTGAGGAGGCGGGCGGGGCCGTCTATCTTGGCGAACTGGCGCAGGCCGTGGTCAGCGGCGCCAACGCCGACTATTACGCCACCATTGTTCGCGACAAGGCGCTGCAACGCAATCTTATCGACGCCTGCGCCCGCATTATCGGCAACTGCTACGACGCCTCGCGCGATGTGGCGGGCCTGCTGGATGAGTCGGAGCAGGCGGTCTTTGCCATTTCCCAGCGCACTACCGGGCGGGATTTTTCCGGTTCAAAACTGCTGGTGGACAGCGTTTTTGAAAAGCTGGAAAAGCTGGCCGCGGCCCGCGACGACTTTACCGGCGTCACTACCGGCTATAAGAAGCTGGACCGCCTGACGGGCGGCTTGCAGCCCTCGGACCTTATCATTGTGGCGGCGCGTCCCAGTATGGGCAAAACGGCCTTTTCCATGTGCCTTGCGCTCAACGCGGCCATTCGTCAGAACGTGTCCGTGGCGGTCTTTTCGCTGGAAATGAGCAAGGAACAGCTCATGCAGCGTATGCTGGCCGTGCGCGCCAAGGTGGATATGTCCAAGCTGCGCCGTCCTTATCTGCTGACGGACGACGACTGGAACAACCTCTATGCCGCCGCGGACGTGGTCAGCCGCGCGCCCATCTTTATTGACGACACGCCCGCGTTATCCACGCTGGAACTGCGCGCCCGCGCCCGCCGCCTTAAGGCCGAACATGATCTGGGGCTGGTGGTGGTGGACTATTTGCAGCTCATGCGCGCCGGACGGCGCACGGACTCGCGCGAACTGGAAATCTCCGACATTTCCCGGTCGCTCAAGAGTCTTGCCAAGGAAATGAACGTGCCTGTGGTGGCCCTGTCGCAGCTCAACCGCAAGGTGGAAGAGCGCGGCGACAAGCGCCCCATGCTTTCGGACCTGCGCGAATCGGGCGCCATCGAGCAGGACGCGGATATGATCATGTTCGTGTATCGCGACGATGTGTATAAATTCACAAAGCCTGCCGACAGGCCCTTGCAGGGGATCGCGGAAATCATTATCGGCAAGCAGCGCAATGGTCCGGTCGGCGTGGCGGAGCTGACGTACATGTCGCCGTACACTTCCTTTGAGGATCTGGAGCCGGATATGCCGGGGCCGTCAGAAGATCAATCACGTTAGGGAGATGGCGTTCGGGGGCTGGCGCGGAGGCGCAAAAGGTCCGCTAAAAAAACAGCGTTTTTTTCACAAGCGCGTTGACAAGCGGAACAAAGCATGTTTGTGTGGTTTTAAGGGCCGCGTGACGGGAATAGGTTTTGCCGGAGAGAGCGCGGCGATTGGCCTTTTTTTCATGAGGTTTTTTGAATGTCCAAGTCCATCTATGTCGGCAACCTTCCCTGGTCCGCCACCGAAGACGAAGTGCAGGCTCTGTTTGCCGAATACGGCAAGGTGCTGTCCGTGAAACTGGTGAGCGATCGCGAAACCGGCCGCGCCCGCGGTTTTGGTTTTGTGGAAATGGACGACGCCGAAGCCCAGGCGGCCATTGAGGCCCTCGACAATCACAACTTCGGCGGGCGTACCCTGCGCGTGAACGAAGCCAAACCGCGCGCTCCCCGTCCTCCCCGTTACTAGGCCGCAGCCGCTTGCGGCGCGTCCGGCGCAGTAGCGCATTGCGCGTTGCGCTGACGGAAAGGACTGGAGCATCCGCAGGGATGTTCCGACAGCTGCCGAAATCTGGACGCCCCGGTTTCCGGGGCGTTTTTCGTTGTCCGGCCGGGGGCTTCTTCCGCGCCGGGGAAGAGAAAGAAGAATTTTCAAACCTGAAAGGCTCCTCTTGACCGCCCGTCCCTGTTATGGGAAAAATCAGGGGATACGCCCCCAAGCGGCCGAAACGGCACGGCAAAACGGGGCATGATAAGCAGACTGGAGAGCTTTTTCAGTTTGAAACGCTGTGCGTTTCAAACCGCATGGCCTGTCGCTTCGCGGAAAAGACGTGTTTTTCCGTTGACTTCGGGCCGGGCGGCGCTGCGCCGCCGCCTCGCGTTTCGCCTTTTTCAAAGGCAAAACGCTCTATCAGCCAACATCAGGGAATATATACGCATCATGACGCAACAGACGACGCATCGCTGCGGCTGGGTCGCCCTCATGGGGCCGCCCAACGCGGGCAAGTCCACACTGCTGAACGCTCTGCTCGGGCAGAAAGTCACCATCGTGACCCCCAAACCCCAGACCACGCGCAATCAGATTGTCGGCATTCTGACCGACGATGACGCGCAGGCGATCTTTATGGATACGCCGGGCCTGTCGCAGGTGCGCGGCCGCCTCAGCAAGACCATGATCCAGGCCGTATGGCAGAGCCTCGGTCAGGCCGACGTCATCGTGCTGATGCTGGACGCCCACCTCTACATCCGCAAGCCGGAATTCCTGGAGCGCGACATCGCGCCTGTGGCCCAGGCGCTGGCCGGCGACGAGCGCCCCCTCGTGGTGGTGGTCAACAAGGTGGATATGTTTGCGGACAAGAGCCGCATGCTTCCCCTGCTGACGCGCCTTAACGAAATGTGGCCCCGCGCGGAGATTTTTCCTGTCTCCGCCCTGCGCAAGGACGGCCTGCCCGAACTGGCCGCGCTGATTAAGAGCCTGCTGCCTGAGGGCGAGGATCAGTTCCCTGAGGATCAGATCTCGACCGCGCCGGTGCGCTTCATGGCGGCGGAAATCATCCGCGAAAAGCTCTTTCTGCTGCTGCGCCAGGAGGTGCCCTACAGCATCGCCGTGGATATCGAAAGCTGGCAGGAAGACGCCGAGCGCGGCCAGACCGTCATCCATGCGCTGATCTATGTGGCCTCGCCCCAGCATAAGGGCATGGTCATCGGCAAGGGCGGATCGACCCTGAAGCAGGTCGGCATCGAGGCCCGCAAGGATATTCAGGAACTCATCGAAGGCAAGGTGCATCTTGAACTCTGGGTCAAGGTGCGCGAACAGTGGACGGAAGACCCCGCCTTTCTGCGGGAACTGGGTCTGTCGGGAGAAAGCCTGTGAGCAATGACGCCCTGCGCGCGCGTTACGCCTCCGTGCTGGAGCGCGTAGCCGAGGCCGTGGCCGCCGCCGGGCGTAAGCCCGAAGAGGTCCGGCTTGTGGCCGTGTCCAAGCTCCATCCCGCCGGGGACGTGGCCGAAGTGGCCGCCGCCGGGCAGGTGGATTTTGGCGAAAACTATGTGCAGGAAGCGCTGGAAAAGCGAGCCCTGTTGCAGACGCAGGGGCTGTGCGGCGATGTGCGCTGGCATATGATCGGCCATGTGCAGAGCCGCAAGGCCGCTCAGGTGGCCGGGGCTTTCGCGCTGGTGCACACGCTGGATTCCGTCAAGCTGGCCGACGCGCTGGAACGTCACATGCCCGCCGGGAGCGTGCAGCCCGTCCTGCTGGAAATCAATGTGGGCGACGAGCCGCAGAAAGCGGGTATTCCCGCCGCGGAGGCGTCCGCTCTGGCCGCCCATGTGCAGGCGCGCTGCCCTCATCTGTCGCTGGAAGGGCTGATGTGCCTGCCGCCCGTTTTTGATGCCGGGGAGGCCGCCCGGCCTTATTTTGCCCGTCTGCGTCGCCTGCGTGACGCCCTGCGGGACGAGTGCGGTCTGCCGTTGCCCCATCTCTCTATGGGGATGTCCGGTGATTTTGCGGCAGCCATCGCCGAAGGCGCGACCATCGTTCGCATCGGCACGGATATTTTTGGCCCGCGACCGCCAAAAAAATGAAACTGGCATGAAAAATGCTTTGGTATCCGGAAAAGAGCGTCGGCAACGTCGCCGTGACGTAGAGCGCTTTGCCTTTGAAAAAGGCGGAGCGCGAGGCGGCAACTCAGCGCCGCCCGGCCAAAAGTGAGCGGAAACCGCGTTTTTTCCGCGAAACGACCAGGCCGTATGCTTTGACTCCGGCGAACGGCTCAGCAAGAAGAGGGAGGTCTTATGGCAGCAAAAGGAAACGAGCAGGCGGCATTGCCTGCGGGCGAAGACGACAAGAAGCAAAAAAAGTCGTCACGCGGCAAGCGCATCATCATTATCCTGATTGTGCTGCTCACTCTTGCCGCCGTGGGCGGCGGCGGGTACTGGTGGCTCTATCTGCGCGGTCCGGCGGCTCCCGGCGCGGCGCAGGATCCCGCCAAGACGGAGCAGGCGGCCAACGAGGCAAACGCCCCCGACGGCAAGAAGGAAGCCCCGCAGCAGAATGCTCAGGGCGGCGTGCGCATCGAGCGTCAGAGCGATTTGCCCCGCAGCGGCGGCATTGTGGTCCCCCTGCCGAGCATTACCGTCAATCTGGCGGACCCTGCCGGGCGGCGCTATCTTAAGATCGGTATGGAAGTGGAACTGAACGAGGATGTTACCGCCCAGCTGCAGCAGCAGGCTCCCCGCGTGCGGGACGCTATCATCATGCTGCTGGCCGGCAAGTCCTACGGCGACGTCGCCACTCCCGACGGCAAGGTGCTGCTCAAGGGCGAAGTGGCCGCGCGTTTGAACCAGATTCTGGGCGCGCAGCGCGTCATTCGCGTCTATTTTACGGATTTTGTGGTGCAATAGCCGGTCTCCGGCTACGGGACGCCCGCCTTTGAGACGGGGCGTTTCTGGGGAAGACAACTTTCAAAAATTTCCGCGCGGCAGCCGCTCCTTGCGGGCGGCGCCGCAGCGATGACAAGCAACGGGGTTTCTCATGGCAGACGATCAGGATATCTTGGCCGGGCTCGATCTCGACGGCAAAGACCTTGGCGCCGATCTCGGTTTCGGCGACGCTACTCCCTCCGCAGGCGCTTCCGGCGACGACGCGCTGACCTCCGACTGGGCGGCCTCGCTCGCGCAGGATGAAGCCGTTCATGCCGAAAAGGAAATAGCGGAAACGTCCACGGCGCAGCAGGCCTCCGACGCCAAGTTCAAGGATATGACCGAAACCGCGCGTCAGCCTTCCGACAACAAGCTCAAGCGCGAACTGGACTTCATCCTCGACATTCCGCTGGACGTGTCCGCGGAACTGGGCCGGACCCGTCTGCTCATCAACGAACTGCTGCAGCTCGGTCAGGGCTCCGTCGTGGAACTGAACAAGCTGGCCGGCGAGCCGCTGGAAGTCTACGTGAACGGCAAGCTCGTGGCCCGCGGCGAGGCCGTTGTCATCAACGAAAAGTTCGGCGTGCGCCTTACGGATATCATCAGCCCCATCGAACGGGTGAAGCAGCTTGGCTAGGCCCTGCAATTTGCGGCCCGCGCCGCGCATGCGTTTTCCGCGTGTGCGGCGCGCCGCTTGTCATCGCGCCTGCGGCAGGCTCTGTTTCGGCCTTGCGGGTGTTGCCTTCGGCAGCCTGCGGGCCGCTGCCGTTTTCGCGGCGGAGCAGACGCCCGTTTCTGAATCGGCGGCCCTTTCGCCGCATGCCTTTTCCTGGGGCGGCTACATTCAGGCGCTGGGCGCTGTTTTTCTGCTGCTGGCCTTTCTCTGGTTCATGCTCTGGCTGCTGCGTCGTTACGGCAGGTTCAACTTCCTGCCTCGTCCCGGCAGTCTGCCCCGCGACGCGCTCGTCATGGAGGCGCAGATGCCTCTCGGCCCCCGAAAGGGCCTGACTGTCGTGCGTTTTATGGGCAAACGCCTTCTTCTCGGCGTGACGGAACAGAACATCACTCTCTTAGCTTCTGAGGACACTGTGTCGCATGAAAACGAAAGCAAGTCCTTCCGGCAGGCACTTGATGATGCTGCTGCCGACGCTGGCCCTTCTGGCGACCATCCTGCTGCTTCCTGACCTCGCCCTGGCGGCGCAGGACATGAGCGCCCCCTCGTTGCAGCTCACGCTTTCCGGCGGCGCGCCTGAACCCAGCAAGGTTTCCGTCCTGCTGGATGTGCTCTTTCTGCTGACCATTCTTTCCGTGGCGCCCTCCATCGTGCTGACCATTACCAGCTTTACGCGAATCATCATCGTGTTCAGCTTTCTGCGGCAGGCTATGGGCGTGCAGCAGCTGCCGCCCACGCAGGTGCTGGCCAGCCTCGCCATCTTCCTTACAGTGGTCATTATGTTCCCTGTGGGTAAGCGCATTAACGACGAGGCCCTGCAACCCTACCTGCACGAGCAGATAGATTACCGCGTGGCCATCGACCGCGCCCAGGAACCCATCAGAAAGTTCATGTTCCAGCATACGCGGGAAAAGGATATCTCCATCTTCTATTCCATTACCAAGATGGAGGCTCCCAAGAACAAGGAAGAAGTCCCGACCATGATGCTGGCCGCGGCCTTCGTTATCAGCGAGCTGAAAACGGCCTTTACCATCGGCTTTCTGATCTATATTCCCTTCCTTGTCATGGACATGGTTGTTTCCAGTATCCTGCTTGCCATGGGTATGATGATGCTGCCGCCCATGATGGTGTCGCTGCCGTTCAAGCTGCTTCTGTTCGTCATGGTTGACGGCTGGAATCTTCTTGTCGGTTCCCTCGTCAACAGCTTCATGCTCTGACGCTCGTGTGTCCCCCGTCAACTTCGTTGCAATGAGGTTTCGCCATGTCGCCAGAATTTGTGGTCGGTTTCGGCAGGCAGGCTATTGAGCTCTGTCTCATGATGGCTCTGCCCATGCTGGGCGTGGGGCTGTCCGTCGGCATCATCCTCAGCATCATTCAGGCCGCAACCCAGATTCAGGAACAGACCCTGACCTTCATTCCCAAGATCGTCAGTATGTTTCTGGCGCTGCTTGTGGCGCTGCCCTGGCTGATGGACAAGATTATTTCTTTTACCCGCGAAGTCCTGCTCAATATTCCCCAATATATTCGGTAGCTGGTTTTCCGGGAGGATGTGACGACAGAGGGAACTCCGTCGCCTTCCTCCCGGCAGCCGTCCCCGGAACAGGGAAAGACAGAAAAAGACAACACGCCTTTTAACTGCTTTGACAGTTAAAAGGCGTGTTTCTTTTTCTGGAAGGGCCGCCTTGTTCTGCTGCTGATGTTTTTTAGAGCATTTTCAGTTGGAAACCTTTTACGTTTCAAGCCATACGGCCTGTCGTTTCGCGGAAAAAGCGCGGTTTTTCCGCTCACGTTGGGCCGGGCGGCGCTGTGCCGCCGCCTCGCGTTTCTCCTTTTTCAAAGGTGAAACGTTTTAGCGCCGCAACAGGCGCGGCCTGCGGCTGTCGATGCCGCGCGGCAAAAAGGAGGGCTTCCATACTTTTTCCTGCCTTTGCCTTTTCAAAAATTGTCCGGTTCGCAGGTCTGCGATAGCAAGACAAGCGTTTTCTTGATGGAATGATTATTTTTGTCAGATGTATTGGAATATTTTTATTAAAAAATTCAGTCTGTTGTTGTGTGTTGTGTTGTATTTGTATATCAGTAAGTCTGTTTTTATCTATGTTAATATTAATACATTTTTTTAATTAAGACAGTCAGTTAGTATGTTGTAGCAGAGCGCTTTTCAAAATAAGTGCGCTACGCTTGATTTCGCTGTTGCTGTGGAATATGAACAGTAACTATATAAGCGCTATTTTTGCATACTTGTAGCTTTCTCTTTGTGCGTCAGCACCTTTTTTCGGTGGGATTTTCCCGCTGTTTGCTTCCCTCTTTTTCGTGAGGAGATGCCCGTGTCCTTGTTCTCGCTCCGCACCAATTTGTCGGCTCTGGGTACCAGCCGCAATTTTACGGCTCATTATGTGAGTCTCGCCGATTCCGTGCGTCGGTTGTCCACTGGCCTGCGCGTAGAGCGCGCGGCGGACGACGCGGCGGGGCTGGCCATTCGGGAGCTCATGCGGGCGGATGTGGCCTCGCTTCATCAGGGCGCGCGCAATGTCGATGACGCTATCTCCCTGATTCAGACCGCCGACGGCGCGTTAAGCATCATCGATGAGAAGTTGATCCGCATGAAGGAACTTGCGGAGCAGGCGGCCACCGGCACCTACGATTCCACTCAGCGCCTGATGATCGACAGCGAATTTCAGCAGATGGCCTCGGAAATCGAGCGCATAGCCCGCGCCACGGATTTCAACGGCATTCATTTGCTGGACGGTTCGCTCTCCGGCCCGCACGACGGCTCGCAGATGGAAGCCACCGGCGCGCTCAAGATTCATTTCGGCACGGGCAACGACAGCGCCGAGGATTACTACTATATCCAGATAGGCGACGCGACGCTTGCGGGGCTGGGGCTCATGGATACAGTAGAGGATACGGATTTGGAGCAGGATGCCGGGGAGACGACGACAGGCAATGCCGTTGCCCCTGGTACCTGGGAGGGGACTCTGGCCGATTCTGGCATGGAGATTCCGCCGCTGAATGACAGAGAATCTTCCGTTGTTCAGAATGTGCGTCAGACTGATGCGTTAAGCAATATGCAGGATATTCTTCCGCAGCAGGGAGTCTGGTATAACCCAAAGACGCCTCCAACGTTGCCGATAGGTCTTTTCCAGGGGAATGAAGAGAGTTTTACTTTCAGGATTCCTGCGGGATCTAAAAATGTCGTAATAAATATATATGGTTGTGCTGCTGCCCCCGGTACGCCAGCTTTGGGGGATCAGGATATACAATTATTTACAACATCGGGTGTGCATCTTGTGGGAACTCCTTATCCCAGTGACGCCGTGTTTGATTTTACATTTGCAAATTCAATTTATTACGTGGGCTTTGAGAGAAGGTATTTCCCTTTTAAGGAAGCTGATTATGATGGGCATCTTTTGAATACAGGTCCGGCTTTCTACGATCCTACGGGGAATACGCTGCAATATATGTCATATAACGGTATGACCATTGGGTATAGCGGAGATCCTGACAGGTATGAAACTGGATGGGCGTTTAATGATGGGCGGCTGGAAGCGTATGCGGATTATGAGGTCCTTGTTATTGATGAGGTAACGGAGGATCTGATTTTCTGGATGCCGGGGATGGCGGCGGGGCAGGTCAAGGCTTACTGGAATCTGCCGGATGCCCCGAAAGTACCTCCTGTAACGCCTCCTGATGTGCCGCCAGATGATGCGGTTACGGAGCCGGAAGCTAGCGGCCTCATGTCCATCAAGACGCAGGAGCTGGCGCAGAAGGGCATAGTTCGCCTTGATGCCGCCATCGTGCGCAAGGATCAAATCCGTTCGCACCTCGGCGCGGTGCAGAACAGGCTGGAAAATACCGTCACCAATCTCAATATTCAGGCAGAGAACCTGCAAGCCGCCGAATCCCGCATTTCCGACGCGGACATAGCCACAGAAATGGCAAACTTCGTCCGCAATCAGGTTATGACGCAGACGGCCACGGCCATGCTCTCACAGGCAAACACCTTCCCTCATATGCTTCTGCAATTGATCGGGGGTAGGCGGCAGGGGGCGTTCCTCCGCTCTATGAAGCGAACGCCCTTCAGCGCATCGGCGGCCCTGTCTCCGCCGTCCAATATTCGGGGCAATCCGGTTGCCACGACGCCGCGCCATAGTGTAACGGAAAAAGAAAAATCGTATATCCGTTGCGCGTCTGACGGCGTCGCCGCCCCGCGAATCCTTTTGCAAAGGCCCGGCCATGACTGCCTCCATCAAGACCAATCTTCTTGCGCTCTCGACAAGCCGTCATCTTACGGCGCATTACGCAAAACTTTCTGATTCCGTGCGTCGGCTGTCCACTGGCCTGCGCGTAGAGCGCGCGGCGGACGACGCGGCGGGGCTGGCCATTCGCGAGCTGATGCGGGCGGACGTTGCCTCGCTTCATCAGGGAGCGCGCAATGTCGATGACGCTATCTCCCTGATTCAGACCGCCGACGGCGCGCTGGGCGTAATCGACGAAAAATTTATCCGCATGAAAGAACTTGCGGAGCAGGCGGCCACCGGCACCTACGATTCCACCCAGCGCCTGATGATCGACAGCGAATTTCAGCAAATGGCCTCGGAAATCGAGCGCATAGCCCGCGCCACAGACTTCAACGGCATTCATCTGCTGGACGGCTCCCTCTCCGGCTCGCACGACGGCTCGCAGATGGAAGCCTCCGGCGCGCTTAAGGTTCACTTCGGCACAGGCAACGACAGCGCCGAGGACTACTACTATATCCAGATAGGCGACGCGACGCTTGCGGGGCTGGGGCTTGTTGATCCTGAGGATAATGGAATTATCTACAACGGGTATGGAAATGTCCCTTCGCTTGATGAAGCATTTACAACAGGCGTCTGGGATATTAGTATATTGGATTCTCAAGTGCCAGTGCCTATTATAAAGGCTGTGGCAATCATTCCTGTCGGAGTAGATGTTACTATAAATCTTAGTGAGAATATTACTTCGCATCAAAGTGCAATCGGTCAATTAGCTGTGCAAATATTTACGCGCAGCGGAGAACATCTTATTGGTACGCCGGTAAACAGGTGGAATTATAAAAACTTTAATACGCCTTATGGGCCGGCTGTTGATCCGGTTGATTTTATAACGCCTGAAAATGGTTTCCTGCCTGATGCTGTCTACGATGCAAGCAAACTTAACGGAAATGGAGGACCTCTGCCGACAGATTCTGATTTTCAGGACTTTACTATAAATGGAATGGAGGCTGGATATACAGGCGATGGATCTCTTATCCCTGGGCCGCTGGGGACATCTGAAGAAAAGATGTATATTAATAATGTAAATGAAGAGCTTATTGTTATTCTGGCTGGATTTGACGGCTATGCGTTTATGGCGGAATGGAATGTGTCTGGAAAGGCGCCGGGAGAGATTGCCGACGGCGGCCTCATGTCCATCAAGACGCAGGAGCTGGCGCAGAAAGGCATTGTTCGCCTTGATGCCGCCATCGTGCGCAAGGATCAAATCCGCTCGCACCTCGGCGCGGTGCAGAACAGGCTGGAAAATACCGTCACCAATCTCAATATTCAGGCAGAAAATCTGCAAGCCGCCGAATCCCGCATTTCCGACGCGGACATAGCCGCAGAAATGACAACCTTCGTCCGTAATCAGGTTATGACGCAGACGGCTACGGCCATGCTCTCACAGGCGAACTCCTTCCCCCATATGCTTCTGCAACTGATTGGAAACTAGGGCTTCTAACAAATTTACAATTTATTTTAAGTAAATAGAATGGTTAATTGCCTGTAGCTCCAGAAGAGGGGCTGTTGCGCGCTCCCCTGAAAAGGTAAAATGCTCTAAATATATCCGCTGAAGGTAACAGAAAAAGAGGACTGCCGGGGAGGCTGTCATGGCAACCGTCGATCACGCTGTTGATCGGCGGTTTTTTTGTAGCCGCAGCTCGGCGGGGAGGTTTCGGCGCAGGAGCCTCATATGGCTGTTTTTTATAATTTATATTAAGAATTTCTAGATTTATTTTAACTGGAAAAGTGTACTGATAAAATGAAAAATACTGTAAAAATCCTTTATTAAAGGAAATAGAGAGATTTACTACATAAATAATATACATTTTCTTGCAGTGCGACAGAAAAAAGAGAAAATCCGTATTTTTGGCAAAAAATACGGATTTTTCCTTTTTTATCAAAAGGATAAGAATATTTTAGACTTTGTGTAAAAAATCAGGGGCTTTTGCAAAATGTAAAAAGTGCGTATGCTTTGCGCATCTTCGTCAACAAGGAGCCCCCCGCAAGGTTCGCCTTGCGGTCTTTTCCGTTGTTGCCCCTCATAGCGCATACGGCATGCGCATCGGGAGAGAGGGGTTGTCTGTGCTGCGGAGTTTTCAGGCCATACGGGCCGGAGCTTTGCGCCGGAACAGCGGGAGGACAGGGGGGGAAACGGCTGCCGTAAGGCGCCGTCGGAACGTCCGGCACAGCGCTTGTCGGACGGATACGCAAACGCCACAGGATCGCGGGCGCCCGCGATCCTGTGGCGGTCATCGGACGGCCTCATGCCCAGGGCTTCTTCCATGCGCCGGACGCACCGCTGCGCCGCCGGGAAGAAATTCCGCGACATGGGCCGGACGAAGGCGGACGCATCCTCGGATGATGTCCGCGGAGGCATCGTCAAATATCGGATGAGGCTCTGAAAGAGCCGGGCGGCAGGCCGTCCGGCGAAGAGGGACCCTTGCGCGGCGACTCGCACGCGACCTTTTCCTCACGGAACTGCGGGCGCGCATTGGAAAGAAGTGGGGACTTCTCTCCAATGGAGACGCCGCCGGGTTTCCCCCTCTTGTTTTTCGCCGGTCAACGGACGGCGCGTCCGCGCTCCTACGGTTTCTTGTAGGCGCGGGCGGCAAGCGCGGCGAGAATGCCGCCCGCCTGCGCCACATTCAGGGAATCGAAGGGCCGGGCGAAGGGAATGTGCAGCATCTGAGAGCACCGCTTGGCCACGCCGGGGCGCAGGCCCTTTTCCTCATTGCCCAGAACAAGGACGGCAGGCAGCGTCGGGGCATGGTCGAAGGCGTTTATCGAATCATGCCGCAGACCGGCTCCGTAAATGGCAAAACCCGCTTCTTCGGCATCGTCAAGGGCCCGTCCCAGATTAGTGACGCGGGCCAGAGGCAGGCGTTCCAGCGCGCCGGCGGCGGAGCGCCGGGCCGCGGGACCAAGGTAGGCGCTGTTGTGCAGGGGCAGGATGATGCCCGCGCCGCCCAGCGCATACAGCGTGCGGCAGAGCGTGCCCACATTGCCGGGGTCCTGTACCTGATCCAGCGCCACCAGCAGCGGCAGGGGGGCGCGCATGGCGTCGGCAAGGAGCCGTTCCAGGGGCTGAAAACTGGCGGCGCACAGACGGGCAATGACGCCCTGATGCGCCGTGTCGGCAGCCCCTTCTTCACGACAGAGCCTGTCGAGCGCCTGCTGTTCCACCAGCGTATAGCGGATTCCCGCATGACGGCAGCGTTGTTGTATTTCCAGAATTTCCCGGCTGCGCAGACCTTTCTTGCAGTAGACGTGATCAAGTCGCTGCGGGTCGTCGTGCAGCAGTTCAAGCACCGGTTTGATGCCGGGCAAAAGGGGAGTGGGAGAAGCGTCGGACGGCATGCGTACTCCTTGCGATAACAGCGCCGCATGGGGCGGCGTCTGATTTTTTCGGACGGTACTACGCACCGCGTTTTTCCTCAATCGGCGCGTGCGCGCGGATAGCGGCCCGGCAGGCTGCTTCCGGCGGCGTCGGGTCAAACTTCCACCATAACGGCAAGGCGTCCTGCGGCGGCGGGGCGTCCTGCGTCGTCCGAGGGGGCGACAAGGGAGACTTTATGCACAAAGAGGCCACCCGGAGCGGGGCTCAGCGTCTCTGGATGCAGGGCTTGTGCCTGTTGCTGGCATATGCGCTGCTGGCGGGTTGCAGCGCCCGGCAAGGGGGGGGAACAGAAGAAACTCTTTCGCTGCGCGTTCCCGCGGAAGAAGCAGCCACACCGTTATCGCCCGCGGAGCAGGCCGCCCTGCAAAGTTCCGGCCCCATAGACCGGAACATTCCCGCGGACGCCATGCAGGAAGTGACGCTCCAGTACAAGCACTTCCTCAACAAGGGCCGGCCGACCATGAAGATCGTTTCCAAACGGGCGGAAAACTATCTTGCCTATTCCCGCAAGGTATTCCGTACGCGCGGCATGCCGGAGGATCTGGCCTATCTTGCCATTGTGGAAAGCGGCTACCGGCCGGACGCCGTGTCTCGCGCCGGCGCTGCCGGTGCCTGGCAGTTCATGCCTTATACCGGCATGAAATACGGCCTGAATCAGGACTGGTGGATGGACGAGCGTCTGGACCCCTATCGGGCAACCGAGGCGGCGGCCGACTATCTGCAAAAATTGTATGGTGATTTCCGCGACTGGCCCACGGCCATTGCCGCCTATAACGCCGGAGAAGGCAAAATGCGGCGCGCAATGGAAGGCACCGACACCAGCAATTTTTACGGCGTCTGCCAGCGTAATGAGATGCTGGATGATAAGGCCCAGCTGCGCGACGAGACGAAGCAGTATGTGCCGCGCTTCATAGCCATCACCAAAATCATGCGTAATTTGCCCCAGCTGGGTTTTGAGCCCATTCGCCCCGAAAGCGCGCCGCTCGTATTGCGTTTTACGGCGCGTCCCGGCACCGATCTCATGGGGTTGAGCCGTGCCTGCGGCATCAGCTGGGAAGACTTTGCGGCCATGAACCGGCATCATCGGCGGCCCATTACATCGACCGAGCGGTCTACCTTCGTCTATGTGCCCCAGCGAGTGGAGCATCAGGCAACAGCGTTCCTGCGCGGTTCCGGCAGCACGGCCTTTGCCCAGTGGCAGCCCAAGAAAGTGCAGACTTCGTCCGACAGCTGGGCCAAAATCAGCAAGCGCAGCGGCGTGTCCATTGCGCAGTTGAAATCCGTCAACCCCGGCTCGGATGCCATCTATGCCGGCGACACTATTCTGGTGCCCCGCAGCGTCAATATGTCGGCTTCCGCCGTCAATCGCCAGGGGGGGGCTTCCGGCAAGAACACTACGCGCGATCGCCGGCCCGCGCCCGCTGCCGTGGCCTCGTCCGGCAAAACACACACGCTTCAGCCCAACGAAACCCTCTACGGAGTGGCTCGTAAATACGGGGTAAGCGTCGCCGCTATTCAGGAAGCAAACGACATCAGTAATCCTAATTCCCTGCGCGTCGGTCAGAGCCTCCGTATCCCCGGAACCGTCGCTGTCGCAGAACGCAAAAATCCCTCCGGCCGTCTCGGCGCTTCCAAGTCCAGCCGGAGCAGCAAACGCACAACCTATACCGTCCGCCCTGGCGATAATCTCTGGAATATCGCCCGCCGCTATGATGTTTCCGTCGATGACCTCAAACGCTGGAACAACGTCGATGAAAGCGCCCTCCGCGTCGGCGCAACCATGATCGTGGAAGCTAACTAACGTAGGAGAGAGGTGGTTTTTGTTGGGGGGAGGGGGAACCCCTCTCGCGTTAGCAGAGGGGTTCCCCCTCCCCCAAACCCCCACCCCCTCCCCAGCGCGTTTTCTTTGGGAGAATGTGC
>CALVHG010000049.1 GCA_944327285.1 uncultured Desulfovibrio sp. | reverse complement strand
AACCCCTTTTAGCTTGCGCGTAAAAGGGTGCTTCCTCCCCCCTCCACCTCCCCCCGCCTTCCCCAAAACGCGCTTATCTGGAGGATGAGACGGCACGGAGTCGCTGCCGTTTTCTCTGTGCCTACCGTCCCCCGATGCCCCGAAAAGGGGCTTTTTTGTTATTCAGGGGACAGGCCGCATGGTTTGAAACACTGGCGTTTCAAACTGAAAATGCCCTAGGGCCTGTTAACACGAATTTTACAAATAATTTCAATAGATAAAATAAATAGGCTGTACACGCGCCACGTGTTTTTGGTGGCGGGGTCGCCTCGTATTCCTGACTTTTCCCCGATAAAAGCGCGCTGGGGAAGGTATGGGGGGCTTGGGGGGAAGGGAAACCCCTCTCGCGCCAGCAGAGGGGTTTCCCTTCCCCCCAAACAACTTACGAATAGTGTTAGCAGGCCCTAGAGCGTTTCAACTTTGAAAAAGGAGAAACGCGAGGCGGCGGCGCAGCGCCGCCCGGCCCAAAGAGAGCGGAAAAACCGCGTTTTTTCCGTGAAACGACAGGCCGTGTTTATGTCCGGCTTTTTTCCAGTGCTTCGTTGAAGGCGCGCAAAGCGTCGGGGAAAGGCGAGAGAACGCGGCCAAGAACGCCCTGCGCAAAGGAAATGGCCATGCCGTAATTGGTCATGGGGATGCCGAGGCGCTGAGCATCACGCTGTCGCCGCAGCATCTGCCGCCGGGTAAGCGTGCAGGCCCCGCAGTGGATAGCAAGAACCGGCGCGAGGTTTTCGTCCGCCTCCGCATGTTTTCCGGCCAGCATCTGCGTTTTGATTGGACCGCCCGCAATTTTTTCCAGAAGGCGGGGCAGCTTGACGCGGCCGATATCGTCTTTCTGTGGATGATGGGAGCAGCCTTCGCGCAGCAGAACAAAATCTCCGGGCCGGAGATGGGCAAGCGCGGCCGCGCCCTGCGCCAGCTGCGTCATATTGCCTCTGGCGCGGGCCATGAGCAGAGAGAAGGTCGTCAGGGGAATCGAAGAAGGCAGTTCCCGCGCCGCAAGATGCACCACCTGCGAGTCGCAGACTACAAGATCGGGGTGACGGGCAAGGGAAGCAAGAGCCTGTCCCATGTCCTTTTCCGTTGCCACAAGCGAAAGTTTACGGCCGTCAAGGCAGTCGCGAATGCTCTGCACCTGGGGGAGGATGAGGCGCCCTTTCGGCGCGCCAGAGTCCAGCGGCACAATGAAGAGCACAAGACCGTTTTCCGGCAGAAGGTCATGAAGCAGCGGCGGGGGCGTTTCCTGCGCGCCGGGAGCAAGGCGCGCAAGCAAATCGCGTAGGGCGGGAAGTCCCTCGCCAGTGACGGTGGAAACATTGGCAACGGGAACAGCAGCGCTGACGTCTTCGGGGCGCTCCGGCCATGCGGCAGAGCCGAGATCGCATTTGTTGCGCACAATGGCAAAGGGAATCCCTTCGTCCGTCAGCAGGCGGAGCAGGCGTTTTTCAGCGTCGCCCCACTGGGGGCCGTCCGTAATCAGCAGCGCCACGTCCACATCCCGCAGCGCGTGCAGGCTGCGGTCCGCGCGTTGCTGTCCGAGAGGGCCTTCGTCGTCCAGACCGGCCGTATCGATCAGGACAACAGGGCCAAGCGGCAGCATCTCCATTGTTTTTTCCACGGGATCTGTCGTGGAACCCGGAATAGGGGACACAATGGCCGCCGTTTGGCCGGCAAGGGCGTTCAGCAGAGAGGATTTGCCCGCATTCCGCCTTCCAAACAGGCCGATATGAAGACGGGACGATTTGGGGGAGGCTTCCAGGCCTTGTGTATTCATTGAATTTCCTTTGAAGGCATGACGGCGGGGGTGGGCAGCGTATGCGTGAGACCGGCGTTCTCGACGGCACAGCGGACGGCGTCCATGTCCACGCGCGCCTTGCCGTCATAAATACGGTAGGCTGCCTGCCGGAGGCGGGGCGTGAACGACGGCATGAGAACATTGCCGCCCGCTTCGAGTCCGTCCTGCTGCCCCCGTGTCGGATCAAGACTGGCAAGGGCTGTTGTGGCAGGCATGTTGAGCCACGGCGCGGCCAGCCGCAACACGGCCATGACGCGCAGCGTCAGCGGAATAGAGCCGTGCGGCGCATGCGCCAGAGGGGTTGCGCTTTGAGGGATGAACGGCCCGACGCCGCACATGGCCGCCCCCATGTCCCGCGTCAGCAGGATGTCGTCGGCCAGCGTTTCCGGCTTCTGACCCGGAACGCCGACGAGAAAGCCGGTGCCCAGTTCATAACCGAGGTCTGCCAGCGCTTCCTGAGCCTGTCGCCGCTGCTCCAGCGTATAGCCGGGATGCAGGGCGGCGTACAGCCGGGCATCGGCTGTTTCATGCCGGATCAGGAAACGGTTTGCGCCGGCCTTCTTCCAGAGCGCATACCAGGAGCGGGGCTGTTCGCCTACGCTCAGGGTGATGGGCAGAGCTGTTGCGGCCTTAATGGCCGCAACAATCTTTGCCAGCCATTCGGGATTGCGACCGGCCTCTCCCGATTGCAGGACAATAGTATCCGCGCCCGCCGCGGCGGCCGTGCGCGCCGCGGCCAGGATATCCTTTTTTTTCAGACAGTAGCGGCGTACCGCGCGGTTTTCTTTTCGCAGGCCGCAGTAGAGACAGTTGCGGCGGCAGACATTGGAAAATTCAATGAGTCCGCGCACGAAGACGTGTTGACCCACATTTTCGCAACGTGCCTGCCGAGCCGCTTCCTTCAATTCCTGCCACGGCATGCGGAACAGCAGTTCCGTCACTTCCGCGCGCGTCATGTCGTCCGCCTCATAGCCGGGAGAGGCCGCTATTTTGGGTCATCCGTTTAGACCTTCCCCTTCTTGGAGAAGTTTTCCACGGCGCGGGCAGCCTTCTTGGCGGGCGCCATGACGCCTGCGCCGCCGACGCAACCGCCTTCGCAGGTCATAACTTCAACAAGATTGCCGGGACAATCCCCGGAGGCGTACTGCTGCAACTGCCGTATGCCCTTGAGAGAAAGCCCGTTGATGTACAGAGGCTTCACCTCGAAGCGATCCCCCACGAGCTTCTTCACCGCCGCGGCAACGCCTCCGGAAACGGCATAGCCGCGTCCTTCGCCGGAGGCCGCGCCCAGAGGCGCTTCCTCGCATTCGGCGACATTGATGCCGCGTGCGCTGAACAGGGCCCCGACTTCCTCAAAGGTCAGGACGAAATCGACGAGATCGTCTCGCAGACCTTCCTGACGCTTGGCCACGCACGGCCCGATAAAGACCGTTACCGTTCCCGGATGACGCTCGCGGGCAATGCCGGCGGCGTAATGCATGGGCGTCGGCGTTGCGGAAACGTAGGGCAGCAGTTCCGGCGCATGACGACGCACGGCCTCCACATAGGCGGGACAGCAGGATGTGGTCATAAACTTGTCGCCCCGTTCCATGCGCTCCACAAACTCGTCGGCCTCGTGGCGCGAGGTCATGTCCGCGCCTTCGGCCACCTCGATGACATCGGAAAAGCCCAGTTCCCGCAGCGCCGCGGCAATGCGGCCCGGCCCGCCTTCGTACTGGCCCACGATGGCGGGAGCCATAAGGGCCGTCACGTGAGCGCCGTCTCTGATGGCCCGGAGGACTTCCAGCACTTCGCGGCGTTCGATGATGGCCCCGAAGGGGCAGGCGCGCATGCAGCGGCCGCAGCTTGTGCACTTGTCGAAGTCAATGATGGCGCGCCCGTCCTTGCCCTTGTGGATGGCCTGAACAGGGCAGGCGGCCTCGCAGGGCACATTGAGATGGACGATGGCCTGATAGGGGCAGGCGTCCTTGCAGAGGCCGCAGTTGCGGCAGTTATCCGCATCAATATAGGAACGTTCGTGCGCAAAGCTGATGGCGTTGAAGCGGCAGGCCCCCTGGCAGGAGCGCGCCACGCAGGCCTGACAGGCATCGCTGACGAAATAGCGGGCCTTGAGGCAGCCGTGGCAGGCAATGTCGCAGACGGTCAGAATGGGCCATGTGGGCTTTTCGCGGGCAAGAGCCCGCTCCGCATATTCCTTCAGCGGAACGGACTCGTCCCGCTCCTCTTCGAGCCGGAAGCCGAGCGCGCCGATGATGCGTTCGCGGATAACGGCGCGATCCTTGTAGACACAGCAGCGGGTAGCGTTGCCGGTACGCGGCCGCATGCGGAAGGGAATCTGATCCACGCTTTCTTCCAGACGGCCTTCCCAGAAGGCAGAGGCGATATGTTCAAGCACAGTCAGGCGCAACGCGCTGGTATTGTTGGTTGACTTTATGGGCATATGCGTCTCCTTGAAACGGGATGTATTTCGCGGCGACAGCTGTTCGGACAGTCGCCGAAAGGCAGACAGATTGTTTTCGCTGTTCCGACGGGATTTTTATGTGCCGGAAAGCGGACGGACGACGGGGTTATCAGCAGTAGACATCGCGCTGTCCGGCGCGAACGTCGTGCAGCAGGCGCTCGGATGTCTTGCGAACCTTGTCGTCCATATCGTCGAGGCAGCGGGCAATGGCGTTCTCTCCCAGCGCGCGCGTGGCGGGGGAGGCATAGTCCAGCAGATATTCCTCAAAGGTGGAAAGGGCGTTGGGCGTGCACTTGCGGCTGATAAGACCGGGCCGCGCGAGGTCCATGAAGTCTTTGCCCGTGCGGCCCTTGCGATAGCAGCCGGTGCAGAAGGAAGGAATGTAGCCGCGCTCGGCAAGATCGGCAACGACTTCTTCCAGGTTGCGGCAATCGCCGCGCCGAAACTGCGCGGCGTCGAAATCCGTATTATCGCTGTCCTCCTCGGCGGTTTCGGCATAGCCGCCGGGACTGGTGCGGCTTCCGGCGGAAATCTGCGAGACGCCCAGCTCCAGCGCCTGCTGGCGCAGCGCCGCATTTTCCCGTGTGGAAAGGATGATGCCCGTATAGGGAACCGCCAGCCGCAGCACGGCGATAAGCAGGAGAAAATAGTCGTCCTCCAGCGGATGAGGCGGGCTCATGGCCAGATCCGAGCCGGCGGCGGGTTCCATGCGCGGCACGCTGATGGTATGGCAGCCCACGCCGAAACGCTCTTCAAGGTGGGCGATGTGAGAGAGCAGGGCCAGCGTTTCAAAGCGCCAGTCATAGAGGCCGTAGAGCAGCCCCATGCCCACGTCGTCGATGCCGGCCAGCATGGCGCGGTCGAAACAGGACGCCCGCCAGTCGAAATTCCGCTTTGGCCCGGCAAGGTGGACGCGGGCATACGTCGGGCGATGGTAGGTTTCCTGAAAAAGCTGGAAGGTGCCGATGTGGCGCTCTCCGAGACGGCGGAAGTCTTCCACGGACAGCGGCGCAAGATTGACGTTGACGCGGCGGATGGAAGCGCCGTTTTCCTGAGTGGCATAGACGGTATCGATGGCGTCCAGCACGTAGTCGATGCCAGAGCCGGGGTAAGCCTCCCCGGCCACGAGCAGCAGCCGTTTATGGCCCTGCCGCAACAGAATGCGTGTTTCCGCATCGATTTCCTGCATGGACAGGGCGCGGCGGCGCACCGCCGTATTGCGGCTGCGAAAGGCGCAGTACAGACATTCGTTTGTGCAGAGACTGGAGAAATAGAGGGGGGCAAACAAGACTACGCGCTTGCCGTAAATACGCTCTTTGACGCGCGCGGCAGCGTGAAAAATCTGTTCCCGGAGTTCCGGGGTCTTTACGGCCAGCAGGGCGGCCGCGTCGTCGGCGTTCAGACCGTGCAGCTCTTCCGCCTTGGCCAGCGTTTCCGCCACAAGGGCGGCATCTTCGACCTTGTGCGTATCCAGAGAGGCTGTTATGTGCCCCTCGTTCAGCCAGACGGCTTCAGTATCCGCATTCATGACAACCTCTGGGATTGTTTTTATTGGTAGATAATAAGTAGGAATTTTATTCCGTTTATCTATGAAGCGCAATGTTTTTGAAAGCGTCCCGCCTGGCAGGGCAAGGGCGGGCGCCTGCGGCGGCAGAGTCCGGCCGGCGGGACGCTGCCGCTCGTTTTTAAGGATAATTTCACTTGAAACTTGACAAAGTTAATTCCTAATAATAATCTTTACTAAAATAAACGGAGTTTGAACATGTCCCAAACGCAAACACGCATGACGCGACAACGTGCCGTCATACTGGAGGAATTGAGAAAGACGACCACGCACCCCACGGCGGATGAGCTCTACGGCAAGGTGCGCGAGCGCCTGCCGCGCATCAGCCTTGGGACAGTGTACCGCAATCTTGATTTCCTTGCCGACAGCGGAGAAATCCGTCGGTTGGAGGCCGCAGGCACGACGAAGCGTTTTGACGGCAATATGGTGGAGCATCAGCATGTCCGTTGCCTGTGCTGCGGGCGCATCGGCGATATCATGACGCCCCTGCCGACGCCGGCGGTTTCCGGCATGCATGTGCCGGGGTTCTCGGAAATTCGCAGCGCGCGCATAGAATTTGACGGCATTTGCGATCAGTGCGCGTCGGCGCGACTTGTCGCCAACGATTGATGGAACGCCCGCTTGCTGTTATGCTCCTTTTCTGAAAAGAAAAGACTGCCGTATCTGTAAGGAGGAAACTATGGCGGATCCCAAGGATATGTGGCGTTGTCAGATGGTAAACTGCGGTTATGTTTATGATCCCGACAAGGGCGATCGGCGTCGCAAGATTCCGGTCGGAACTAAGTTCGAGGATCTGCCGGACGACTGGAAATGCCCGGTATGCGGTGCCGCGAAGAAAAGCTTCCGTCGCCTTTCGGATGAAATGTAGAATCCTGTAACGAAATCCAGCACAAGGGGAAAGAGAAGTCCCCGCCCGTATCGTTACGAGCAGGCGGAAACCTTTCTTTCCCCTTTTATTTTCCGCTCCCGAATACGGCCGCAAGGCCCGTCGGGAGCGTTTTTTTCAGGACAGGCGGCGTCAGGCAGAATAACGCTACTTCGGCGAATTTTGACAAACACAGGCAACGGGTTAGAGCCTTTTCAGTTTGAAACGCTGCGCGTTTCAAATCATACGGCCTGTCGTTTCGCGGAAAAAACGCGGTTTTTCCGCTTGCTTTGGGCCGGGCGGCGCTGTGCCGCCGCCTTCGCGTTTCACCTTTTTCAAAGTTGAAACGCTCTAAACCACTCTTATGCTCCGGGGGACGGGGATTGCAGGGAAAGCCGGCGGCATCCCCGCAATGTTCCATCCTCCAGATAAAAGCGCGTTGGGAGGGGGAGGGGGAGTTTGAGGGGGAGAGGGAACCCTTGCGCGCTAGCCAAGGGTTCCCTCTCCCCCTCAATAAACGCATCAGACGCGGGCAATGGCGGCATAGACGGCGTGCGCGGCGCTGACGAGATCGTCGGGAGCCAGCAACAGCTGGACGCCGCGCTGGCCTGCGCTGACATAAATGCGCTCCTGAAGGATGGCGCTTTCGTCCAGAAAGACGGGATAGGCCTTTTTGGCGGCCAGCGGCGAGCAGCCGCCGCGTATATAGCCTGTCAGCGGCTGCACTTCCTTGAGGTGCACCATCTCCACGTGCTTGTTGCCGGAAGCCGCGGCCAGCGCCTTGAGATTCAGTTCGGCCGCAGCCGGAATGCAGGCCATGAGGACGCCGCTTTTGTCGCCGCGCGCCACGAGCGTCTTGAAGACCTGTTCCTCTGGCGCGCCGAGCTTGCGGGCCATAGCCGTGGCGGAGAGATCGTCGAGATCCACGTCGGCCTGATGCAGCTCATAGGCGATGCCCAGCGTGTCCAGCAGACGGGCGGCGTTAGTCTTGGCAATGCTCTTGCTCATGTGTTCTTCTCCCTCATTTCGTCGTCGCAGGCGCACAGGGCGGCGACGGCCTGCGTCAGCGCGGCATCGGCAGCGGCGCGGCGTGCCGCCAGCTGCTCCAGAAGGCGATCGACGGAGCGCTCCAGCATGGCAAGATCGCCGCTGTTGTCCAGAACAAGATCCGCGGCGGCTTCCTTGCGTTCCGCGGGCCATTGCCAGGACTCAATAAGCGCGTTTTTTTCATCATCCCAGCCGCGATTGCGCGTCAGCCGGGCAAAACGGCTGGCCTGCGGACAATGGATCGCTACGGCCACAGGCTGCGGCGAGAACGCGCCGTTATGCCAGCCGCATTCGTAATAGAGGGGAATTTCCGCCACGGCGCAGCGTTCGCCGCGCGTTTCCGCGTCCTGCCAGAAGCGTTCGACGGCATCTCGCACCAGCGCATGGAACAGTTCCTCTACTTCGCGGCGGACTTCAGGACGTTCCCGGAACAGCGCAAGCAGCGCCTCCTTGTCCACGCCGCCGCGAACATCCAGCAAATCGGAACCCCAGCACCGGGCAATATGATCCGCGCCGTCTCCTCCCGGCGCGTACAAATCCGTAACAATGGCGTCGGCGCTGATCATGGGAAGCCCTCGCTTCCGCAAGGCCGCGCCCACGGCGGATTTACCGCTGCCGGGATTGCCGGTCAGGACCACGCGCTGCATGCGGCGGGCGTTGTTTGCGGCTGCCTCAAGAAAGTCCTGCGGCGGCGGGCAGCAGAAATCCATGTCTTCACCGGTCAGAGGATGGCGGAAATGCAGCCGCCAGGCATGCAGCATCTGCCGCGGCGCGCGCCGCGCCGTTGCCGCCGGAGCATAGAGGGCGTCGCCCAGCAGGGGATGCCCGACATGCGCCATATGCACGCGGATTTGATGCGTGCGCCCTGTGTGGATGCGCACCGCCAGCAGCGCAAAGCTGCCGTCCGGACTGCTCCAGAGGCGTTCCCATTCCGTATGGGCAGGCTTGCCGCCGCGGGACTCCGGCACGACAGCCATCTTAATTTTGGCGGTTGGATGGCGGCCGACAGGTTCCCGGCAGACTCCGCGGGCCTCCGGCACGCCCTGCACCAGCGCCAGATAACGCTTGTGAACTTCGCGCCGGGCAAAGGCCTCGCTCAGGGCAAGGCGCGTGGCTTCGTCCAGCGCCACCAGCAGCAGGCCGCTGGTATCCTTGTCCAGACGGTGCACAATGCCAGGGCGCAGCCCCTCCTGCTGCGCCAGCTGCGGGAAGTGCCCCAGCAGCCGCTGCACCAGCGTTCCCGACGGGCAGGAAGGGCAGGGGTGGACGGTCAGCCCGGCGGGCTTGTGGCAGACCAGCATATGCGCGTCATGCCAGAGGACGTCCACATGTCCCTGTTCGGCCTCCAGCTGGCTGCTTTCTGTCAGGGGCGTAAATCGTATTTCCTGCCCCGCTTTCATCTTGCGGGAAACCGCGGTTTCCGGGAGGCCGTCCACGAGACAGGCTCCCGCTTCCACAGCCTTCTGCACGGCCCCGCGCGAGCGGTCGGGCAAGGCGTCGCTAAGGATGCGATCCAACCGCTGCCCGGCCTGCGCGGGGTCCACAATCAACACAATGTCCATGTTAGTCTCTATCGCCCGGCAGCGTGGAGAGTTTGCGTATCCGATCGACAAAGGTTGTCTTGCGGTACAGATTGGGCAGCTCGATGCCGGGGGTGATGGATGTCACCACGGCGCGGCCGATGACAAAGCGATCGTTGTCGTCGTCGCCGTTGATGACGCGGAGACCCCAGGCATTGTGGAAGATGGCGGGCCGCCCGTTGTGGGGTCCCACATAGAGCATAATGTGACCGCTCATCCAGACCAGCGACAAGAACGGTTTGCCGTGTTCCAGCATGGCGCGTTCCTTTTCTCCGGCCGTCATGCCTTCCAGAGAAAACTGCGTGCCCGTGCGGCACTGGGCCAGCGAATTGCGCGGCAGCCAGATGCCGAAGGGGGTGAAGAGTTCGCGCGTCAGGGCCGAGCAGTCCCGGTTGCCGAAGGTGCCGCCCCAGCCGTAGCGCTGCCCCATCATCACGTTGCCCAGCCGGGCCACGGCATCGGGCGTAAGGCGCAGAGGTTTGGGAGCGGCTTCTTTTACGGACAGGCTGCTCTGCGTCAGGCGGGCGCGGCCGTCAGGCCCCTTTTCCGGCACCAGAAGAGCCCAGCGGGCTTCCGGCGTTTCCGCCTTGTTCTTGCCGTCGGCAGGGGGCGCGGGCGGCGTGAAGGGCGTGGAGGAGGCCAGCGGCAGCACCGCGCCTATATGGGCATAGGCCGTCTGCGTGCCGTCAAGGCGCACTTTGTCATTGAGGACGGCGGCAAAGGGGCTGCGGCGGTAGCGGCTCTGAAATGCCTCGTCGGCAAGGGCCACGTCCTTGGCATCCACCCAGCCCGCGGCCACGGGGGTTTCCACGTAGTACCACTGTCCGTCGCGGCTGCGGTGCGCAAGCAGCAGCGGCGTCCCCACAGGCAGCAGGGAATACTGATTGTAGTCAAAGGGATTGGCGCGCGGGTCCGGCGTAGGTTCGGAGTAGCGCGGCATGTGTGTCGGGATTTCCCGGAGATCCGTATAGCGCACGGTAATGGCGGAAGCCTGCATGGACGGGAAATGCTTGCTGTCGGCATTGCGCGCGATGGCGTCCCATTCTTCCTGCGTCCAGCGGACGTTGTCATATTTGTAGCCCCGCGCCTTGCGCAGGGGGGCGTTCATTTCGCGCCGTTTGGCGCTGGTTTTGGTCATGTCCCAGGGGCCGAAGAAGATGCGGTTGAAACGCGCGTCCTGTATCTGCTGTTCCTGTTCGCTCAACAGGGGCGTGCTGCCGCCGGCCCGGCGGGCAAAGGGCGTCAGATCCTGCGGAAAGGTTCGCAGGTCGCGGATGGTGCCCATCCATTCGGGCGATTCTCCCTCGCGGGTCGGCACCGTGCGTTTGCTGCCGCACGCCGCCGTCATGGCAACTGTCAGGCACAACAGCAGGCAGGCCAGCCGTTGCAGGGGAAGTCGGGATTTCATGAAAACCTCCTTCGGGGAAATATTCGCTCTGTCCTTTGGCATTCGCAGATTATTGGGGGAAGGGAACCCCCTCTGCTGACGCGAGAGGGCTGGCCTTTCCAAAGGAAAGGCGTTCCCGTAATCCTTCCCCCAGACCCCCATCCTTTTCCCAGCGCGTTTTTCAGAAATGCGCGGGAGCATGCTTCAATAGAACGTTTTCAGTTTGAAACGCTGTGCGTTTCAAACCACACGGCCTGTCTTTTTGAACTGTTGGAATGACTGTAAAATTGATGCGGAGGGGGCTTGCGTCCGGCCGTCTGTTACTTGGACACAGGCGCGTTCTGGTCAAGGTTTATTTCGACAATGTACTTGCGCAGGAAATCCGAAGGATTATAGCTCATTTTCGCTTGGCGGAGCCCTTCTTCGTCAAGGTCCTGGGCGCGGTTGAGAAGCTGGAAATTCTCGCCTGCGAAGCGGGCGAATTCGCGGTTGATGGCCTGATAAACGCCCTTAAAGCCGTTGAGCCCCTTTTCATAATGGACGCCGAGCATGCCGTTGCCGAGGTCTTCGCCTACGGAGAAGGCCACCATGCGGCCGTCCACATACAGCGAGCCGCCGCACAGGCCGGGGAAGGAAGTCCAGTGGGAAAGCACGTGGTTGATTGCGTCGTTTTCGGCCCGCAGCGAGGGGGAATCCTCGCATTCATGCCACTGGCACCAGTCGTCCTGCAGCGCAAGCACATCCTCGACCATGGCGTCGTCGAGGGGGCGGTAGTCGGGTTCGCCGTAGGCCTTGACGAACTGACTGTAGAGATTTTTCTTCTTGTGAAAGCGATTGCCGGAGAGGGCCAGCAGTTCTTCCTGCTTGTACAGATATTCCCACTGGCCGCGATCTTCGCGCACGGTCAGGCGGCAGTCGCCGAACGCGACGCGCCACTGTTCCATGAGCGCTTCGGGAACGCGGATGAAGCGCCGGGGGCCGTCCTGCAATTCCTTGTCCCAGTCGGCCTTGTTCCAGTCGCCGATGGGAGCCCAGTAGACCGGGACAGGGCCGGGCAGAGTCTGGCGAATCCAGCAAAGATGCTCGGTAAAGCGCCATTCAAGGCCGAAATACTGTTGCCATCCCCAGATATTGGCCAGCGTGTAATCCAGCGAATGCTGGGGCGTGGCCTGCCAGCGGGCATAAAAATCGTCGTGTCCCGCAAGACTTACAGGGGAGAAAGCGGCATTGCTCATGAAGATATCCTTGTTTCGGGTGTCGTCTGTGTGCTGTTGCCGTGCCGGATCGGGAAATGCGAGCGAACCGTGGCGATGACTGGAGAGCGCTATGCGCCTGCGCGTCCGTTGCGGCCGTTGCGTCCGTCATGGGCGACGCGCATGGCAAAGCGGGCCCAGTCGCGGCGGAGCAGCACGTACAGCATGAGAAAGGTTTGCAGACACTGGGAAACAAGCATGGCGCAGAAGACGCCGGAAGCCGTTCCCCAGAGATGATGGCCAAGAAGCCAGCCCAGCGGCAGACGCACCAGCCAGAAGGTGCCGCCGTAGACTATAAGATTGTACCGCGTGGCCCCGGCTCCGGCCATGACGCCGCCCATAACGGTGCTGGCGATGGAAAAGGGCGTGGACAGCAGATTGTAGGTCAGATAACTGACAATATTTGCCTGCGTTTGCGCTTCGTGACTGAGCAGGGCGGCCAGCTCCTGACGGAAGGGCCAGAGCGCGGCGGCGACCAGACTCATGACGCAGGCGGCGATGCCGACCATTTGCAGGGCCACGCGCTTGGCTCGGATCTTGTCGCCTGCGCCGAGACAGTTGCCCACAAGCACGGCGGCGCTCATATTGAAGGCCATGCCGGGCATGAAGAGCAGGGCTTCGATGCGCAGTCCGGCCGTCAGTCCGGCCAGAGCATGGACGCTGTCCCGCGGCAGATCGGCCACGAGCACAAAGAGCATGAGATAACCGGTCTGCCAGACGATCTGGGCGGCTCCGGCCGGCAGGGCGACCTTGAGAAGATAGGGGAGACCGGCGCGGAGCCAGCGCAGGCCGGGCAGAGCGTCGGCGCGCAGCAGGCCGCAGCGGCGCAGCAGAAGCAGATTGGCGAACGCGCCGATGGCCTGTCCGCCGCATTGCGTCCAGATGATGCCCTGCGCGCCGAAGTTCGGCAGACCGAAGAAGCCGAGGCCAAAGCCCAGACAGCCCAGCAGAGTGACAATGCAGACGAGCGCGGCGACCCAGAGTGGCGGCAGCACCTGCCGCAGAGCGCGGAACATGACGCCGCTGGAAGCATAGAGATATTGAAAGGGCAGGGCCAGCATGGCGACACCCCAGAGGTCCAGCGCCAGCGGCATTATGGGCTCCGGGGTCTGCACGAGGCGCAGAAAGGGCGCGCCGAAGGCCGTGCACACAAGGGCCATAAGGCAGCCCAGCAGTGCCGTGCCGCCGATGGAGGCGGCCACGTAGCGGCGCGCGCGATCCATGAGCCCGGCGCCGAAAGACTGACTGACGGCAGCCATGCCCCCGCTGGAAAGCGCCATGCACAGCACCATGAAGAAGACGCCGCACTGGGTAATCATGCCCAGCGCGGCCTGAAGATCGGCGCTGATTTGTCCCGCTGTCCAGACAGTGGTGAAACCGCTGAAGAACTGCACGTACATCATGAGCATCTGCGGCCAGGTAAGGCTCCAGATGGCGCGGGGCGAGGTGTTGCTGTTGGCGGGAGCGGCGGTGTGGGACATGGCGGCACCGTAGAGGGCAAAAGGGCAGGCCGTTTGTTAAAACGAGCCTGCCCGGTATGCTGGAAAAGGGATGGGTCTACAACAGGCCTTCGTACTGCCGGGCCAGATCTTCAGGAGTTTCGCGGCGGCGAATCAGGCGGGCCTTGCCGTCAAGATCGATCAGCACCTCGGCGCTGCGGCAGCGCTGCGTATAGGACGAGGACATGGAGAAGCCGTAGGCCCCGGCGTCAAGAATACCGAGCGCATCGCCCTCGTGCATGGCCGGCAGAAGGCGCTTCTTGGCAAGGATGTCGCCGCTTTCGCAGATGTTGCCCACGATGGTCTGTTCCTTTTCGGCGCGATCCGCCGTTCCGGCAGGCCCCGCATAGATTTCCATGTCGTGGAAGGAATCGTACATGGCCGGACGGGCCAGCACGTTGAAGCCTACGTCAGTGCCCACATAGCAGTTGGGGCCGTTATACTTGACGTTGTTGACGCCGGTCAGGATGACGCCGCATTCGGCCACCACAAAACGGCCGGGCTCGATAAGGAAGCGCCCCTGATAGCCGGTGCGCGCGGACCATTCGGTTATGAGTTCGTGGAGCAGCTTTCCGAATCTGTCCATGTCGAGCGGCGCTTCGCCGTCATATTTGTGGTAGGGGATGCCGGGGCCGCCGCCGAAGTCAATAATTTCCAGCGTGGAGAGCACGTCGGCGGGCAGGCGATCGGCCAGATGCAGAAGGACCTTGGCGGCCTCGATGTAGCCGTCGGCTTCCATGAACAGGGAACCGATATGCTGATTGATGCCCGCCAGCGTCATATTATATTTTTTGAGCAGGGCCAGCACGTCGTCCAGCAAGTCGGGCGTCACGCCGAACTTGGTTTCCTTGCCGGCGGTGACGACTTTCTGATGATGGCCCGCGCCGATGCCGGGATTGAAGCGCACCATGATTTTGCCGCCGCCGTTGATGCGGCCGAGCGTTTCAATCTGGGAGAGGGAGTCCACGCTGATGAGCAGGCCCTCGTCCAGCGCATGGCGCATTTCTTCCTGAGAAATATTGTTGGCGATATACAGGATCTGATCGGAGCTGAATCCGGCCAGCTTGTCCATATAGATTTCGCCGGGGCTCATGGCGTCCACCACAAGGCCTTCTTCGCGGATAATGCGCAGCAGCGTCGGGTTGGCGTTGGCCTTGACGGAATAGTTGACGCCGAAGCCGGGATGGCTGGAAAGGCTTTTAAGCCGACGGCAGCGATCGCGCAGGACAGCTTCATTATAAACATAAAGGGGCGAACCGTAGGTATCAAGCAGCTCGCGGGGGCTGTGCGTGCCGTAAAATTTCAGGCCGTCGGTATAGCGGGAACGAACGTCGGACATGCTGACCTCGAAAGGGGAATGCGCCGAAAGGCGGTGATGGCGAACGAAGGAACGCGCGGCATGCTGCGCGCGCGTCCGTGTGTGCGCTATATATGGGGCGGGGGGCGGGATCTGTCAAGGTTGCGCGCGCAAACAGTCCGTTTCCCGCACATTGACAAGCGCGCGGGGCCGTGTTCATATGCCCGGAAAATCGGCGTCCGTTCCGGTTCGCGCAAGGCGCGGGGACGGGCCTTCCTTAACCGCACGCCCTGTTTCCGGGCGCGGCTTTTGCCGATAGGGCCGTCCGTGCGGTGTAACCGTTGCAGATAATCGGCGGCGCTGCCGCCGCAGGAGATTGATATGGCTATCAAGAAGGGCGATACCCTGCGCGTGCATTATGTGGGCACGCTGGACGACGGAACGGTGTTCGATTCCTCGCGCGAGCGCGACCCGCTGGAATTCGTCATGGGCAAGGGCATGCTGATTCCCGGCTTTGAGAAAGCGCTGGAGAATCACGAAGTGGGCGACGTGGTCAAAGTCGTCATTCCGCCGAGCGAAGCCTATGGCGAGCTGGATCCCGAACTGATTTTCACCGTGCCGCGCGCGCAGGTGCCTGATCACATTCCGGCCGAGGTGGGCGTGCCGCTGCAGCTTTCCAACGAGGAAGGGCAGATGGACGTCACCATTACCGAAGTCACGGACGATGAACTGACGCTGGATGCCAACCATCCTCTGGCGGGCAAGACCCTGACGTTTGAGATCGAGGTCGTCAGCGTCAATTAGACTCCGACGCATGAACGCCGCCCGCGAGGCAGACCGCCTTTCGGGCGGCGCTGCCGCCGCATGGAAAGGGGCGGCCTGCGCAGGTGATTCATGAAAACCGCCATCAGGGCTGTTTTCTTCTCCCCTTGCTCCGAATACAACCATCACGAGGCTTTCATGAGCAGCAATGTCGCCCGGCAGCATGCCATTCAGGCCATTACGACCTACAAGGCCGATGCCGCGCCTCTCAATTTTGCGGAAACCAAGCCCACGGACTTTTTCGGCTGCAACGTCTTCAACGACAAGGTGATGCGCGAGCGTCTCCCTAAGGCCGTGTACAAGTCCCTGCACAAGACCATCGCCTTCGGCGAACGCATGGACCCGTCCATTGCGGATACCGTGGCGGCGGTTATGAAGGACTGGGCCATTGAAAAGGGCGCGACCCACTTCACCCATATTTTCTATCCGCTGACCGGCCAGACCGCCGAGAAGCACGACAGCTTCCTTTCTCCCGACGCCACCGGCGGCGTCATCGCGGAATTTTCCGGCTCCATGCTTATCCGGGGCGAACCGGACGCTTCCTCCTTCCCCTCCGGCGGCCTGCGCTCCACCTTCGAGGCCCGCGGCTATACGGCCTGGGATGTGACGAGCCCCGCCTATATCATGGAAAACCCCAACGGCACGTTCCTGTGCATCCCCACCATGTTTCTGTCGTGGACGGGCGTCGCGCTGGACAAGAAAACGCCGCTGCTGCGTTCCGGTCAGGCTCTGAATCGTCAGGCAAAGCGCGTGCTCAAGCTCTTCGGCATTGAGCCGGCGCTGCCCATCGTGTCCTTTGCCGGTCTGGAGCAGGAATACTTCTGCATCGATCACAACTTCAATTTTGCCCGTCCTGACCTGCAGGTCGCGGGGCGCTCCCTGTTCGGCGCGCGTCCGGCCAAGGGGCAGGAATTCAGCGACCAGTATTTCGGCGTCATTCCGCAGCGCGTGCTGTCCTACATGATGGAAGTGGAACGGGAGCTGTACAAGCTGGCCGTGCCCGTGCGCACCCGTCACAACGAGGTGGCCCCCAGCCAGTACGAAATCGCGCCCCTCTACGAGGTGAGCAACCTGGCGGTGGATCACAACCACATCATCATGTCCACCCTGCGCAACGTTGCCAAGCGCTACGGCCTCAAGTGCCTGCTGCACGAGAAGCCCTTTGCGGGCGTCAACGGGTCGGGCAAGCATGTCAATTACTCCATTGGCAACGCGGAACTCGGCTCGCTCTTTGATCCCGGCGAAACCCCGCACGCCAACGCTAAATTCCTGGTCTTCTGCGCGGCCATGATTCGGGCCGTGCATAAGTTCGGCGGCCTGCTGCGCGCCACTGTGGCCAGCGCCAGCAACGACCATCGCCTCGGCGCCAACGAAGCGCCTCCGGCCATCATGTCCATTTTCCTTGGCGATCAGCTGACGGAAGTCTTTGAGGCGTTCCGGGCGGGCCGCGTGGAAGACGCGGCGGGCGGACACCGTAAGCGCGCCCTTAATCTGGGGGTGGACACGCTGCCCAGCCTGCCGACCGATCCGGGCGATCGCAACCGCACAAGCCCTGTGGCCTTTACCGGCAACCGCTTTGAATTCCGCGCGCTGGGCTCCAGCCAGTCTGCGGCGGACTCCATTACCGCGCTCAACGCCATGATGGCCGATTCCCTTGGTCATGCGGCGGACTGGCTGGAACGGGAACTGGCGGCGGGCAGAGACTTCAACGCCGCCCTCCAGAGCTATATTGAGCATGTCATCGAGGAGCACAGCGCCATTATCTTCAACGGCGACGGCTACTCGGACATCTGGCACAAGGAGGCCGTGCGTCGCGGTCTGCCCAATCTGCGCACCACTCCGGAAGCCCTGCCGGAATTGACGCAGCCTGCCGTGATCGAGCTGTACGAATCGCAGCAGATCATGAATCGTCAGGAGCTCAAGGCGCGGCAGGACATCTATCTGGAGCAGTATTGCAAGACTCTGCGCACCGAGGCCCGGCTGATGATTCGCATGGCGCGCACCATCATCTTCCCGGCGGGCATGCGCTATCAGGGTGAGCTGGCGTCCACGGCCGCTTCCATGAAGGCCATCGGAAAGGACTTCCGCACCGTGACGCTGGACGCCGTGACCGAACAGCTGCGCGGCCTTCAGGACGCCATCGGCAGCCTGGAAGCCGTGCTGGCCGGGGCTGATGAAAAGCCGCTGGAAGAGCGCGCCGCCTATTACTGCGACAGGGTGCTCCCTGTCATGGGCGAAGCGCGTCGCTATGCTGATCTGCTGGAAACCCGCGTGGCCGACGATCTCTGGTCGCTGCCCAGTTATCAGGAAATTCTGTTCGGAAAGTAGTTGACATTCTGGAACATGAAGCCTATGTTCCAAGAAACACAAGGTGAAATGATGATGTTCGTTCCTTCCTTTTCCTCTTTCGCGTTCGCGGCTTTTTGGTGGTGCACGGAAGAATGCAGGGAGGACGCGCAGGCGTAGTCCTGCGGACATATCTATGCGTTTCAGGCGCCGTCCTCCCAGAGGACGGCGCCTTTTTTGTTTCTTCGGCGCGCCGGGCGAAAACGGGTCGCCCGGCGGGGAGCCTCTCCCGCCTTGCCGCCGCCCGTGAAAGGAACCGTGACGATGACGTCGCATTGCGAGCCGCAGCCGCTGACGCTGCAACAATCCGCCCGCTGGCTGCCTGCGGATATGGAAACGCCCATCAGCCTGTTTAAGGGCATGGCGGGATCGGGGCATGGTATTTTGCTGGAAAGCGCCGAGGTAGACGGCCGCTGGGGGCGTTACAGCGTTTTAGCCTGCGACATGGCGCTTTTTGCTTCCTGCCGCGAGGGCCGTATGTCGCTGGATATCCGCGATCCGCGCTGCGCCGCCCTTGCCGATCTGGACGGCATGGACTTTGTTCCCGGCCTGCGCGGGCTGTTGCGACGTCTGACGCTGATTCCGCCGCAGAATATGGAAACGCCGCCCATTACCCGCGCGCTGTATGGCTGGCTGGGCTTCGGCATGGCCGGATTATTCAATCCCAAACTGGCCTCGGTTATGCCTGCCGGAGAAGCGGAAGGCATGCTGGCGCTGCCGGGCACGGTTCTGGTGTTCGACCATCTGTATAATCGCCTCTGCCAGATCAGCCTGGGCGAACACCGCGACCTGCGCAGCGGGCGGGACGAAGCAGCCGAACAGGTTCCGGCCGCTCCCTTCGCGGTAAAGGCCGAACCGGACGAGGCCGGTTACAAGGCCAATGTGGAATATATCAAGGAACTGCTGCGACAGGGCGAAGCCATTCAGGTAGTGCCGTCGGTGCGTTTTTCCACGAAGTACGAGGGCGATCCCTTTACGCTCTACCGCCGTCTGCGGCGCATCAATGCGTCTCCCTACATGTTCCACATGGCTCTGCCCGGCATGACGCTTTTTGGTTCCTCGCCGGAAGTCATGGTGCGCTGCACTGCCGGAACCCTTCAGCTGTCGCCCATTGCCGGAACCCGTCGTCGCGGGCGCAATGATCTGGAAGACGCGCGGCTGGCCGCCGAATTACGCGCCGACCCCAAGGAGCAGGCCGAGCATGTGATGCTGGTCGATCTGGGGCGCAACGATCTGGGGCGCGTGGCGCGGCCCGGCAGCGTGCGCGTGGAACGCTATATGGACGTGGAGCGTTTCTCCCATGTCATGCACCTGACCAGCAGCGTGACGGCGCGTCTTGCCGACGGACTGGATGCGGTGGACGTGCTGGCTTCCGCCTTCCCCGCGGGTACGGTCAGCGGCGCGCCCAAGCTGCGGGCCATGGAAATCATCCGCTCTGTGGAAGGCCGCGGCCGCGGTCCCTACGCGGGGTGCATCGGCTGGATCGGACTGGATCACGAAAGCGTCAATCTGGATATGGGCATCGCCATTCGCAGCATGTGGCATAAGGAAGGGACGCTCTTTTGGCAGGCCGGCGGGGGGATCGTGCACGATTCCGACCCGGAACTGGAATGGAAGGAAGTCTGCAACAAGTCGGCCGTCATGCGCCTTGCGCTGGAAGGGGAGGACCCGCACCATGTTTTTGCTCATAGATAACTACGATTCCTTTACCTATAACCTTGTGCAGGCCTTCTATGAGCTGGGCAGGGAACCGGTGGTGCTCAAGAATGACGACCCCGCCGTGCTGGAGCTGGCCGAAAGCGGCACGCTGGAAATGGTCTGCCTGTCGCCCGGTCCCGGACACCCCTCTGACGCGGGGCTGTGCCCCGAATTCCTGAAACGCCTGGATCCGCGCGTGCCTGTTCTTGGCGTCTGCCTCGGACATCAGCTGCTGGGCCTGCATGCCGGGGCCGTGGTGGAGGTCGGGCCCTGCATTATGCATGGCAAGCAGTCCGATATTGTGCATGACGGCACGGGGTTGTTTTCCGGCCTGCCCAATCCCATGCGCGTGGGTCGGTATCATTCGCTGGTTGTGCGCGCCGAGGATGCCGACGCCAACCCCCTGCTGACGGTGACGGCCCGCGGCCCGGAAGGCGAAGTTATGGCGTTGCGCTATAACGACCGGCCCTGGGTCGGCGTGCAGTTCCATCCCGAATCCGTGCTGACGCCGGACGGTCTGCGCCTGCTGGGCAATTTCCCCGAAATGGCCGCAGAGGATGCGGCCGCGGATATTTCCGCCATTCTCGACAGGCTGGCGCGTCGGGAAGATCTGACGGCTGTCATGGCGTCCACGGCGTTTTCCGCCCTGATGGACGGACGCCTGACCCCCGCCCAGTCCGGCGCGCTGCTCATGGGCCTGCGCATGAAAGGGGAAAGCGCGCTGGAACTGGCGCACGCGACCCGCGCGGCCCTGGCGCGTTCCGTCCGTGTGGACGGCATTCCCGGAGCCTGCATTGACGTGGTCGGCACGGGCGGCGACGGGCGGCACAGCTTCAACTGCTCCACGGTGTCTTCCCTGACGCTGGCCGGCATGGGCTACAAGGTGGCCAAACACGGTAATCGGGCCGTGTCTTCCTCCTGCGGCAGCGCCGACGCGCTGGAGGCTCTGGGCATCAGTTTGAACACGGATCCGGCGGCGGTGGCGGAGATGGTGGAAAAGCGTAATTTTGCTTTTCTGTTTGCTCCCTGCTTTCATCCGGCCTTCAAAAATATAGCGCCGCTACGCAAGGAACTGGGTATCCGTACCTTGTTCAATCTGCTTGGCCCCATGATCAACCCGGCCCGCCCCAGCCATTTGCTGATGGGCGTGGCCCGTCCGGAGCTGGTGCCGCTGGCGGCGGCGACTCTGGCTCAGTCGCCCCTGCGGCGCGCGGCTGTCGTGTGCGGCGCGGGCGGCTATGACGAAGTGACGCCCATTGGTCCGGCGGAGGCGCTGCTGCTCAATGACGGCAAGCTCTCCCCCCTGCGTCTGGACCCTGCGGATTATGGCATCCGTCCGTGCCGCGAGGAAGATTTGACCGTGCGGGACAAGACCGAAGCCGTGGCGGTGGTGCGCGAGCTGCTGGAAGGACGCGGCAAGCAGGCCATGCTGGATATGGTGACGCTTAATGTGGCCCTGGGCGTCTTCCTGCTGGAAGAAGATATGGATATGACGCTTTGTGTGGCCCGTGCCAGAGAAGCGGTCATGGCCGGCGTCGGGAGGAGAGTCGTCAATGCTGCTTGAACGTTTTCGCACGGCAAAGCAGGATGAGCTGGCGCGTCTGCGGGCGCTGGTCGCCGGCAAGGGCTTGCCGGAGCCCCGCTCCGGTTCGCGTCCCGATTTCCGCGCCGCTCTGCGACGGGACGCCTCCGGGCTCCCGGCGGTGATTGCCGAGTACAAGCGGGCTTCTCCTTCACGGGGGATCATCCGGGAAGATATGGACGCGGCCGACGCGGTGCGGCGCTATGCGGACGGCGGCGCGGCGGCGCTTTCCATCCTGACGGAAGAACGGTACTTCAAGGGAGCGCTGCGCTATCTGGACGACGCGGCAACAGCTCTCGGCCCTGCCTGTCCTCCGCTGCTGCGCAAGGACTTTCTGTTCGATCCCTTGCAGATAGCGGCAACGGCCGCCACGCCGGCTTCGGCGCTGTTGCTTATTGTGCGCCTGACGCCGGATGCCGGTCTACTGCGGGAACTGCGCGAACAGGCCGAAAGTTTCGGCATGCAGGCGGTCGTGGAAATCTTTGATACGGACGATTTGCGGCTGGCCCGTCAGAGCGGCGCGCGAATCATTCAAGTTAATGCGCGGGATCTGGAAACCTTCGCTGTGGATAGCAGCGCCTGTCTGGACCTGATTCGGCGCTGTCCGCCGGAGGGAGAGGAGCGTTGGA
>CALVHG010000048.1 GCA_944327285.1 uncultured Desulfovibrio sp. | reverse complement strand
AAACCGCGTTTTTTCCGCGAAACGACAGGCCGTATGGTTTGAAACGCGCAGCGTTTCAAACTGAAAATGCTCTAGAAAAACAATGTTTCACAACAAACGGCGAGCCGGATAGACCGGCTCGCCGTTTGTTATTTCACTTCGGCACAAAAAAGCGGCCAAAAGCAAGGGTATCAATTCTCGACTACAGGCTCATAATCCAGCGTCGAAGGCGTGTCCGTGGCTTCCAGCTTGAAGATGACCGGGCGCAAACCGTCATTGCAGCTGCAAATGGCCACGCCGGGAACCCTGATCCAGTCGCCGTAATAAAACAGCTCCTTCTCGCAGCCGTGCGCCAGAGCAAAGACATATTGATAGATGGCCTTCCAGGCCTCCGGGCAAAAGCCTTCGGGCATGGCGTAGTCGGCCTCAAAGGTCTGCCCCTGCCGCAGCATGGGACAGGGCCCCAGCCCCTCGGCCCCGTATTCCTGCGCCAGTTCCGCATCCAATGTCTTTTTCAGAACGGTGATTTTTACCTTCTTCATCTTTTCCCTTCCTTCGGCAAAAGCCCCGGCGCACCGCCGGAGCGTTTTACCATCGAAAAAGCAAGGCAACAGGTCGTATGGCTTGAAACGCATCGGCGTTTCAAACAAAAAATAGTCTAAGACCTGTTAAACGCTCTGGGAAGAGATGAGCCCTCGCGTCAAAACCTGTCGGCACTAATTTTTATTTATTTCAGGCAGATAAAAAATAGAGGCTACACATATCCCCTGAAAAAGCGCGCTGGGGAAAGCATGGGGGGCTTGGGGGGAAGGGAACCCCCTCTCGCGCTAGCAGAGGAGTTTCCCTTCCCCCCAAAGAATTAACAGGACTGCTGTCTGCCGCCCCGGCTTTCATAGAAAGCCGCCTTTGCGCTGTACATGCGCTTGTCGGCCTCGTCGAACCGGGCCTTGATGTCACAGCAGGCGGCGCTCCAGGAAATGCCTACGGCAACGCTGATTTTATCAGCGCGCATATGATTGCAAACTTCGGTAACCGCGTTCCGGAAGGCGTGTTCGTCAACGCCTCTGTCCACAACCACAAATTCATCGCCGCCGATACGATAGACCTTCCCCGCAAACTCGCGGCTGATATGCCGCGCAGTCCGGCAAATCAGGGCGTCGCCCACGCTGTGCCCCTGAGTGTCATTTATTTCCTTCAGTCCGTTGAGATCAAAACAGGCTACGCCAAGCCGGGCCTGTTCCCTCTCCTGTCGGGTTTCCATCACATCCAGACTGAACTTGTTTCTATTGAAAACACCGGTCAGGGAATCTTCAAAGCTCATGCGCGTCAACGCGCTCTCCAGCTCTTTGTGCTGCGAAATATCAAAGGCTATTCGCTGAATAACCTGTCCTTTCTCATCGCTGCTGATGAGGGTATTGACGCAGGTGAGAAAAAAGAGTTTGCCCTGATGATTTGTTACCCTGTAATCCACGGCCAGAGAGTCTCCGGGCTGGCGCAGTCCCGACAGCGAACTTTCCAGCCTTGGGATATCTTCGGGCAGGACGTTGCCGGAATACCCCCGCTCCCAGCACAGGCCGCGAATAGACTCCTCATCCAGCGCCATCATCTCCGCAAGAGCCCTGTTGAACGACAGCAGGCGACAGCCTTCAGCCGTGCGCAAAAGGCGGACGATGGAGCAGGGCACCGTATTGTAAATGTGACAAGCTCGGCCATCTGCGCTTCAAGCCGTTTTTTCTGCTCGTCGATGCACTGCCGCATGTATTCGTAGGAATACCGCGCCATCTTTTCGGGAAAGCCCAGCTCATCCTTTTCCATTTCCACATAGGAATTGGACAGATGGATATGGCAGCAGCGAACATCCTCCCCGATCCGACGGAACACCGTCGTGATGCGCTGATGCACCCGCAAATAAATATTTTCAGAAGGATCGGTGGCAACGTACATGCTTCCCGAACAGAAACAGGCATCCGGCGCGACGGGCACGGCCTCATAACGCTCGTCTGAAAGGAGGCAGCGGGGCACTTTGCCGCTGAAGCGGCGAAAGATTGCCGCCACTTCGTCAATACCGGCCGCGTGCTCCCCTTCGCCGGCCCCGACCCAGACAATGTTGTCGTCAAAAAGAGCAATCAAGGCTTCTTCGTCATGATCGCAATAGTGCTTATGAACCATATAACGCGTCAATTCTATTGCAGCTTTCTCCAAATCTCCGGCTGCGTTCAGGCAGGAACTGCGTTCCATGAATTGACCTCCGAATATACTGCGGGATCTCATTCCCGCATAAAAAGCACAGTACAGAATCAGGATAAGGCGTTATCTGTCAGATGACCAAAGTTGTGGCGGAAAAAAAAGAAAACGGCAAGTCGGAATATCGACTCGCCGTTTATCGTGCGACGCAAGCCTCAACGGAAAAAGACGCCGTGCCCTTTCTTACGAGGAACTATCCCCCTTTGTCGCCGCAACTTTCGGACCCCGCCCTTGAGGAACAGGATCGGCACAAAGCCATGTCAGACACTGTATCAGGTCGCCCGCAACTGGCTCAAAGTCCCGGTTCGCGCGTTTTTCCGCATAGATATATGCCAGCACGTCCTCTTTCGACGCGGTTCGCCCTATGGGCAGGAGAATCTGGTAAAACATGCGCCCGTCAAACTGAACTTCGGCAACCTCCCTGACGGGCGCGACGATGCAGTACCAGCATGTCGCCCCTGTCGGAAAGGCTGTCACGGATATTTCCATGCGGTCAACCGGCACGTCAAAATCCGCGACCGCTTTGCCCGGATTTTCCTCCAGAAATTTTTCACGCCGCGAATCGTGCTCCGCGGCGAAAAATGCCTGCCTGATCTTCTCGAATCTTACAGCAAGCCCGGAAATGACAACAGCAACGCTGGATCCGGGGACGCATTGCCTGCGACTCACGCCGTAAGACGGGACAAAGAAATTGAGCGAAGAGCCTTCGGAAACAGACAGGGACAAAAAACCGCAGACGCCATTATCCCAGTCATACCTGGCAACAATATGCGCACGCGCAGGATAGCCGGCAAAGACTGGGTATGCAGTTTCCAGCTGCACGCCATCGCCAGCGTCTATCACGGCCATGCGGGCCCTGACGGGTGCGCCGCTTTCAGGATAATCCAGATAACGGGCCTCCGCGCCGCTTTCTGCAACTCCGAACTCTCCATATAATTTTGCTAGCCGCAGATAGCGGGCGATACAGTCGTCGATATCCGGAGCAATGACATCTTCTATATCCGGGGCAATGATGTCCCACATATCGCCAAAAGAGAAAAAGGGCTCACCCAAAAAACTTGCTCTATCGCCCTCAAGGCGACCGGCCGCCGCCTCTGCCGCGAAAAAGTCTTCGCTTTCGTTATCGCTCCGCGATTGCCTATTTCCAATATTATACGGTTCTGTAAGCCCCCGGCACCATTTATGATAACTGTCAGAACAAACAATGCCCACCCCTGCGCCGAACGTGTCCCTTGCGGAAAGTCTGCATATTTTTCCCTGCGCGTCGGTCTTTGCCAACAGAACAGAATGCGCCTTTCCTTCCGGGGTAAGAACGACAAGGCATTTTTCGCCATGCCCATAGTCTGCCCCGCCGGTATTTGCGGAAAGCCTCATTTCGCCAAAGACAACGTCGGGCTCACAACCGCTTTCCTCAAAATACTTTCCGGCGGCATCCAACGCAGCAACAATGGCGGCCGGTCCTTCCGCCCTGAGTTTTCCTCTGACATAATAGCAGCAATCATTGGAAAAAATGCCTCTGGCTCTGGCATGTTTTCTTTTGCGTATACAGTCGGCAAGCAGCCGCAAATCATGCTCCAAATCAAAAATGGCCCCGTCCTGATATTCGCCGACAGCCACATCGGCCGACAGCCAGCCCTGCACACGGACGATATTTCCGGGCTGTATGAGCGCACGTTCCCGTTCCGACAGCCCCTCCAGCCTGTGCACAACGACAATTCTCCCGCAGGAAGTCTCGACAGTCACACTGACAACGGTATCCTCGCCATACAGATCCATCTTTCCGGACGCCTGAAAGCGAACAGCGACAATCCCGGCAGTAAAGGAAACCAGTTTTTCCCCGTCCGCCTCCGCAGCCTCCCCTTCGACTGACTCCGGCGAGGGAATTATCGTTCCAACAAGAGGGCACAGCGACAGCGAAGTATTCCTTTCAGCAGCAATTTCAAGCGGCGTCGTATAGGCAGCGCGTTTGGAAAAACAGACCATCTGCATACACAGAATGTCACCGGGAGAAATGCTTGGCAGAACATCCGCATGTATCAGGCGGACAGAAAGGTTCCCGCCCTTTTTCATCTTTTCCGGCAGAACATCCGCATAGATATCGCCGTTCTTTTCTTCATGACAGGCAGCTACCTTACAGTACCAGAAGGTGCTCGAACGAAAATTTGCATCATAGCCGGCGCACACGAAATCGACAGCCTTGTTGCCCTCCCATGCCACAGGAGACATACGAAAACTTATTTCCGAATTTCCCATGCACACATATCTGTAAAACCCCGAATAACCTCTGAAGAGAGTTCCATATTCCAGAGCGTATCCCTTCAATTTCCGCCAGCTGTCCTCTGTCAGAGAATCCAAATTGATATTATGGAGAAATCTGTTCATAGCGTATCACCTTAAAAATAACAAAGCGCACCCGCCGAATGCTCCGCCAGTGTGAACGAAATGCTCGCCTCCCGCCGATATGAGATCCGCTCCGGGACAAGGGGTAACCGCGGCAGACGCCCCAAAAACAGACTGGCCGAATACATGCCGCCTAGCCCGCGGCTGCCCGCCGTTCTTGAAGGATCAGCTATTCCCGGCTAAACTTTGCGGCGGAATCGCTATCAGGAGCATGAACGAAAGGAGAAACGCATGCGTATATATTATCCCGCCAAAGGGCTGCGCGGCAAACCCTATCACAGCGATATCATAAACAAAGACCTGTTCACGTTCTTTGAGGGGAAGCGCCCGCGCATCATCCCCTCTGCAGAAAAGCTGCTCGCTGTCGGCGCCTTTCCCACGTGCAGCATGGATATAGGAGAAAACACGGATTCCGAATATGTGAGCGATAAAGGAACCTTCTATATTCCCAAAAGCATCTATATGGGCGAAGTCGCCGCATCCGGCTGGGTCTTCGACTATTACTTTGTGGTGCTTTGCGGCGATGAGGTGGAACTGCGCTATCTGCGCCAGGAGGGGGCGTGGTATGAGACGGCGGGTCGGGATACCGAAGTCACCGATCCCGCCATCATAGCGAAAATGGAGCGCACGCTGGCGATGCTCAAGGACGCGAATAAGCCCGTCATACCGGAGTCCGTGCCCGTATCGCGTCAGGCCCTGCTTACGCTCTTTACCCTGATGGGCGTCACCGATGCCGAAGAGCTGGCGGACAAAATCCACGCCGCAGCCACAAAGCCGACAGAATGCGCCGCGCTCGCTGAAGAGTTCGACTACGAACCCAGAACCGGCTGGCATTTCTCCTTGATGCGCCTGGCCCTGAGAGACCGGCATCGCCTCGACTGGGTGGACTGGAAGGAAGCGCCGCCGGAAGTTTTTGCCTCCCTGTGCGAGCTCCTGCCTCCGGGGGCAAAGGAATACCTGCCCCCCTGGGACAATGAAGAAATTTATAGCGAATACGCCTATCCCAACGATGTGCTCCGCGATTGCAACCCCATTTTAAAGGAACGCTATGGCCTGACGATTCTCATGTGGGATGAAGGCGGCGACGAATACATGTTCTTTGTTGTGCCAGTCGACAAGGTAAAGGAAGCCTTTGCGGCAGCCTCCGAGCTGAACATGACCTTGCAGCGCGTCGAAGACCTGCCTCAGGAAACAACGATAAAAATAGAGTATTAGACTCGGAACTCATTATGTTTTGTCTTGAGGGGGAAGGAAACCCCTTGCGCGCTAGCCAAGGGGGTTTCCTTCCCCCCAGAAGAACGATTTAGAGTTACCAGGCTTCGGAGGAATAACGGTTGAAAAACTCCGCTAACGAAAAAAGGCTTACGATTTTCATCGTAAGCCTTTGGATTTTCTGGTTGCGGGGGCAGGATTTGAACCTACGACCTTCGGGTTATGAGCCCGACGAGCTACCGAGCTGCTCCACCCCGCGACACTATTTTTAGTCGTTCACCTCGTGAACAAATTGGTTGTACGCAGATTGCCCAGCTCTGTCAACAAAAAAATTCAAAAAAATTCATTTTTCCTGACACGAAGAAGAATTTTCAAGTAAATACAAAAGGATGCAACGAGCAAGCAAGGCTGTTCCGCGAGGCAGAACCGACTCGTCAAAGGTAAAGGTCGCCGTGTGGTGCCCGGAAGGCCGATCGGCCCCCAACTGGAGATAGACGGCTTCGCCGCCCTGCTCCTGCACATGATTCATAAACCAGCTGCAATCTTCGGAGGCCCCGAAATCCGCCTCCGGCACAATTTCGTCAAAACAGTTCATGGAGCGGGCCGCCCGCTCGACCAGGGCGGTCAGCCCCGGCGAGGACGTGGCTCCGGGGCAGTGACTCTGTACGGAAACAGCGGCAGCGCACTGATGCATGCAGGCCGCGGCATCGGCAATGCGGCGCACGGCTTCCATCATGTAATCGTCAATGGCCGACGTGGCCCCGCGGGTTTCGCCGCGCAGCCAGGCATGCGCCGGAATGATATTGGGGGTTTCCCTGGCGTGCAGCTCGCCCACGTTGATACGCGAAGCCCCTTCCCCGTGCCGGGGGATGGCCAGCATCTGGCATACGGCCGTACAGGCCGCCAGCAGGGCGTTGTGCCCCTGCTGCGGCGCGGTGCCCGCATGAGCGCTTCTGCCGTCAAAGCCGATACGAAAATTTGTGGTTGCCAGAAAGCCGCGCGTGCCGCACACCAGCCGCCCGCTGCCCCCCGCCTGCATGCCGATATGCAGAGCAAAAAGAGCGTTCACATCCCGCATCGCGCCCGCGGCCACCATGCCCGGCGCGCCTTCCCCTTCTTCCTCGGCAGGCTGAAAGACAAGGCGCACGCGCCCGCGCAGACTGTCGCCGCACGTCTCCCGCAGGCAGGCCAGCACGCGGGCCAGACCAAGGCCGATAGCCATGTGCCCGTCGTGCCCGCAGGCATGCATCCGGCCGTCGTGACAACTGGAGAAGCCCTCGGCCGCGGGCTGATGCCGCGCGTCGGCGCATTCGCTCAAGCCTGCGTTGGCGTCCATATCAAAACGCAGAGCCACCAGCGGGCCTCCGTCGCCCAGCTGCATATCGCCCCACAGAGCCGTCAGCCCCCCCGCCATGCGGGCCACCAGTTCAGGAGAAGCGCCTTCGGACAGCGCCCTTTGCCGCTCTGCCTCGTCCTGCCCGGCCTGAAAGGAGCGCGGGCAGGCGTCGGGATCGCAGGCATCCGCGCCCATACGCACCTCAAAGCCGCAGGCGGCCAGTTCCCGCGCCGCCAGGGCGGCCGTGCGGTATTCCGCCCAGGCCGTCTCAGGATAGCGATGCAAATCCCGCCGCAGGGTCACAAGCTCGTCCGCGACCGCCGCGCATGCCTCGTCAATACGGGTCAGACATCGTCGGACAAGGTCCTCTCGCGCCGCCAAATCGGCGTTCATGGCTGCAAAATCTCTGTTCATGCCTTCGTTGCTCCGATTGCCAAGGGAATAACGGCAGGATATAGTTTTTCTATCATGCCGCGCAAGCCCTGCGCGCGGCCTCCCCTTATACCCTTATCTAAGGATAGTTGCATGTTGACTCTGGCTCTGGCCGTCGGCATCGCCGTACTGACCTCCTTCACCTGCTCTCTGACAGAAGCGGCGCTGTATGCCGTGCCGTGGTCCGCCATCGAACGCGCCCGTCAGAGCGGACGGCGGGCAGGCAAAATTCTCTACGGGCTCCGTTCCAACATCGATAAACCCATCGCCGCCATTCTTACTATGAACACGGTGGCCAACACCGCCGGTTCCGCCGTTGCGGGCGCGGCCTTCATGGCTGTTTTCGGCGGCGAGCACATGGGCGTCTTTGCCGCGGCCTTTACCTGCATCATTCTCATGATGGGCGAAATAGTCCCCAAAACCCTTGGCGTCGCCTACTGCACGCCCATCATGATGGCTTTTGCCGTGCCGCTGCAATGGGCCGTGCGCCTGCTCTCGCCTCTGATCTGGCTGCTGGGCCTGCTGACCCGCGCCGTCACGCCTCAGACCAAGGGGCCGCAGATTTCCGAGGACGATATCTGCGCCATTACCAGCCTTTCCCGCGAAGCCGGACGCATTCAAGACTACGAGGAACGCTTCGTCCGCAACGTGCTCGCGCTGGATCAGAAGCGCGTCTACGACATCATGACCCCGCGCACCGTGGTTTTCTCCCTGCCGGGGAGCCTGACGGTGGATGAAGCCTACGCCGATCCCCAGATCTGGCACTTCAGCCGCATTCCCGTTTTCGGCGACGACAACGAAGATCTGATCGGACTGGTGGAACGGCGCACGCTGGCCCGCTGCTCCCGCGAAGGAGACAGCGGCAAAACCCGCCTCGCGGACATCATGCGTCCCCTGCATTTCGTGCAGGAAACCCAGACGCTGGACAGGCTGCTGCGGGAGTTTCTTCATTCCCGCGTGCATCTCTTTGCCGTGCTCGACGAGTACGGCGGCCTTGCCGGCGTGGTGACGCTGGAAGACGTCATGGAAGAAATTCTCGGACGCGAAATTGTTGACGAAAGCGACAGCGTCGCCGATCTCCAGACCCTCGCCCGACAGCGCCGCAAGACTGCCGCCGAAGAACGGAAGGCATAATAGAAATCATTCTTCCGGGGGAAGGCCTCCTTTATCTCTGCTGTCAATGCCCGTAAGGCTTCTGAATCGCCTAACGGGCACGGCCTGCGGTCGCCATTCGGTTGCGGCTAGCGCACAAGGGACCCAGCCTTTCCGAAGGAAAAGGCGTCTTGTAGTTCTTCCCTCAACGCGCTTTTTCCGCTCACTTTGGGCCGGGCGGCATAGTCCCGCCGCCTCTCACCTTTTTCAAAGTTGAAACGCTCTAAAAAAGCGCGCTGGGGATGGGATGGGGGGTTCGGGGGGAAGGGAAACACCTCTCGCGCCAGCAGAGGGGTTTCCCTTCCCCCCGACATTCTGCAAATACGTATCAACACGCCTTCCCGCGCGGCCCTGTCAGTGACTGAAAACACAAAACCGCAATACGAGATTAAAAAATAGGAATTATTCCTACTTGATTGCAGACCCTTGCCTGTGCTAGATCTGCCGGGGATATCACCCCGCGCCCGCATCTGATCCGTGCAGTATGACGCGCTGCATCAAGACCACGCAACGGCGTCTTTCCGGCGAACGCAATGCGGTCGCCCGTAACCTCAACGAGGAACGGTCATGAAACGCAAGAATACCTGTACCTACCTTTTAGCGGGACTGCTCTTTCTGGGCGGCGTCGGTTATCTTGCCTATTCCGGCCTGTCGGAAGGCAGCGTGTACTTCCTCAACGTTTCCGAAGCCCGCGCGGCCACACCCGACAAACTGCGCGCCGCCCGCCTCTTCGGCACGGTTGCCGCCGAAGGCATCAGCAAGCCTGAAAACGGCCCCGGCGTAAACTTTCTGCTTGCGGACAAGGACAATCCCAATCTGACCATGAACGTCAGCTATCGCGGCGCGGTGCCCGACACCTTCAAGCCGGGGGCGGAAGTCATCGTCGAAGGCGGCATGGGCGACCGGCACTTTGCGGCTAAAACGCTCATGACCAAGTGTCCCTCCAAGTATCAGAAAGAAAACCGCAAGGAAGGCTAAGCCCTTCCCTGCATGACGGCCTCTGACGGGCCGGATTTTTCCTGTCGGGCGGCGCTTCCGGGCGTCGCCCCTGATTTGTTCTCCGTTCCCTGTGGAACACAAGACACGCGCGTTCCCCCCGCGGGACGCCGCATGCCGGAGCCCCTGCCTTGTATTTCTTTGCCTACGCCATGCAATTGCTGCTGCTGCTCTGCGCCCTCGCAGGCGGCGGCCTGGCCATTTTTCAACTGTATGAAGGACGCAGCCATGCGCTGAAAATCGTGGAACGGCTGCACTGGCTGGTGAGCGGATCGCTGCTGCTGGCCTCGGCCCTGCTGCTGCACGCCCTGTTCTGGAAGGATTTCAGCCTGCAATATGTGGCCAGCTACACGGATGTGCTTCTGCCCGCCTTCTACCGCCTGACGGCCTTCTGGGCCGGGCAGCCGGGCTCCATGCTCTTCTGGGCGCTTTCCGTGGGCATCATGGGCAGCCTGTTTGCCCTTACGCGCGCCTATACGCGCCTGACGCCCTCCACCCGCCTCTGGTTCTGGCTTTTCTTTTACGGCATCATGGCCTTCTTTGGGTTGGTGCTGACCACCTGGAGCAATCCCTTTGTCATGCAGACCCCCGTGCCCGCCGACGGCAGCGGTCTGAATCCCCTGCTCCAGAATCCAGGTATGATCTTCCATCCGCCGCTGCTCTTCCTCGGCTACGGCGGTTTTGCCGTGCCTTCCTGTCTGGCGCTGGCGCAGGCCCTGTCCGGCGCGCGCGACAGCGAAGACGCCTGGTTCCGCATCTCCCGCCCCTTCATTATCCTTGCCTGGCTCTTCCTGACCGCCGGCATCGTGCTCGGCATGTGGTGGGCCTATATGGAATTGGGCTGGGGCGGCTACTGGGCCTGGGACCCTGTGGAAAACGCTTCTCTCCTGCCCTGGCTCATCGGCAGCGCCGCCCTGCATACGCTGGTCATTGAAGACCGCCGCGGCAAGCTGGCCCGCGTCAATGTGGCCCTCATGAGCCTGTGCACGGTTACGGCCTTTTTTGCCACCTATCTTGTCCGCAGCGGCGTCATTCAGTCCGTTCATGCCTTTGGCGACGGCGGCGTGGGCACGCCTCTGCTGCTTTTTGTACTGGCGGGCTGTATCGTCTCCTTCTGGGCGGCCTTCAGCGAAAAAACGCGCGGCGAAACGCTGGAAAATTTCTTCTCCAGCCGCGAGGGTCTGCTCGTGCTGGTGGCCTGGATTCTGATAGCCCTCGGCGTCATTATTCTTGTGGCCACCATGTGGCCTGTGCTGAGTCGGCTCTGGTCGTCGAGCCCCAGCGGTCTTGACGCCAATTTCTATAATCGCGTCTGTCTGCCGCTGGGCACGCTGCTGATGCTGGTCATGGCGATCTGCCCCTGGGTCGGCTGGAACGGCGGCTGCAAGGGCAAGGGCGGCCTGCTCCTGACGCTGGGCGCGGCTGCCGCAAGCGTCGGCTGCCTGCTGTGGTGGCTTGCCGGTCAGGTTAATCCCCTGCCGCTGGCGGCGCATCTGAAGCAGCCCATGCCGCTTATTGCTGCGGCCGCCGCGGGCGGCGTGACGCTGGCCTGCCTGTACATGCTGCTTTCCGCCGTGCGCAACCGGGCATGGCGTCGGGCCGGCGCGCTGGGAACGCATCTGGGTATGGCTCTCATGGCGCTGGGCATTGCCGTTTCCGGCCCCTACAAGATCGAAAAGGACGTGTATTTCAACGAAGGCGGCAGCGATACCGTGGGCAAGTATACGGTGACGCTGCTGTCGCTGGAACAGGGCAGAAACCCTGTCGGCTTTGATTATCTCGAAGCCCGCGTCCGCGTGGAAAAGGACGGCAAGGTGCTGGGCGTCATCGGCCCGCAGCGCCGCCTCTACGACAAGTTCGGCCAGATGAATCAGTTCTCGGAAGTGGACGTCATTCCCGGTCTGGGCGAAGAAGTCTATGCTTCTCTGCTGGCGCTCGACGAATCCTCCAGAGTTCTTGTCCGCATCAGCGTGGAACCGCTGATCAACTGGCTCTGGATCGGCGGAGCGCTCATGTGCCTTGCTCCCTTCCTGTCCCTCTGCCGCGCCGGACAGCGCCGCAGACCCGGAGAGGAAAATAACGCGGCCTAGTTGAAACTCCACAGGGGGAAGGGCGCAACGGCAACGGAGCGCCCTCCCCCTTTTCTTCGGCGCGCCCCGCAGCGAACGCCGCTCCCGGAAAACAGGCCGCTTCCGTCTTGTGGAAGACCTCCCGGAAACGCCTGTCGAAGACACAAGGAACTTTCATGCTGCATTTGCATCGCGTCGCCAAGCTGTTCGGCCTCAAGGCCGTCCTGCGCAATGTGTCCTGCACCTTTGCGCCGGGCAGCATCACCCTGCTTGTGGGAGACAACGGGGCCGGCAAAAGCACGCTTCTTCGCATGGCCGCGGGGCTGTCCCGCCCCAGCGCGGGCGAAATCACCCGATCTGAAAATGCCGTTATCGGCTATGTGGGCCACGCCACTTTTCTTTATCCCGGCATGACGGCGCTGGAAAATCTCGCTTTCTGGGCACGTCTCTACGGCACTTCCGCCAGAGAGAAAGACCTGCTTGCTCTGCTGGATCAGGTGGGGCTGGCCGCCCATGCCCACGAGCGGGCGGGCGTCTTCTCCCGCGGCATGGCTCAGCGCCTCAATCTGGCCCGCGTCCTGATGCGGCCGGCCGATCTCCTGTTGCTGGACGAACCCGGCACGGGGCTGGACGCCTCGTCCCGCGCCCTGCTGCGCGAACAAATGCGGGCCGCCCGCAATCGCGGAGCCTGCGTCATAGTCGTAAGCCATGACTATGCCGACGACAGCGCCGTTGCGGATCGCGTTATCGCCCTGCGTAACGGCGTCATTGCCTATGACGGTCCCCCGTCCGGCTATGTCCCCGGCGCGCTGCCGGAAGAAACGCCTTCGGAACCGCCCGCGCCGACCACGGCGATGACGGCGACGGAACTTCCCGACCGGGAAGGAGAAAACGCGCCAGGTCTGCCTGGTATGGCGCTGGCCGTTGCCCGCAAGGATCTTCTGCTGACGCTGACGCGCGGCAGCGGGCTGGTGCAGGCCCTGCTGCTGGGCCTGCTCCTGCTCTTTGTCTTCAGCCTTGCGCAGGGCGTCGGCGAGCGCCTTTCGCCGCAGAATGCCGCCGCGGTCTTCTGGCTTAGTTCGGCCTTCTGTCAGGTGCTCGTATTCAACGCCCTGTACGCGCTGGAAGAGCGCTCTTCTTCCCGCGTGGGGCTTATTCTGTCGCCGCCGCCGATCCAGGGCGTCTGGCTCGGCAAGGGACTGGCGGGCATGCTTCTGCTGCTGCTTGCCCAGCTGATTTTCCTGCCTGCCACGATTGTCTTTCTGGGGCAGGAAATACAGGGAGACTGGGTCGTAGCGCTGGGGGCCCTGCTGCTGGTCGACGCGGGCATGTGCGCCCTCGGCTCCCTTCTGGGCGCGCTGGCGCAGGGGGAAGCCGCGCGGGAATCCCTGCTCAGCATTGTTCTCTTTCCCCTGCTTGTGCCCCTGCTGCTGGCGGGCATCAGCGTAGGCGCGCAGGCCCTGGGCCGGACGGCGCCGGACGGCGCCGACGCCTGGCTGGGGCTTGCCGCGGCTTTTGATGCGGTCTTTGCCGCCGCAGGACTGCTGCTTTTCGGTTTCATGTATACAGGAGATGACGCATGACGGCGCAACACACGCCCTCCGCTTCCCCCCTGCCGCCGCTGCTGGCCCTGCTCGGCGGCGCGGCCTTTGCGGCCTGCCAATGGCTGGTTTTCTGCTATGCGCCCGTAGAGGCCACTCTGGGGCTGGCGCAGAAAATTTTCTACATCCACCTGCCTATGTCCTGGTGGGCGCTCATCAGCTTCTTTGTCCTCTTTCTGGCCTCGCTGGCGAGCCTGCTCAAAAATTCCGAAGCCGCCGACCGCCTCTGCGCGGCAGCAGCGGAAATCGGCGTGCTGCTGGGCGGTCTGGCTCTGATTACGGGCATGATCTGGGCCCGTCTTTCGTGGGGCGTCTGGTGGACCTGGGATCCGCGCCTCAGCACCACGCTCGTTATGTGGTTCATTTATGCGGGCTATCTTGTGCTGCGCGGTCTGGACATGCCCCCGCAGCGTAAGCGCCGCGTTTGCGCCGTCGTGGGCATCGTGGCCTTTCTGGACGTGCCGCTGGTCTTCCTGTCCGCCCGGCTCTGGCGTTCCATTCATCCCGCGGTCTTTGCCAACAAGGGCGGCGGGCTTGAGCCGGAAATGCGCCTTACCGTCATTGCCTGCGTGCTTTGTTTTGGCCTGCTCTGGGCCGGGCTGCTCTGGATACGCGCGCGCCAGCTGACGCTGAACGCCCGCGCCGACGCCCTCTTTGTGCGCAGCAGTCGGCATTGATGCAAAAACATTCTTCCGTTCCCTGTAAACCAAAGGATAACCATATGGATACGCTGACATGGGTCGTGGCGGCCAACGCCGCCGTCTGGCTGGGTCTGGGCGCCTATCTTGCCTTTATGGGCGTGGCGCAGCGCCGCCTTGCGGCGCGTCTTGCACAACTGGAGCTGCTGAACCATGACTGATGCCTCTTCCGCTTCCGTCCCCTCTCTGTCCTCGCGCCTGCTGCTGATCTTTCTGGGGATCTGCTTTGCGGCCATGCTGATCGTCTCCCTGACGCAGCGCTTTCTTAATCCCCAGCTTGTCGTGCCTTCCCGCTCTTCCGGCATGGAAACAGCGCAGGCGGACGCCGGTATGGACGGCCAGATTGGCGCGCTGATGCAGAAGCTCGGCGAGAATCCCAACGATGTTGAAACCATGCTGCATCTTGTGCAGCATCTCATCACCATCAAAAACTGGCAGGCCGCCGAAACCTTTGCCCAGCGGGCTCTCGCACTGGATGTGCTCAACGACAAGGCGCTTTATCTGCTCGGCTTCATCAAGCACAATCTGGATCAGAACAAGGACGCCGCGCTGCTGCTGGAAAAAGCGCTGACCGTCAAGGACGATCCCCATGTCCGCTACAGCCTCGGCATGCTGTATATCTATTTCCTTAATGATGCGGAACGCGGTTACACCCATCTTGAAACCGCGCTCAAATCCTCCGGCGCAGACGACAACCTGCGCGGCCGTATCGAGGATGAACTCAAGAAGAAAAACGCCCAATAGAGCGTTTTGCCTTTGAAGAAGGTGGCACAGCGCCGCCATCGGCCTGTCGCTTCGCGGAAAACAGCGCTTTTTCCATGAAACGACAGGCCGTATGCGTTTGAAGCGCAGAGCGTTTCAAACTAAAAATACGCGAGCATCCGCGCCGCAACGGGCGGCACGATCAGCACAGCCGGAGCGCGAAGGTTCTCCCTTCGCGCTCTTGCCTTATGGGGATGCTCACTATAAAGTATCGAAAATTTCTAGAACGTCTCAAAAAAAATACCGGGACGCACGGAATGGAATGCCGCCGGTTTCCCCGCCGCCGCATTTCTCCACGAAAAATTCCAATAGTCAGGACAGAAATGGCAAAGAAACACCCCCGCAAGTCTGCGCCGCCCCCGGCAACGTCTCTGGCAAAACAGGCTCCCGCCGCGAAGCCGGCCGCCCCCTCTTCCCCGACGCCGTCCGCAGCATCCCCAGCGCCGATGGTACGTCGTTCCACCTGCTTTTTCGGCATGGGAGCCATGCTGGTCTTCGGCGTTCTGCTGGGCAGCATGACGGCCACTTTTCTTCATGACACGCCGTCTGTTCCCGCAAAGCAGCAAAGCGCCGCGGCTCCCGCCCAGCCTGCGCCCCCCAAGGAATCTATCCCGCCGGAGTTGCAGCAACGCATTGTCGAACTGCAACGCCAGCTGGCGTCCAAACCCAACGACGCGGAACTGCTGTCTACGCTGGGCAGTCTCTATTTCGATACGAATCAGCCTGCCCGCGCCATCGAAGCCTATGAAGCCTCGTTGCGCTTTGCGCCCGGCAACGTCCCCGTCATGACGGATCTTGGCATCATGTACCGGGAAATCGGCAATCCAGAGAAAGCCGTCGCCCTCTTCCGCGAAGCTGTCGCCCTGAAGCCCGACTTTGAAAATGCGCTTTTTAATCTTGGCGTTGTGCTCAATTTTGATTTGCACCGTCACGATGAGGCGCGCGCCGCGTGGCAACAGCTGCTGATCGTCAATCCGGCCGCGCGCACGCCCAACGGCGATCCTGTGTCCGAAGTCATCAAGACCATTCCGAAAGATAAGAAGTAGCCGCTCTGCCGGGCCGCCGCGCGGCCCGCGGACGACGAACGGAAAGGGGCCCGACGCTGTGCCGCGCCGCTCCTGCTCCAAACAGAGAAGCGTCCGATCCGGCGCAGTCCGGGGACGCGGTGTTGTCGCGTCCCCTGTGCCGCGTTTGCGACACAGGCCAGACCTTTTCCGAAAACGACGGATATCATCATGAAACGATGCTTTTTCCCGAAATTCTGTGCAATGCTGCTTGCAGCGCTGCTTTGCCTTTCAACGACGCTTCCCGCAAAGGCGCAACAGCCTCTGCCTCCGGTGCTGGGCACGTCCAACCTGCCGCTGCTGCCCTATCTTGACGCCTTTATCGACACTTCCGACAGCATGGATATCGACGAGGTGGCCGCGCCGGAAAATGCCTCCCGTTTCGCGCCGCTCAATCTGCGCGCGCTGCCGCGCGTCGGCGGGGCAACCTGGCTGCGCATTGTCATCGCGCCCATGCCCGAAGGCGGCAAAGCCGACAAGATTCTGCTGGATATGGGGGACGACATTCCCGGTTCGCCAACCTTCTACACGGCGTCCGTCAACCCTCTGAGCAACACGCTGGAATGGCAGGAAAACGACCGCTCCCGCGTGCAGCTGCTGCCTGAAGCCGGCCTCGAAGCCCAGACCTGCTATATCCGTCTTGACGGCTTGCCGGGCTTCTGGTTCTCGCCCACGCTGCGCACGCCGCAGGACGCCACTACGAACTGGGGCGGACTTGCCCATACCGGGGCCACTCTGGCGCTGGGCGTCGTCATGCTGCTCTGCCTCCTGCGCGGCTTTACGGAAAAAGGGCAATGGCGCATCTGGACTTCTCTTTATGTGGCCGTCGCCCTGGCGCAGTCCATTCTCGGCATGCCCGTCATTGCCGACGGCCGTATCCCCATGAACGAAGCCGCGGCGGCGCTGGCCCCTGGGGTTGCGCTCATGCTTCTGCCCCATGTTGCCCGGCATTTCATGGATACGCGACGCGCGTCGCGGGCGCTGGATGCGCAATATCTGCTGCTCACCCTGCCGGGCGTTGCCCTGGCGCTGGTTCCCTTGCTGCCTGACTTTTCCTGGCTGACGCGCTACCTGCCGCTGTGGCCCGCCGCCACAATTCTTTTTGTGCCCACAACGCTGGGGGCCTGCCTCATGGGCCTTGGCGGCGGCGCGCGCTTTCTGCTGGCCTGCCTGCTGCAAACCCTTGCCGTAGGAGCGGCCTTTGCGGGCATGGACTTTGGCTATCCCTCCGCTGTGCTGGCTTCGCTGCCCTACTGGGGCACGGCTCTGGGAGCGCTGCTCATTGCCGGAACCGCCTCCCCGCGCCGCAAGCGCACGCCCGAAGAAGACGACACCACCGGCATTCCCGTAGCGCCCCCGGATGACGACTTTCTCTCTCTTGACATGCCCGGCGCAGAAAAGCCCGCGGCAAAGGACGAGGAAGACAGCAGCCTGATTATCAATATTGCCGATTTTGAAAGCCCGGCCGCCACGGAAAAGCAGCCTGCTCCGGCCGCACCCGCCGCGCCCGCGGCACCGCCTATGCCCGCTCCCGCCGCGCCTGCCGCTACTGCAAACGGCAAGAGCTTCAACTTGCAGCAGCTGCTGCGCGAAGCCCACGACGCCGTCGCCGCCGACGCGGAACGGAAAAATATCGGCCTGTCCTGGTACATGCCCCCCAATCTCGGACAACTTTACGAAGGCGACAGCAGCGCGCTGAGCACCGTGCTGCGCACCCTGCTCAACAGCTCGGTGCGCGCCACCAGCCGCGGCGCGGTGCAGTTCTCCGCCCGGCGCGTCCGGGAAAGCAACGAGCCCGGACATCTGCTGTTCAACGTCAACGACACGGGCTCCGGCATGCCGCCCAACGGACGCTCCAGCACAGCGCTGGCGCGGGCCGCCGATCTGGCTGGCATGCACGGCGGCTTCTTTGAGGCGGAATGCGGTCCCCAGGGGGCTTCCGTCTCCTTCTCCCTGCATTTCCGTCCTGTGGAGGACGAAGCCGACAGCCCGGTTGCCGCGGCGCCGCGTCCCGTTATCATGATTGTGGCTCCCAATGTGGCCGCCCGGAACAGCATCGCCGAAGCCCTGAACGGCATGCCCTGCACCCTGCGGCAGGCCAATTCGCTGGGCGGCGCGACCTCGCTCAACACGCAACGCCCCGCCGCCGTGCTCATCGTCTGCGGCCAGGAGGCGACGCCCTCCTCCCGCGGTCTTGTGGAGCGCTTCCGGAATGCCGCCGCATCCCTGCCGCACTTCGGCGCTATTGCCGTCACTGACGACGACAGACTGTGGGACATGCTGGCGGATGCCGGTTTTACCCACGCTCTGCTTGCGCCTCCCGCGCCCGCGGCCCTGCGCGCCACAGTGGAAGAGATCCTTTCCGGCAAGCTGGACGAAGATATAGCCGAGCTGCCCGCGGCCGCTCCCGCGCCGACGCCTGCCCCGCGGGGCAAGGGTGTGCCGGATCTTTTCGGCGCGCCCGCCTCGTCGCGTCCCCTGCCCACGCCGCCCGCGGCTGGGAAAAAAGCTGTGCCTCCGGCGCCAAGGCCCGCGGCGAAACCCGCGCCGACAGGAGAGAAGCCGACGCAGCCCGCCGCCGATCTGCACGACGAAGCCGCGCACCTTGTCGCGGCGGAAGACGCGCGCCTGCAAAGCCGTCTTGCTTCGCAGGCCTCTCCGGCAAAGCCCGCGCCTGCTCCCGCAGCCAAGGCTGCGCCGCAGCCTGCCGCGCCCCGTCCTGCTCCCGTAAGCCAGACTCCCGCGAGCCCGGCTCCGGCGCGCTCCGCGCAACCGCGCCCGGCAGCTTCGGCTCCGACGCAGGATTCTCTGGATGATCTGCCCGACTTTGTCCGCAGCGAAGAGCCCGAAGAAAGCGTTGTCCTGCCCTCGTCCCGTATTGCGGGGCCCTGGGTCACATCCGACGGCGAAGCGAGTCCGGCTCTGAAAGACGCCTGGAAACAGCCGACCCGCGCCGCAGCGCCGCAGCGCCGACCCTCGGTGCCTTTTACGCCGACTCCCCGCCCGGCAGGCAGCGTCAGCGACGTGGAAGTAGGCGATCCCATGCCCATACCGCGGCCGCGCGCGCAGGCGACGCCGACCGTTGCCCGCACCCGTCCGGCGAACGGGCAACGCACTTCCAGGGACGTTCCCCCACCGCCGCCGCGCAGAGAGGAAGGCATGCCCAGCCCCGATCCTAATTACAGCGAAGCCCGCGCCGCCATGCTGCGCCGGGTCGACGCCCTGCTTCAGGAAACGCAGGCGGCCTATAATGAAGGCCGCCCGCAGCATGCGGCCATGACCGCTCTGGATATTGCCAGAGAAATGGATGCCTTCGGTATCCGCCACATTGCCCGCCTTGCCCGGAATGTCGAACGGGCCGGCACGGCGGGAGACATGGAAGCTCTTGGCGATATCCTGCCTGAGCTGTATAATGCTATGGAGCGCCTCTATATTCAGCTGGACAGACGCTAGAGCGCTTAACCTTTGAAAAAGGTAAAACGCGAGGCGTCCAGCGCCGCCCGGCCCAAAGCTGGCGGAAAAACTGCGTTTTTCCGCGAAACGACAGGCCGTATGGTTTGAACGCGCAGCGTTTCAAACTGAAAATGCTCCAAAGCGAGCGTCACGCACCTTTTGACGGTAATGCCGTCACAAAAAAACAAAGGAGTCCCCATGCCGTATTCCAAGGTTCTTGTACCCGTCGGCGGAGAAAATATTCTTGAACGCGGCCAGAAGGCACTGTCGCACGCCATTCCCCTTTGCGCGGGCGAAATCATTCTCCTGAATGTTCTGGATCCGCTGCCCGGCACAGTCGGCGGCGAAGCGCGCGAAGCCATGCTGCGGGAAGAACACGCCTCCGCGGAAAAGGCCCTGCAGCCGCTGCTGGACACCGTGGCCGCAGCCGGGAAGCCCTGCCGGGTTATCGTGGAAAACGGCACCGTGGCCGACACTATCGTCCGTATCGCTCACGAACAGGAGTCCGATATCATCGTCATGTTCACCGACGGACGCGACGATGTCAGCAGCCTGCTGATCGGCTCCATTACTGAGCGCGTGCTGCGTAATACCGACACTCCTCTGCTGGCTGTCCGCCGCTAGAGGTAGTTGCGTAAGATAGTTTTAGAGCGTTTCAACTTTGAAAAAGGTGAAACGCGAGGCGGCACAGCGCCGCCCGGCCCAAAATGAGCGGAAAAACCGCGTTTTTTTCCGCGAAACGACAGGCCGTATGGTTTGAAATGCGAAGCATTTCAAACTAAAACTGCTCCAGGAGGAAGGGAATTCCCTGCTCTGCTGTCGATGTCCGTAACTTCGTCGGGTCGCCGGCTTAGCGCACAAGGGTGTTTCCTTCCTCCAACGCACTTTTATGCGGCGGCATAGCGCCGTCCAGCCCAAAATGAGCGGAAAAACCGCGTTCTTCCCGCGAAATGGCAGGCCGTATGGTTGAAACACACAGCGTTTCAACCTGAAAATGCTCTAAGAAGGCTGCCGTTTTCCTCACGGCGCCCGTCTCCCGGATGCACGGGAAATGGAAGCAACGATTCTCCTGATATAACAGGCTATGAAGCCAGGGCATCCGAACGGGCTTCCCGCGAACACGAGAAACAGGCATGCATACTTTTTTGGACTTTCAGGCAGTCTGGCTGCTGCTTGCCCATGCGCTTTCCTGGTTCGGCGTCGTCCATGCTCTGCTGACCAAACGGGATCCGCGTTCGGCCCTCGGCTGGACGGCCGCCATGCTCTTTCTTCCGATTCTGGGTCTTCTGGGCTATCTGCTGCTCGGCATCAGCCGCGCGGAAAGCAGGGCCGCAAAACTTCTGCACAAAGCGGCGCAGGCCCAGCCCGACTATGCCCACCCCTCCCCTTCGCGCAAGCATCAGGGAACCCCGGAACAGGCGCTGCAACTGGAGCGGCTCGGACGGCGGCTTGGCACTCAGAGTCTTTGCGGCGGCAACAATCTGCGCATACTGCTCAACGGCGACATGGCCTATCCCGCCATGCTCAACGCCATCCATCAGGCGCGGGATCACGTCTATCTGGCCACCTACATCTTCCGGGGCGGTTTTGTCGGACGCCGCTTTGCCGATGCTCTGACGGAAGCCGCCGCGCGCGGCGTTGATGTCCGCCTGCTGGTGGACGGTTTCGGCGGTTCGGCTTACAGCCTGCGCAAACCCTGGAAAAAACTCTCCGCTCGCGGCGTTCGCGTGGCCCGCTTTTTGCCGCCGCGGCTTTTCCCTCCCAATTTCAGCATTAATCTTCGCAATCATCGCAAGGTGCTTATCTGCGACGCAATCGGCTTTACCGGCGGCATGAACATTGCCGACAATCACCTCACGCGCGGCTACCGCGGCGATGTGCGCGATGTCCATTTTCGCTGTACCGGTCCTATTGTCCGGCAGCTCCGCCGCTCCTTCATGCTGGACTGGGGTTTCGCCACCGGCGTCTATGATCCGCTGCCCCAGGACTCCGAACCCTGCGAAAACTCTGATAATGCCTGCCTCTGCCGCGTGATTCTTGACGGTCCGGGCTCCGAAGCGGATACGCTCAACGATCTTTTCTGCGGCGCCGTCAACTGCGCGCGGCGCAGCGTGCGCATCATGACGCCCTACTTTCTGCCCTCCCACGACCTCATGAGCAGTTTACGCAGCGCCGCCATGCGCGGCGTGGATGTGCGCATAGTGCTCCCCGGCTACAATAATCTTCCCTTTGTTCACTGGGCGTCTTTCCGCCTGCTGCCGACGCTGCTGGAAGCTGGCGTTCGCATCTGGCATCAACCGCCGCCTTTTGTGCACAGCAAGTTGTTTGCCGTTGACGGTTATTATGCCCAAATAGGCTCGGCCAATCTCGACGCCCGCAGCCTGCGTCTCAACTTTGAACTGAACATGGAAGTTTTTGATCGCACCTTCCATGACCGTCTGGCCGCTCATATTGACGCGGCCATTGCCGCAGGCACAGAAATTTCTCTCGAAAATCTGCGCTCCCGCCCCTTGCCTGTCAGGCTTCGCGACGCTGCCTGCTGGCTTTTTTCCCCCTATCTCTAGAGCCTTTTCAGTTTGAAGCGCTATGCGTTTCAAAGCATACGGCCTGTCGTTTCGCGGAAAAAGCTCTGTTTTTCCGCTCGCTTCGGACCGGGCGGCGCTGGACGCCTCGCGTTCTACCTTTTTCAAAGGTAAAACACTCTATACAGGCATACGAGACGGCCTCCCGAAAGACACGGGCTGTACAAAAATGGACGTTTTGTTTACGTCTTTGTAATATTTTGTCAAATTTTTTAAACAGGCTATGGGCAAAAGTTGCGATGAAAACGGTATAAATCCACACTGGCATAGTCTATGCTCCATGTGGGACAGCACTTCATCAGCCCTTTACGGGCAAGAGGAGACACTCCATGAACCGCAGACAATTTTTTGCCGCCCTGGGTCTTTCCGCCATCGGCCTTGCTCTGATGAACGCCATGCCTGCCACGGCTGAAGCCCGGAACGGCGACGGTCGCGGCCCTGATGGACACGGACCCCGCCCGGAACCTCATCGCCGCCCAGCGTCCAATGACGGACACAGACCCGGCGACGGTCCGCGGCCTGGCGACAGACCTTCGCGGCCTCCCCGCAAGGATGTCCACGGACGCCCAAGACCTTATGACGGACACAAGCCCGGCGACGGTCCGCGCCCTGGCGACAGACCTTCGCGGCCCCCTCGTCGCCCCGAAGCCCGCGACGGACGCGGCCCCGGCCCCTTCTAGAGCATTTTCAGTTTGAAATGCTTCGCATTTCAAACCATACGGCCTGTCGTTTCGCGGAAAAAGCGCGGTTTT
>CALVHG010000047.1 GCA_944327285.1 uncultured Desulfovibrio sp. | reverse complement strand
GGGGGCTTGGGGGGAGGGGAAACCCCTCTCGCGTTAGCAGAGGGGTTTCCCCTCCCCCCAAAATCCCCCTAATCGTTGGCGTTGGCGCTGGGCGAAGGCCCGCCGCGCATTTGTTCGAGGAGCTGGCGATGGGCTTCGGCTTCGGCGGCCTTGCGGGCGTTTTCGTCTCTGATGCGCCGTTGCTGCTTGACGCGCTCAAGGCGCATTTGCTGGGCGCGTTCTCGCTGGGCCCTGGCTTCGGCGAGGAGCTTTTCTCGCTTGCCTTCAAAGGTAATGGTGCTGATGAGCAGGGAAACGCCTATGGAAAGAATTGTCACGATCATGATCATGACCTTGATAATTTCCCATTGGCTTTCGCCTATCATGTTTCGCAGCCAGCCGAGATTGAGCTGATCGCCGAGCAGGATGATCAGGGGCACGGCAATGAAACAGAGCAGCAGGCCGAGAATTTCCATCCAGGCAAAGGTCTTGATGGAAGTCAGACAGAAGAGCGTCACGTCGCGCACTACGCGCAGCATCTTAAGACGCTTGCGCAGACTTCGGAGCAGATCGTTGACCTTGGGCGTGGCGGCTTCGGCGCGCTGGAAGGTTCCGGCATCGTTAAAGTTGCAGGCAAAGGCCCAGTTGATGATCCCGGCGCATTCGTTGAATTCGCCGCTGAATTCCTTAAGCGCCTGCGGGAAGGGGAACCACGAGGCCTCGTCGCGCACGTCCTGAAGAAGCTCAAGATACGTGCGGTAACGGTCGCGCAGGCCCTCGACTTCGCGGTGGATGCTTTCGGTAAGCTCCTTTTCCAGCAGCGGGCGCTCCTCGCGGATACGCAGGAAGGCCATGTAATTCTGGACGCTGGTGCGCTGCTGGGTATGCCGGAAGCGCTTACCAAGCTGAATCTGCACGGGATGGTCTTCGGGGAACCAGGCGTCGAGCTTGTCGATGAGCGCGTTCAGCTCGACATGTTCCTCGTCGGCCTGCATGCGGGCGGCCTCCCAGGGCTCAAACAGGGCGCTGAGAATGAGCAGGCGGCCGCGTTCCAGCGCCGGGTCAATAAGCACCTTGTTGAAATAGGAGGGGTCCTTGCGCACCAGATCGAGAATCTGGTCGAGCATCTGCTCGGTAAAGCCCATTTTGACCTTGCAGACGATTTCCCGATAGCGCACGTCCTGCCACTGGGGCATGATCTTGAGCACCTGCCGGTACTGCTCCAGCGCCTTGGGGAGCTGTCCCTGTTCTTCGAGCAGACGGCCCATCAGATATTCGTTCCAGGCCTGAAGGGCCGGAGCGGCCGTCATGCTGGCGGCTTCGCGGAAGGACAGGGACGCGCCGTCAAAGTTGCCCTTTTCCACCTGTAAAAAGCCCATGACGGTGCGCAGACGGGGATCGCGCTGATGGCGGGCGATGGTCTGCGACAGATTCTTTTCAAATTCAGACAACTTTTCCGGCGGCAGGGAAACGAAGTCGTCCAGCAGTTCCCAGGCGGGGCTGTCGTCTCGCGCCGGGGCGTCGTCGCTGAAATTGTCGGTGTCGCGCATGCGGTACAGCCATTGACGCGGCACGTTGCGCAGCTGGCTCGGCCCGTTGAGGGCCAGCACCGCGCGCAGCAGCGCGGCGCTGTCGCCGCCCTTGTCCAGAATAGCCTTCATGCCTTCGACGCCCTTGGCGGCAAGGGCCGTTTCGATATCCCGGAAACCGGCGTTGAGGTTTTCGAGACTGATCAGGGACAGACGATCCCAGATTTCGTTGCTGTTTTCCGAGGGCGCGGAGCGCGTGGGGCATTCGGATGCGGTGTGATTGTGCAGACCGCAATAGAAACAGCCCACGGGCGTTGTGGTGGCTGCCAGCGCGCTGGACATGAGCAGCGGGATGGAATTGATATTCATCTTGTTATCGGAGAGCAGCACGGTGCACCAGCTGTCCATGCTGGAATGCTCCCCGGCGAAACTGATATCCCGCACCGTCACGCCGGAACCCAGCAGGTAGGCGTTACGATAGCTCATATAGGGGAAGTCCGGCATCAGCTTGTCCCACTGCAAGCCGATCTTGCGGGGCAGTTCCGCATTGAAATTGTAGTTCTTGCGGTCGGCCACCACGCAGACGCAGGGCCAGTACGGCCCCTTATTGGGCGAGTCGCTCTCCTTGTCGAACGTTCGGAGATAATCCTTGATGAAGGTACGCAGCACGCCCAGATTTTCTACGTAGATCATAACGTAGGCGTCCTGCACGATGAACTTCATCTTGTGCTGTTGCAGCAGCCCTTCCACGCACTTGAGCATGGCGCTCCAGCCGGCCTGATATTCCTTGTCCAGCGGGCTGCCCAGGGGGTGCAGGATAGCGTACCAGCTTTGCGTGGAGGTATAGGGCATGCGCACATCGACTTCCATGTGCGCCCATTCCACCTGCGTCATGCCCTGGCGCTTATGCGCCTTGGCAAAGGAAATGCCGGGCAGAACGCTTTTGCCTTCGCGGCTCTTGGGGTGAATCCAGACCTCGAACTTCTCGCTGACGACCATTTCCTGCGCCTGCAGGGCGGCGTCCACATTGACGAGAATTTCCTTCTTGTTGTCGAGCACCAGACGGCCGGGGATCAGTTCGATGGTCACCGGCAGCGAGTTGAAGTTGCTCCAGACCGTGAGCCGGGCCAGCGCCAGAAAAACGTCGTCGGTAAAGAAGAACCACAGCGCCTGCTCGTGATCCGAAACAACCTGCATGCCGCCGTAGTTCTGCAGGGTCTGCGTGACGGCGGGAGGCACGACGCCATGCCAGCAGACCCACAGCACATGGCCGTAGGTACTCATACGCACTTCGCGGCGATGGTCGGGCAGACGGGCAAGCAGGGTAGTGAGTTTGGCCATGAATAAATCCTTTATAAAGAGGCTCAAGTCCTGTACATTCTTTCGTTACCGACAAAGACGTCCTCATCAGGCACAGGAGAATGACATGGACATCAACAAAACCATGCAAGAACTGAAGGCACGCCCCGGCTTTGCCGAAAACGTGGGCATGACGCTCATTCATAACGGCACGGTGCGCGCATGGTCCCGCAAAGGGCATGAAACCGTTCACGCGGTGGACGTGCGCCCCGACCGCGAGAAAATACGCGCCATCTGTGCGGAAATGGAACAGCGCCCAGGCATATTCGCCATTCTGGCCGAAGCTGCCGAGGGGCATCTGCTGCCCGGCGACGATCTGCTCTTTCTTGTGGTGGCCGGCGACATCCGCGAGAATGTCAAGGCCACGTTTGCGGAGCTGCTTGATCGTATCAAGTCCGAGGCCGTTTTCAAGACGGAATCCTAGGCGCGGCCCCGCGGGCAGGTCCCGCCGAAAGCGGCCCTCCGGGCAGGCGCGTTCCGGGGAATTCGCGTCAGCTTTCCGCCTCGCCGCAAATCCTTGCAAGAACCGTGCTCAAAATGCGAGCACTTTTTGCCCCGCCGCGGCCATGCATTCTCTATCGGCCCGGCACGGCAGGAAGTTAGAGCGTTTTGCCTTAAAAAAAGCAAAACGAGAAACAGCGGCACAGCGCCGCCCGGCCAAAGGGAACGCCAGGCGGTACGGTCTGAAATGCGAGGCAGTTCAAACTGAAAAGGCTCCGGAGCCATTTTGCCTGACACTCTGCCCCGGCGGCAGAACGGCCGCGATCCGCTCCCCCGGCAGCGTGTCATGCGCGTCGTTCTGTTCTCCGGCGTCGGCATCGCGGGCCGGGCCGGAGAACGGCGGCCATAAGAACGCAACACCCCCGATTCCGCCCCGGAGCTTGCCAAATTTGCGTTCTGGCTTAATTATGAGACGGCAGACGTCGCTGACGCCGTCTGTACGCGCGTCCGCGCGACCTCATATCGCTTACGGGAGAACACATGTTCGGTTTTCTTTTCAGAAAGATATTCGGCAGCAAGAACGAGCGCTATCTGCGCAAGCTGCGCCCGGTCATAGCGCGCATCAACGCGCTGGAACCGGAAATGGAAGCGCTGGCGGATGAAGATTTCGCCGCGCGCATGGCGCAGTACCGCGCCGACCTTGCCGAAGGCAAAACCACTCTGGACGAACTGCTGCCGTCGGTCTTTGCCCTGGTGCGCGAGGCCTCGCGCCGCGTCATGGGCATGCGTCATTACGACGTGCAGCTCATCGGCGGCATCGTGCTGCACCGCGGCAAGATCGCGGAAATGAAAACCGGCGAAGGCAAGACGCTGGTGGCGACCCTGCCTGTATCGCTCAACGCGCTGGCCGGCAAGGGCGTGCACGTGGTGACGGTCAACGACTATCTGGCCCGCCGCGACGCCCAGTGGATGGGCAAGCTGTACAACTTCCTCGGCCTGTCCGTGGGCGTCATCGTGCACGACATGGACGACGAGGCGCGCAAGGCCGCCTATCAGGCGGACATCACCTACGGCACCAACAACGAGTTCGGCTTCGACTACCTGCGCGACAACATGAAGTTTTATGCCTCGCAGCTGGTGCAGCGCGGGCACAGCTACGCCATTGTTGACGAAGTGGACTCCATCCTTATTGACGAAGCCCGCACCCCGCTGATCATTTCCGGCGCATCCGACGAGAATGTGGAGCTCTATCGCGTCATGGACGCCGTGGTGCGCCAGCTCGGACCCGAATGCTACAGCCTGGACGAAAAAGCCCGGACGGCCACGCTCACCGAAGAAGGCGTGGCCCGCTGCGAGCAGCTCCTGCGCGTGGACAACCTCTTTGATCCGGCCAACATCACCGCGCAGCATCATATTCTCCAGTCCCTCAAGGCGCACCATATCTTCAAGCGCGACGTGGATTATATTGTCCAGAATGATCAGGTCGTCATCGTCGATGAATTTACCGGCCGCCTCATGGAAGGCCGCCGCTATTCCGACGGTCTGCATCAGGCGCTGGAAGCCAAGGAAGGCGTCACCGTGGCCGCCGAAAACCAGACGCTGGCCTCCATTACCTTCCAGAACTACTTCCGCCTTTATGACAAGCTGGCGGGCATGACCGGCACGGCCGATACCGAAGCGGTGGAATTCCATCAGATTTACAATCTTGAAGTCATTTCCATTCCGCCCAACCGGCCCATGATCCGCAAGGACTATCCCGACCTCATTTTCCGCAGCCGTCAGGAAAAGTTCGACGCCATCGTGCAGTCCATCTGCGAACTGCACGAAAAGGGCCAGCCCGTGCTGGTGGGCACCATATCCATCGAAACGTCGGAAATGCTCTCCCAGCGTCTGCGCAAGCTCGGCGTGCCGCACAGCGTCCTCAACGCCAAGCAGCACGAACGGGAAGCCGAAATTGTGGCGCAGGCCGGGCAGGCGGGCAAGGTGACCATTGCCACCAACATGGCCGGACGCGGCACCGACATCATGCTGGGCGAGGGCGTGCGCGAGCTGGGCGGCCTGCACATTCTCGGCACCGAACGCCACGAAAGCCGCCGCATTGACAATCAGCTGCGCGGCCGTTCCGGCCGTCAGGGCGACCCCGGCTCCTCCCGCTTCTATCTTTCGCTGGAAGACACGCTGATGCGCCTTTTCGGCTCCGACCGCCTCAAGGGCATCATGGAAAAGCTCGGCCTCAAGGACGGCGAAGCCATCGAAAACGCCATGGTGACCCGCGCTGTGGAAAACGCCCAGAAGCGCGTGGAAGCGCATCACTTTGAAATCCGCAAGACCCTGCTCGATTATGACAACGTCATGAACCAGCAGCGCGAAGTCATCTACTCCCTGCGCCGCGACTTCATGGTGGAAGAGGATCTGGAGCCTGTCCTGCGCGAATTCATGAGCGATATTCTGGATGACCTCTACAGCTCCCTTGATCGCGCCTCCGCCGAAACGCTGGACGAGGAAAAGGGCAAGGTGCTTGTGCGCCTTGCGGACGTGTTCAATATCGGCCGCGTCCTGCCCGCGGAAGCTCCGCTGCCCCAGCGCGAGGAATGCGAAACCCTCATCCGGCGTATCTTTGAGGAGCTTCAGGCGGAATCCGGGCCCATGTACCGCGACATTCTGCGCTATTTCCTGCTGGAAGAGCTGGATCGCTCCTGGAAGGAACATCTGCGCAACATGGACGCCCTGCGCGACGGCATCGGCCTGCGCGGCTACGGCCAGCGCGATCCCAAGCTGGAATACAAGCGCGAAGGCTTCGAGATGTTCCAGAGCCTGCTCTTCCAGATCCGGGAGAATGTCTTCCGCGCTCTGACCCGCGTGCATGTGCAGGCCGAGCCCATCAACGCGGCCGATATTGACGCCGCGGCCGCGCCCGCGCCCGTCGAAGAGCCCGCGGCCCCCACGCCCGAAGAAGAGGCGCGCGCCCTTGAGGAAGCCCAGCAGGAGGCCATCGCCGCCGGTTTCCGCCACAAGGACACGGGCAGCCTCTCCTACTCCGGCGGCAACGACAATGCGTCCGAGCCCGCGCCCGCCAAGGCGGCCCCCCGCGTCGGACGCAACGATCCCTGCCCCTGCGGCAGCGGCAAGAAGTACAAGAAATGCTGCGGCGCCAAAAAGTAGCGTCGTGACAGCATGATGCAGAGGGAGGGGAAATCCTTCTGGCCGCCAGGCTCAGGAGGGCTTCCCCTCCCTCTCGAATACCTCCCGAACGGGCGCGGCCGTCCGCGACAGACGGCGGCGCGTCGCGTTCCCCGGCGCAAGGCCCTCTCGCGGGCTTTTTCTTCTTTCTCCATGCAGACCGGAAACCACCCTCCCCCAAGGAAGGATCTGATGAACACAACTTCCCCGGACGCACCGCCCGCCAAGCGGGACGAAGCCCTGATCCGCATCGTGGACCTTGAAAAGCGCTTTCAGGGCAAAAATATGGACGTATACGCCCTGCGCGGCGTCAATCTGGAGATCTGCCGCGGCGATATCTTCGGCATCATCGGCAAGAGCGGCGCGGGCAAGAGCACGCTTGTCCGCTGCATCAACATGCTGGAACGCCCCACGGCGGGCCATGTGTTTTTTGAAGACAAGGATATGTGCGCCCTCAACGACGCCGAGCTGCGCACGGTTCGCCGTTCTATGGGCATGATCTTTCAGCAGTTCAACCTGCTGATGCAGCGCACCGCGGAACAGAACGTCACCTTCCCGCTGGAGCTTGTCGGCACGCCGCCCGACAAGGCCCGCGAACGCGCCCGCGAGCTGCTGGATCTGGTGGGGCTGGCCAAGCGCATGGACGCTTACCCCTCGCAGCTCTCCGGCGGCCAGAAACAGCGCGTGGCCATTGCTCGCGCGCTGGCCACCAATCCGCGCGTGCTGCTCTGCGACGAAGCCACCTCGGCTCTTGACCCGGCAACGACCGATTCCATCCTTTCCCTGATCAAGGATATTAATACGTCGCTGGGCATTACCGCCGTCATCATCACGCACGAAATGAGCGTCATCGAAAAAATTTGCAGCCAGGTTGCCATTCTCGGCAAGGGCAGCGTGGTGGAAAGCGGGGCCGTGGAGGATGTCTTCTTTCATCCGAAAACGGACTTCGCCCGCAGGCTCGTCCTGCCCGAACCTCTCCAGAACATGCCGCAGGATCGCCTCTACCGGCTCATCTTCAACGGACGTTCCTCCTACGAGCCCGTCATCGCCAACATGGTTCTGGAATGCGGCTGCCCGGTCAACATCATGTACGCCGATACCCGCGACCTCAACGGCGTGGCCTATGGGCAGATGGTGCTGCAACTGCCCGATCGCAAGGAATCCATAGAACGCATCATAGCCTACGCCAGAGCCCACAGCATCATGCTGGAGGAGATGTCCCATGTTTGATGAACGCACCGTCGGCCTGTTCCTGCAAGGCACCGTCGACACCATCTATGTCACGCTGGCCTCGACGCTCTTTGCCTACGTGTTCGGTATCGTCATGGGCGTGGCGCTCGTCATCACCCGCAAGGACGGCATCCGTCCCAACGCGCTGGTCTACAGCGTGCTTGACGTGTTCGTGAACCTGACGCGCTCCTTTCCCTTCCTGATCCTGCTGATCGCCGTCATTCCGCTGACGCGGCTCATCGTCGGCACCAGTATCGGCAACAACGCTACTATCGTGCCGCTGGTCATCTCTGCCGCGCCCTTTGTAGCCCGCCTGATAGAATCCTCGCTGCTGGAAGTCGATCCCGGCGTGGTCGAGGCCGCCCAGTCCATGGGCGCGTCCACCTGGCAGATCATCCGCAAGGTTCTCCTGCCGGAAGCCAAGCCCTCTCTGATAAACGGCAGCGCCATCGCCGCAACCACCATTCTGGGCTATTCGGCTATGGCCGGAGCCGTGGGCGGCGGCGGTCTTGGCAAGCTCGCCATCCAGTACGGGTATATGCGCTACCAGACCGATGTCATGATCGTGACCATCATCCTGCTGATCGTCATCGTTCAGGCATTCCAGAGCATCGGCAACTGGGCTACCCGCAAGTGCGACAAGCGCAGCCGCTAACGCTGATTACGGGGGAGTTTTTTTTCCGGGGGAGGGGGAACCCCCTCTGCTCGCGCGAGAGGGGGTTCCCCCTCCTCCCGGCCCCCTCCCCTTCCCCCAGCGCGCTTTTATCGGAACAATGGCGCGGCTTCGGAGACGCGAACGCACTTTCCGCGGCAACCGTCCCCCGGATATAAAATGCTTCATCTTTGAAAAAGGTGAAACGCTCTAAAAACAAAAACAGGGAACATGGCTGACGAGATACCGTCAGACATGTTCCCTGTTTTTTAAGCATTTTGTCATTGAAAAAGGCGAAATGCCGACGCCGACACAGGCCGTATGGCTTGAACTGCAAAGTTTTTCAAACGGAAAAAGCTTTGGATCGTTTCAACGTTGAAAAAGTGAAGCGCAAGCAACAGAGAATGCCGCCCGAAAAGAGCACAACACACAAAGCCCCCTCAACATCAAGGAACGGCCTTTTTACACGCCTTGAGACAGAAGCCGCTCCCCCACGAACATGAGGAAAAAACTCTCCCGTCCGCCAGTTTTCCGCCTCTACTGCCGCCCGGCCTCATCTCTGCCGCTTGGCCTCCGCCCCTCGTTGCCTGATAAGGCCCACCCCTTCCGCCTCTGCCGCTGATGCAGCGATGGCGCGGGCGCGAAGGCGATCCCGGACGCCCGCAGGGCGGACGGAGCGCCAGAGCAGGCGCGGACATCACCCGGCCGGAACGGCCGGGAAGGTCCGCGCCGACGCCCCAAGCGACACGCGGCGGACGGGGTACAGTCCAATAAAAAAGACACTCTCCGCGTTACCGCAAAAGGGGAGTACGGGGGTGCAGGGGGTGTAGAGGGGGAACCCCTCTCACCCCATGCCCCGCGCCGGGCAGGCGACCCGCCGCCCGCTCCGGGCAGCAGCCGCAGGCCAAGGAAGAGGGGAAAAAATAGAGTAAGAAAGCCCTTCCCCTCTCACCCCATGCCCCGCGCCGGACAGGCGACCTGCCGCCCGCTCCGGGCAGCAGCCGCAGGCCAAGGAAGAGGGAAAAAACAGAGAATGAAAGCCCCTTTCCCTCTCACCCCATGCCCCGCGCCAGGCAGGCGACCTGCCGCCCGTTCCGGGCAGCAGCCGCGATACACAGAGGGACACCGGCTCAATACGACCAGGGCGTTTCACCTTTTTCAACGTTGAAACGCTCTAAATTTCCATTTCCACCAGTTCCATGAAGTGCCGCGTATCCAGAACGTAGACTTCATGGCGGGAATAGGGGCCGATGACGCCGTCCCGCTCCAGATCGCGCAGGGCCTTGTTGAGCGTCACCCGATGCACGCCCAGCAGGCTTGCAAGTTCCTGCTGATTGAGTTCCGGGACAATGCGCCTGTCCATACTGCCGTCCGGCAGCATGGAAGCCTGAAGGCGTAAAAAGCGGCATATGCGTATGGGCAGTTCCCGCACGCTCAGGGTGACGGACTGATTGGCAAAAAGACGTGTCTTGCGCGCCAGCGAACGCAGAAGACACAGGGCGATGTCGGGATACTGCGGGACCAGCACCTTATAGACGCATTCTTTGCTGAAGCGGTACAGCACGCTTGCCTTTCCGGCGGCGATGCTGCTCAGGTTCGCCACGCCGTCAAAAAGCGACACTTCGCCGATGACGGAGCCCGGACCAATCCGCATCAACCGCTTTTCGCGCCCGTTGAGCATATTCCGAAACAGCCAGAGTTCCCCCTGCTCCACAACATAGAGCGCGTCGCTGATGCTTCCCCCGGCGACGACAACCGCGCCCTTGGGCACGTTGAGCCGCTCGCCGAGATGGTAGGCCTGTCGCCAGACGGCGGAAGAGTCCCTCGGCACGGAAAAGAATTCATAAAGAAGCATATCGCTGCCGGAAACAGACGTATTTTGCCTGACATCCATACGTAGCCTCTCAATGGACGCACGTTATCATTGCAAAAACGGATTGCCCCGCCCAGGAATCTTCATGCGTGGGGGGCAATACCATGCCGTCGGCATGACATCGCCCCCCAGTTGCTTGCAAAGGTGAACCGCTCTGGAACGTTTTGCCTTAAAAAAAGCAGAACGCGAGGCGGCAGCACACAGCGCCGCCCGGTCCGAAGCAGGCGGAAAAAGGCGTTTTCCCGCAAGACGACAGACCGTATGCTCTGAAACGCGAAGCGTTTCAGACTGAAAATGCCCTAGAAAGTATAGATGACGTTGACGGTCGCTTTCCAGGCGTCCTTGGAGTTCAGCGTATTGCCGACGTAGTTCTCATAACCGCCCCAGGTGCCCTTGTCGAGCCAGAGGTGGATATAGCCGAGCTCAAGATCGACCCGAAGATTTTCATAAACCTTGTACTGGGTATCGAAATTGATTTCAACGCCCTGATCTTTGGTCGTAAGATACGTTCCGAAGATATTGAAATCTTTGTAGTTACGAGTCACGTCGCGTCCGCTGCCGTCCAGCGTGGTCCGGCCGGTGATATACTTGGCCATGCCGGGCGCGTGCGTGCCGCCGAAATAGTGCAGGCGGAGCGTATGGGTCAGGTCGTCAAGGAAACTCATGCGCTTGAGGCGCGCGCCGACGCCCCAGGTGCCGTTGGGATTCATGCCCAGCACGCCCTTGCCGCCGCCGACCAGCGGATTACCGCGATAACCGAACGTGGAAAGAGAGTTGTTCAGGTTATTGGACGTAGCCAGGTAGGGCAGCGCTTCGGAACCGTTATTGGGATTGTTGTCGTCGCCGCTGAAATACCAGCCGTAAATGCCGGGCGTGCCCCAGCCGAGCTTGTACTCGGCGACCAGCATGCCGAACCAGCCGGAACGGCTCAGAGCCTTGTAGCCGTTATCCACGTTGCCATAAACAAAATCGGCGCTGAAGACAAAGGGATCGAAGGCCGTGATCTTCGTGGTAATGCCGCCCCAGAACATCGTGCTGTATTCCGACAGCCACTTATTACTGCGCGAGGTGCTGTACGCGGCGGGGAACAGGCCGTAACGCATCGACAGACCGTCCAGCCCCTGGATGCTGTAGTTCTTGAAGGCGTAAACACCCTCGTTCGTGCCGCCCGCGCGCAGAGCGTTGGGCCCCATGCTGCCGCCCATGAACCAGGGGGTGACGGCGACGCCGTCCGCGGTAATCGGCAGCGTCAGGAAGCCCAGATCAAAATTGTCCATGTAGGAGCTGTTGCGGCCGTCGGCATAGCCGGTGAAGTTGTCGTTGTACAGCCGCAGCCAGCCTGCGCCCAACGACACATTCTCATTAAAGTGGTACGAGGCGGTCACGCCCGCAAGGTCCGTATCAAGGATCGGGCTGTCGATGCTGAAGCCGGGCATGCGAATTCCGATAATACCCATGCGCAGGGCCAAATCGGTATTGGGCACGGTCCAGTCAATGTAGGCGCGCTTGATTCTGACCATATTGCCGTCGGCGCCCATAGCGCCGCCCTGGCTGCCATAGCCCCAGCGCTGTTCGCCAATTTCCAGAAACAGCATGCCGGAAAGGCTCTCGGAAGCCACGGCCTCGATCTGCATATGCACGCGCTGCACGGCTTCAAACTCGTCCCGCTGCTGACGGCTGGGCGCCCATTGCTGCCCCTGAACATGATGTCCGTCGCGCGTCTTGCCCATGAAATTCCCGCCGTTCACATAATCCATCACGAACTGGAACGAGCCCTTGACCTTGAAATCAACGGCTTCGGCGTTTGCCGCTCCCAGCAGCAAACCGGCAGACAGCATCAGCACTGCAAGTTTTTTCATACGGTTACACTCTCCTTCCCGAATTTTTTCTTTCTGCAATCGCATGTTTTTCCGGCAGAGCTTTTGCGCCGAAACGGGCTTGTCCCCGGCGCGCCGCGTCTCTTCCTGCCGCAGACAACGGCAACTCTTCGCAGGAAATGCCATTCGATCCGTCTCGTTTCGCAGCCCACTTGTGAACTTTGCTACATGCTGTCATATGTAGCAGTTTTTTTACCTCAGTCTGTAGCCATTGCTACTTTTTGGGAAAAAAGCCCCTTTTCCCGCCGGTTATCGCGCGGCCTCTGCGCGCCGAAGCAAAGAAGTGCGCGGTTGCGCGCCCGCCTTTTTGTGAAAAAACCCTCAATTTGTAGCCTTCGTTACAGCGTCACGCCCGAAGAGGGTATACCGTTGCGTCAATCCTTGAGCGTTTCACCTGTGAAGAAGATGAAACGCGAGGCGGCACAGCGCCGCCCGGCCCGAAGCGAGCGGAAAACCGCGTTTTTCCGCGAAACGACAGGCCGTATGGTTTGAAACGCAACGCGTTTCAAACTGAAAATGCTCTTGTGACCAAACCCCAAGACGTAAGGAGTCGTATCATGGGACATCCTACAATTTACCCTTCCGGCGTTACCATTTATGATCCTGAAAAATGCTGGAGCGGCTACACCATCTTTCAGGCCCAGGAAGTCGGCGCGGTCCTCATGGACATGAACGGCCGCGAGGTCAACGTCTGGAAGGGCGTGCTGGGCATGCCCAACAAAATTTTCCCCGGCGGGACCCTGATCACCAGCCGCGGCCGTCGTTCCGGCAAATACAGCGTGCAGGACGGCATCGACCTCGTGCAGGTGGACTGGGAAGGCAACATCACCTGGAAGTTCGATCAGGTGGAATTCATTGAAGACGCGGGCGAAACGCCCCGCTGGATGGCCCGCTATCATCACGACTTCCAGCGCGAAGGCAACCCCGTCGGCTACTACGCCCCCGGCATGGAGCCCCGCGTGGACGGCGGCAACACGCTGGTGCTCTCCCACCGCAACGTCCGCAACCCCAAGATTTCCGACAAGCAGCTCCTGGACGATCTGATTGTCGAAACCACCTGGGACGGCGATATCGTCTGGGAATGGCAGTGCAGCGATCACTTTGACGAATTCGGCTTCCGCGAAGCCAGCAAGAACGCGCTGTGCCGCAACCCCAACTATCGCCCCACCAAGCCCGAAGGCATGGGCGACTGGATGCACATCAACTCCATGTCCTGCCTCGGCCCGAACAAGTGGTACGACGCGGGCGACGAACGCTTCCATCCCGAAAATCTGATCGTGGACGGCCGCGAAGCCAACATTATCTTCATCATCGAGAAAAAGACCGGCAAGGTTGTCTGGAAGCTCGGCCCCGACTACGACAACAGCCCCGAAGCCCGCGCCATCGGCTGGATCATCGGTCAGCACCACGCCCACATGATCCCCAAGAGCCTGCCCGGCGGCGGCAACATCCTTGTTTTCGACAACGGCGGCTGGGGCGGCTACGACAATCCCAACCCCGGTTCCCCCACCGGCGTGAAGGCCGCCCTGCGCGACTACTCGCGCGTGCTGGAAATCGATCCCGTCTCCATGAAGATCGTCTGGCAGTACACGCCGCGCGAAGCCGGTTTCCTGGAGCCCATGGACAGCAACCGCTTCTACAGCCCCTTCATCAGCGGCATGCAGCGCCTGCCCAACGGCAACACCCTGATTACTGAAGGTTCCGACGGCCGCGTGTTTGAAGTCACGCCCGATCACAAGATCGTGTGGGAATTCATCTCCCCCTACTGGGGCAAGCATGTGCCCATGAACATGACGTACCGCGCCTATCGCGTGCCCTACGAATGGGTGCCGCAGGTCGAAAAGCCCGTTGAAACGCCCATCAAGCCCCTGGATGTGACCACCTTCCGCGTGCCCGGCGCCGCCGCTTTCGGCGATCGCGCCAAGGAAGTGAGCGTCGAAGGGTGCGAACCCTACGGCGGCAGCAACGCCCTGTGCGTGGCTTCCGTGGAAGACAACTAGCAAAAACGCGCTCCGGGCGGCCTCCCTTAGAGCATTTCAAGCTGAAAATGCTCCAACGGGAAACCGCCCGGACAAACGCCGCGAGTGATCCGCGGGGCCGGTCTCCGGGCCGGCCCCTTTCTCCAACCCTTTACAGAGCGGCCGACGCCGCAACCATCACCGCCGGATCGCCGCAATGACGCCGCGATCCACAAGGGGGACTTTCATGTTGTTCAACACCGCGGACCTGACGAGCTCCGTCATCATCAAATGGCTGACGTCGTTCATCCTTCCCGCTCTGCTGTATGTTCTGCTGCACGCCTACGGCGACCCCGCTACGCTTAACGACAATATGATCCTGTTCCTGTGCGTCACCTCGTGGGCCGTGCTGGCATGGGCTATGGGCACGCTCAACGACGTGGCCGTCGGCCTGATCCTGCCGATGCTCTATGTGACGTTCTGCGGCGTCAAGCAGGGAGTCGTCTTCCGCCCGTGGCTCGGCGACGTGGCCATTATCTCCATCGGCGGCTTTGTGCTGGGTAAAATCATGGGCGCGTCGGGACTGGGCAAGCGCATTGCCCTCGCCAGCGTCCGGCTCATGGGAGGCAGCTTCGTAGGCGCCATGTGCGGTCTGGGCATTGGCGCGGCCATCATCGCGCCGCTTGTGCCCTCCATCATGGGCAAGGCCGCCATCTTCACCGCCATTGCCGTCGCGCTCTGCGACGCCCTGAACTTCAAGGCCAGAAGCCGCGAGGCCACGGCCGTTCTGCTGGCCGCCTGCGTGGCCGTCGGTTCGACAAAGCTCTGCTACCTTACCGGCGCGGGCGATCTCGTCATGGGTATGGCGCTGGCCGACAAGGTCATGAACACGCGCACCATGTGGATGGATTACGCCATTCACAACTTTGTCCCCGGCATGCTCTATCTGGTCATGTCCATTGCCATCGTGCTGTTCGTGCTGCGCATCAAGGCCTCTAAGGAGACGCTCAAGGCGTCCGTGGAAAGCGCCTACGCCGAACTTGGCCCCATGACGGACGAACAGAAGCGCGCCACCTGTCTGCTGATTTTCACCCTCGTCATGCTGGCCACCGACAAGCTGCACGGCTTTTCCGCCGGCGGCGTCCTTATGTTCATCACCGCGCTGGCCTTTGTTCCCGGCGTCAGCCTCATGGACAACAAGCGCCTCGCCAGCATCAACTTCTCTCCCATCTTCTTCATCATGGGCTGCATGAGCATCGGCGCCGCCGGCGGCGCTCTCGGCGTCACGGACTGGCTGGCCGGACTCGTGCTGCCCCTGCTGGACGGCTACGGCCCCACCGCCACGGGCGTGGCCTCCTACTGGGTCGGCGCGGGCCTGAACTTCCTGCTCACGCCTCTGGCGGCGACCTCCACCATCACCACGCCGCTGGTCACGCTGGGCATGGAGCTCAACATGGAGCCCCGCATTCTGTACTATGCCTTCCAGTACGGTCTGGACAACATCATCTTCCCCTACGAATACGCCCTTTATCTTTACTTTTATTCCAGCGGTTACATTAACTTCAAGGACATGGCGCTGGTTCTGGCCGTGCGCATGATCCTGGCGGCATTCTTCGTGGGGCTGATTGCCATTCCGTGGTGGAGCATGGTCGTCTAACCCCCGGCCCGAAATCATACCTCCCTGACGCCGCGCGCCGGAAACATTCGTTCCCGGCGCGTCGGCCCCTTCTGCCCTTGGCGGCGTCCCCCGCGAGGGGACGCTTTCCCGCCCGCAACGCCTGTAACGCAACCAACACAACCGGCGTCGCCGCGCCCAGACGGCCCGGCAGACGCCGTTCGGAGACTATCATGAGCATTACTCTCTACACCGCGCCCGACTGCATCCGCTGCAAAATCGTCAAGGCTTTCCTCGCGGAACGCAACATCGAGTACGGTACCGTTGATTTCAAGGAAAACGCCCAGGAATTCAACACCTTCTATCGCACCAACCGCAAGGCTATCTACCGTAACCCCGAAGGCGTGGAATTCCCCCTCTTCTTTGACGGCGAAACCGTCAAGCAGGGCAGCGGCGAAATCATCGCCTATCTTCTCTCCGGCCACGTCATGGAAGCCTGCGTTACGCGCAGCGATCTGCTGCACGGCCAGATTTCCGGCCTGTACCCCTCCCGCTGCCCCGAAGGGCAGGAAGAAAATTTTGTGACGCTCGTTGATCGCCTCTCCAAGGGCGGCCTTCACGTCGTCGTGCAAAGCGACGGCCGCAAGCCGGAACTGCTGAAAACCCTGCTGGGCATCGGCAACGTTTCCGCCATCCTCAATCTTGCGGGCTCCGCCGAAACCCATGCAGCCCTTTATGGCGGCGCGCCCACCAAGGAAGAACTGGCCGCGAGCGCCGAGCTGGTCAGCGCCTCCGAGGGCGGCATCGTGCGTTTCCTAGCCCAGCCGCTTCCCGGCGAAGGCGACGCCAAACGCTGGCCGGGCCGCGAAGACGCCGCCGAAGCCGCCAGCATGCTTGCCGAAGCCACCGGCAAACCCACCATGCCCTATCAGATTGCCGCTGTAACGGCCGACATGATTCCCGGTCTTCAGGGTCTGGAGCCCCTGCCCGAAAGCGAGCTGCTCATCTACCGCTCCGCCTCGCGCAAATTTCTCTTCAAGGCCGATATTGCCAAATAGGCTCCTTTCTTGAACACTGAAGCGCGGAAGCCTTTCTTGCTTCCGCGCTTCCTTTCACTTTTCGTCCCTACAGCAGAGGTTCATCATGGATACATTCGATGTCGTCATCATCGGCGGCGGCCCCGGCGGCGCTGCCGCCGCAAAAGAACTGGCTTCCGCCGGCAAATCCGTTGCCATTATCGAAAACGCCCACTGGGGCGGCACCTGCCTTAACTGCGGCTGCATTCCCACTAAGATGCTATTGGGCGCCACCTCCTGCGGCGCGCAGCTGCGCGCCCAGAAGCGCCTGAAGACGCTTTCCGGCGACGTTGCCGTGGACTACGCGGCTCTTCAGACGCGCATCGGCCGCTTCCTCAAGGGCAGCAGCCAGACCCTGGCAAAAAACCTTGCCGGTCTGGGCGTGACCCTGCTGGAAGGCGTCGGCACGGTGCTCGGTAAGGGGCAGGTCTCGTTCGCTGCTCCCGGCGAAGCTCCCCGCGCGCTCTCCTGCTCGCACATCATTCTGGCCTGCGGTTCTTCAAGCGCGTCCTTCCCCGGTCTGACGCCCGATCATGACTGCGTGCTGGACAGCACCGACCTGCTGCAAATCCCCGCCATTCCCGAAAGTCTTGTCATTGTCGGCGCCGGCGCCATTGGTCTTGAAATGGCCGACATCTTCGCCGCTATGGGCAGCAAGGTCACGGTCGTGGAAGCCGCGCCCCACATCGCGCCTCTGGAAGATGCCGACATCGCCAAGGAAATGCTGCGCGCCGTCTCCAAAAACGGCATTGAATGTCTGGAAGGCGTCAAGGCATCGTCGCTGCGCACTGTGGACGGCCATGCGGAGCTGACGCTGGAAGACGGGCGCGTCATCGCCGCCGCAAAGGCGCTGGTGGCCGTGGGCCGGACGCCCAACACCGCCGGTCTGGATGCCGAAAAGGCCGGATGCAGCCTCAACCGCCGCGGCTATGTGGAAGTCAACGAATGCCTCGAAGCCGCGCCCGGCGTGTACGCCGTGGGCGATGTCAACGGCGTCACCCTGCTGGCCCATGCCGCCGAACATCAGGCCGCCTACGTGGCCCGCCGTATCTGCGGCAAGGAGCAGGGAGCCTATGTGCCCGGCCCCGTGCCCTCCTGCATCTATGGCAGCGTGGAACTCATGCGCGTGGGCGATACCGCCGCGGCCCTCCTCGCGCAGGGTAAGTCCGTGGAAGTCTCCCAGGCCCCGCTGACCATCAACCCCATTGCTCAGGCCTATGCGGGCACGGCGGGCATGGTCAAAGCCGTGTGGAGCGACGGCAAGCTCATGGGCATCGCCGCCGTGGGGCACGGCGTATCCCACCTCGTCACCGTCACCCAGCTTCTGATCAAGGAAGGCTATACCGTGGAACGCCTGCATGAAATCATGTTCGCTCATCCCACGCTGGATGAAATCGTTCCCGCAGCCCTGCGCGCCCCCCGCAAGCCCGTAAGCGCCTAAACGCTCCCGCATTTGTTGGGGGGAAGGGAAACCCCTCTGCTCGCGCGAGAGGGGTTTCCCTTCCCCCCAAGCCCCCCATCCCTTCCCCAGCGCGCTTTCTTTCGGAAAATCATGCTCTGCGGTCTCCCCGGTCGCTTTCCTCGCGGCAAACGTCCCCCGGTTCCACACCTGACCGTAAATCTGTTCCCGAAAGGGGACGGCCTGTTCCAGAGAAAAGGCATTCTTGGTCCCCCTCCCCTTCCCCAGCGCGCTTTCTTTCGGAAAATCATGCGCTGCGGTCTCCCCGGTCGCTTTCCTCGCGGCAAACGTCCCCTGGTTCCGCGTGCGTCCTGTCCGCAAGACCGATTTTCTCCGCCTGCGAAAGCCTTCCCGCATCCCTTGCCATTGGACAATGGCAAGCGCCTCTGTATATACTGGAAGAGGCACGGCACGCCTTACCGGAAAAGGTCAGGAAGCGCTCCCCTTGCGCGTTTCCCGCCTGCGGCGGCAATGGCCGTATGGAACACGTCCGGTCAAGGGGAGCCGGAAAAAGAGCAATGATTAAAGAAAGGAAGCGGGAAGATGAAAAAGATTCTCTTTGCCCTGTGCGCATGCCTCGTTGCGGCGGGCCTGTCCCTGTCCGCAAAGGCTGAAACCGTCCTGCGCGTGGGCGCTTCGCCGACGCCGCACGCCGAACTGCTGCAGGAAGCGCAAAAGCTGCTCAAACCGCAGGGTATCACGCTGGAAATTGTGGACTATTCCGACTATGTGCTGCCCAACGTGGCGCTGGACAACAAAGAACTGGACGCCAATTTCTTCCAGCACAAGCCCTATCTGGACGACTTCAACAAGGAAAAAGGCACCAAGCTGACCTCGCTGGGCACGGTGCATTACGAGCCCTTCGGCATCTATGCGGGCAAGTGCAAGGACCTCGCCAAGCTGAAGGATGGCGCTGTCATCGGCGTGCCTAACGACACCACCAACGAAGCCCGCGCCCTGCTGCTTCTCCAGGACATGGGCCTGATCACCCTGAAGGAAGGCGCCGGCCTGACCGCCACCCGTCTTGATATCGTCAAGAATCCCCGCAAGGTCAAAATTGAAGAAATCGAAGCCGCCCAGCTGGGCCGCTCCCTGCCCGACCTCGACCTTGCCGTTATCAACGGCAACTACGCTATCCTTGCGGGCCTCAAGGTGAAGGACGCCCTGCGCGCCGAAGCCGCCGATTCTCTGGCCGCCTCCACCTATGCCAATATCGTGGCCGTGCGTCAGGGCGACGAAAACCGCCCCGAACTCCAGGCCCTGCTCAAGGCCCTGCGCAGCCCCGAACTGCGGGACTTCATGCTCAAGACCTATGACGGCGCCGTTGTGCCCGCCAAGTAACGCAGGCATTTTTCGTAAAATACAAAAGGCCGCCGGACATGCTGTTCGGCGGCCTTTTTTGCCTTCGTACGTGCGACTCTTCGGAGAGATGGACGTTTTTACCTTTTTCAAAGACGGAACACGAGGCGGCGGCGCAGCACAGTCCGGCCCAAAGTGAGCGGAAAAAACCGCAGCTCTTCCGTCCGCCAATTTTCCGCCTTCACTGCCGCCCGGCAAGGTCCCTCCTTCCGCCTCTTACCGCTGATGCAGCGTGTCGCGGGAGCGAAGGCGATCCCGACGCCCGCAGGGCGGACGGAGCGCCGCAGCAGGCGCGGATATCACCCGGCCGGAACGGCCGGGAAGGTTCGCGCCGACGCCCCGCGCGATACGCGGCGGACAGGGTACAGTCCAATTCAAGAGACTCATTCCGCGTTGCCGCAAAAAGGGGAGTACGGGGGTGCAGGGGGTGTAGAGGGGATTTTCCCCTCTCACCCCATGCCCCGCGCCGGGCAGGCGACCCGCCGTCCGCGCCGGGCAGTGGCCGCGATGCACAGAGGGACACCGGCTCAATACGACCAGGACGTTTTACCTTTTCAAAGTTGAAACGCTCTAGTGCGCCCGTCCCCCGAAAACGCCCCGGACACTCAGCGTTTCCTGACCAGCATCAGGGAAAGGTACTCTTCGGGACGGCGGGCGATGGCGTCCAGTTCGCTTTCCAGCAGTTCCCCCGGCATGGTCAGGCGTTCGCCATAAATAATTTCCACATCCTTTTCCCGGCGCAGGCGTTCCAGCAGAGCCGCGCGGCTGCGGTAGGTTTTAAGGAGCACGGTCGTGGAACCTTCAGGAAACTCCAGCTTTTCAACCTGCTCGGCGCGAAACGAGGGGATGACGCGCAGACTCTCGCCATTTTCCGCCAGCACCTTTCCCGCCTTAGCAGCCAGCGCGGCAAAGGACGTGATGCCCGGCACAATCTCCACCTCCACGCCGGGCAGCTCCTTGCGGATGATTTCCAGCACATAACCGAAGGTGCTGTAGGTCATGGCGTCGCCCAGCGTGGCAAAGGCGCAATTTTTTCCGGCCTTCAGCTCCGCCATAATGGCTTCGGCATTGGCGCGCACCTGCGCGGCCCGTTCTTCCCGATCTCGCGACATGGTAAACATTTGCAGGCGTATTTCGCCCTGCGGATGCAGCGATTCCACCACATTCTGGGAAACGCTGTCGGCGGCATTGCGGGAAATCACCGTAAAGATGACGTCGGCGGCGCGCAGCACCTCGGCGGCCCGCAGGGTCAAATACTGCGGATCGCCGGGGCCGATGCCCACGCCGTACAATTTTCCGTAGTGCATTATGTCTGTTCCTTTACAAAAAAGAGGAAGGCCCGGCGCGACGTGAGAGCATTTTCAGTTTGAAACGCCTCGCGTTTCAAACCATACGGCCTGTCGTTTCGCGGAAAAAACGCGGTTTTTCCGCTCACTTTGGGCCGGGCGGCGTTGTGCCGCCGCCTCGCGTTTCACCTTTTCAAAGTTGAAACGCTCTAGGGTCAGACTCATTACGTTTTGTCTTGAGGGGGAAGGAACCCCTTTGCTCTGCTGTCGATGCCCGTAAGGCTGTCGCCTAACGGGTACGGCCTGCGGCCGCCCGTCGGGTCGCTGCTCGCGGCAAAAAGGAGGTCCTTCCCCTCAAACTCCCCCATCCTCCCCCAAACCCGCGCATCGTGCGCTGACGGGCAAAGATGGAGATTCTTTATAACAATGATATTTTATTGGTATGACATTGATGGGTGTGCCGAGGAAGCAACATCCGATAATGAGTCCTGGACCTAGAGCATTTTCAGTTTGAAATGCTTCGCATTTCAAACCATACGGCCTGCCGTTTCGCGAAAAAAGCGCGGTTTTTCCGCTCGCTTTGGGCCGGGCGGCGCTAGGCCGCCGCCTCGCGTTTCACCTTTTTCAAAGGAGAAACGCTCTAATCCGCCTTGCCGGGTTTGGCGAGATCAATCACGGCATGGCGGGAATGGTCAAGAAAGAGTTCCCGAATGCCCGCGATCTGTCCGAGCCCCACCAGATGCGGCACGGGCGTCATGCCCGCGGCCCGGATGCGCGAAGCCCAGGAATCTTCCTCCGGCCCGGCGAGATCGTTACGCGCATGATCGCCGGCCACCAGCATGAAGGGCTGGAGCCAGACGCGCTTCACGCCCGCGGCCTTGAGCTGCGGCAATACTTTGTCAAAGCTGTTGGCCCCTTCCACCGTGGCCAGCCAGACCAGCGGATCGACCTTATGAAAGGCTGTCGCGGCGGCGGCGAGCGTCAAATCTCCGGGCCCGCGATCATTGCCGTGCCCCATGAGCACAACGGCGTCGCCCTTCTGGCGCTGCGGCAGCGCGGCCAGCACCACGGACACCACCGTGTCGAGGTCCCGCTCCGACACCAGCAGCGGATAGCCGACCTTAACGGACGTAAAAACACCCGGCTTTCGCGTCACATGCCGGACAATCATGCGCTCAAGCTGGCTGTATTCTTCCGCCGGAGCCACATGCAGCGACTGCACCCGGACTTCGTCCACGCCCTGCGCGGCCAGTTCATTCAGCGCCGCATTGACGGAAAACACCGGTTCCCCGGCCGCCGCCAACTTTTTGCGGATAATATCCGACGTAAACGCCAGCAGCACCGGCCCGGTCGCTTTTTTCTTGTACTCGGCAACAATGGCGTCAATGGCCGGGCGGGCGCTGCTTACGGATGTCCCGAAGGCTACCAGCAACGTCCCTTCCTTTGCCCAGACCGAAGCGGCGGACAACAGGCAGCACAGCAGCGCTGCGACAAAAAACCTTTTCATGGCAACTCCTTGCTCCAAACTCCGTGGAGCGGACGACGCAAGGCCGTCCTCTATACGCTTTCAGGCTGGTTTCCCGGCTCAAGGGTCTTCTGCTGCCGCGCCTTCCCATGACACGCGTCACAGTGGCATTTTGCGACAGCATCGCCTTTCACGGTTGCGGGTCAGCGTCGGTTTTTACGAACTTCCCAATTATCCCGGAAACTCCGGGCACCTGAAATGGTTGCGATGCACAGCCTCTTCCTAGCCCGACACGGCCCCCTCTGTCGAGAGGCAAAACGCCGGAGAGGCGTGTTGGCATTCATGGAATGTTGGGGGGAAGGGAAACCCCTCATCTCTGCTGTCGATGCCCGTAGCTTCCTTCGTCGCAACGGGCACGGCCTGCG
>CALVHG010000046.1 GCA_944327285.1 uncultured Desulfovibrio sp. | reverse complement strand
TTCCGCTCACTTTGGGCCGGGCGGCGCTGTGCCGCCGCCTCGCGTTTCACCTTTTTCAAAGTTGAAACGCTCTAAACGAAGCGGCCCGCCGGAAAACCGGCGAGCCGCTCGCATGCCAGGGCCTGTTAACACAAATTTTACAAATAATTTCAATAGATAAAATAAATAAACTGTACACACGCCACTTGTCTTTGGGGCGGGGTCGCCTCGTATTCCTGACTTTTCCCCCGATAAAAGCGCGCTGGGGAAGGGATGGGGGCTTGGGAGGAAGGACTACAAGAACGCCTTTCCTTCGGAAAGGCTGGGCCCTCTCGCGCGAGCAGCGACCGAATGGCGGCGCAGGCCGTGCCCGTTGCGACGAAGGAATGGGCATCGACAGCAGAGATGAGAGGTTTCCCTTCCCCCCAAACAACTTACGAATAGTGTTAACAGGCCCTAGCTCTGCTGCCGAATGACAAGCGCCCGCGCAAGAAAGCCCGCGCTCCAGCCGACGGCAAGCGCAGTCATGGGCGACTGACCGAGCGCAAGACAGCCGATGGTCAAAAGAATGCCCAGCAGAGGGGCCGTGGCGTAGGCAGGTTCATCCGCCAGCGCGGCGGTATCGCCGAGAGCCACATCTCGTAGCAGTCCGGGGACAAATGCGGGAACAGCGGAAAGCAAAAAGATGCCCAGCGGAGAAAGCGCCAGCCAATGCTGCACAACAAGCACGCCGGAACAGGCCAGCAGTTGCAGGCCAGCGGCTTCGATTAGTGAGAAGAAGCGCCCTTCTGTCCAGGAAAAACGGCCCAAAAACGCGCCGATGACGCCCCCGCCCAGGGCCGACGCGGGATAGAGCGACGCGTCAAGCACGAGAACGGCAGGCTGCCCTGCAAGCGTCGCGCGCAGCAATGGCCCGATCAGGCCGCAAAGAACGCCAAGCACAGCGGCCCCCACAGGCGCGCAGGAAGCATGCCGGGCCCGTAACGCCGATGCGGCGGCCAGCATTGCGCAGCCCGCCGCATCGAAAAAGAAGGGGGAAAGAAAGAGAGCCATCTTATTTGGCAAAACCAAAGGCTCGCCGTTCTCGGATGACCGTCACCCGAATCTGTCCGGGATAGGTCAGATTCTTTTCTATCTTTTCGGCAATATCCTTGCAGAGCAGATAGGTAGCGTCGTCATCAACGTGTTCGGGATTGACCATGACGCGGATCTCGCGCCCGGCCTGAATGGCATAGGCCTTGGTGACGCCGTCAAAGCTGGTGGCGATGTTTTCAAGGTCTTCCAGCCGCTTGACGTAGTTTTCAAGCAGCTCCTTACGGGCGCCGGGACGCGCGCCGGAAATGGAGTCCGCCGCCTGCACCAGCACGGCAAGAGCGCTGGCGGGCCGCACATCTTCATGGTGCGCGGCGATGGCATGGACGATTTCCTTGCTCTCGTTGTACTTCTTGGCCAGATCCGCCCCAATGATCGCGTGCGGACCTTCCACCTCATGATCCACGGCCTTACCGATGTCATGCAGCAGACCGGCGCGCTTGGCCTTTTTGACATCCATCCCCAGTTCGGCAGCCATCATGCCGCAGAGCGCGGACACTTCCAGCGCGTGCTGCAGCACATTCTGCGTGAAGGAGGTACGATAACGCAGCTGACCAAGCAGCCGGATCAGTTCGGGATGAATGCCATGCACGCCCGCATCAAAGGTAGCCTGCTCGCCGATTTCTCGAACCTGCGTATCCAGTTCCTGTTCGCACTTCTGCACTACATCTTCAATACGGGCAGGATGAATGCGCCCATCCTGAATGAGACGTTCGAGCGCCATCTTGGCAACCTGACGCCGCAAGGGGCTGTACGCCGACAGAATGACGGTTTCGGGAGTATCGTCAATGATGAGATCAACGCCGGTCGCCGCTTCCAGGGCCCGGATATTGCGCCCTTCGCGGCCGATGATCCGACCTTTCATGTCTTCGCTGGGCAGGGTGACGGCCGTGACCGTCTGCTCGTTGACGTAATCGCCGGCATAGCGCTGAATGACATTACAGAGAATGTCCTTGGCCTTGCGGTCGGCGGTTTCGCGCGCTTCCGTTTCTATCTGCCGGATCATCCGGGCGGATTCATGGCGCGTTCTGGCTTCGATTTCGGAAAAAAGACGGGTTTTGGCTTCTTCGGCCGTAAGACCGGAGATTTCTTCGAGGCGGCGTTCCTGCTCGTCAATGCGATTTTCGAGGAACTCTTCCTGCTCGGCAAGATGCCGTTCCTTACGGGCAAGATCCTTTTCCGTGGCAAGGAGCTCATGCTCCTTTTCGGTCGCCTTTTCGAGCTTTTCCTCAAGACGGCTGCCGAGTTCTTCCAGTTTGCGTTCCCGCGCCTTGACCTCGCGTTCCCGCTCCTTGAACTCGTTTTCCATCTCGCGCTTCTGATTGAAAAGGTCATCCTGCCCCTGGACAAGGATTTCCTTTTTCTGTGCCTGCGCTTCCTTGCGGGCCTCCTCGACTATGCGCTTGGCAAGCTCGTTGGCGTCGCCGAGACGTTTTGCCGTGGTGCAGCGCTGCACGACAGCGCCGAGCACCAAGCCCGCGACAAGCACGCCGACAAGCTGAATAATTGTCGTAATATCCATACTTCTCCATCCATCATACGGAGGGCGCATGCCCTTTGCATGGGCGGCTTCACACGGAAACCGCCGTTGGCGGCGACAGCCGGAGACGGACGGAGACGCCGGAAACGGCAAAAAAGCAGGACACAGACAGCCGCGGCGCGGCAGGCGAAAGATGAGAAACCCCAGAGTGCCGTGTCTTATCTTCGGTGCAGAACCTGGTCTCCCAGGTGGACGCCATGTATATTTCCATTAGGCTTCCCGATACGGGCATGCACACAAGAAACCGCACAGCTTCCGTTTTTATGCTTGTAAGGTCAGCACCGAGATAAAAATCACGCGCACCCCAGGGAATATCGTATGGCCTTAGGCAAGCCTCTCTATCTTTGAGAGCAAATCATCTATACGCGTCAGCGTATCATCAAGCTCTTTCTGTGCATTCAGCACGTCATCCGCCAGTCCTAGCGCTACATAGGTCAGCAGCAAATCCTTGCTTTGTCCGCTGCTTCGCCGCTTCAGACTATCGTACCGTTCTTCAAGAATACGCGCAGCCGAAGCTGCCCGATCCATGTCAGCCGTGGGCTTGAAGAAGACTTCAACCCCAAGAACGGTCAAGCTGTTGTTTCCCTCGCTCACGGGAACCTACTATGACGCAACGTTGTTCTCGTGCTCTTGAATAATCTGCAGCAGGGCATCGATACGCTGAACGGCATTGTCGCGTTTCTGTTCCTGCATGGTTAAAGCTTCCTGCAACTGGCGGTTTTCCGCTTCCAGAGACGATTTTTCCGCAGCGGCGGCTTCCGCCTCGGCATTGAGGCGAGCGATTTCCGCCGTAAGGCGCTCATTTTTTTCCAGCAGAGCAACGACTGCGGTTTCAAGCTGTTCAAGTCTGTCCATGGTTCTGGGTATAGCATTGAGCTTTCCGCTTGGCAAGGTCGGCGGAGGCCGCAAGGGAAAGTCACGCCATTTTTTATCTATATCACACTGATTTTACTGCAATTTTATCTATAAAAATCTTCTTGACTTCACAAGAAGACGCAGAGGGACGGCCGATGGCCGCCCCTCTGAAAAACGTCGCTCGTCGCGGGGACGATCGCCCTTATTTTCTGCGCGGCAGATTCTTCTGCTTTCCGCGGGCCACGGCAAGCTCTCCGTTCGGAACGTCATGAGTAATGACGGAGCCCGCTCCCACAAGACATTCCTTCCCCACGGTCACGGGCGCCACCAGCGCCGTATTGCTGCCGATAAAAGCGCCGTCTTCAATGGTCGTCTTGTGCTTGTTTTTCCCGTCATAATTGCAGGTAATCGTACCCGCGCCGATATTGACGCCCGCTCCGATTTCCGCATCGCCCAGATAGGTAAGATGGTTGGCCTTGGAACCGACGCCAAGACGGGCCTTTTTCAGTTCCACGAAATTTCCCACATGAGAGTCCCGTTCCAGAACCGCGCCGGGACGCAAACGGGCATAGGGACCGACCAGCGCCCCCTCGCCCACGCGGGCCTGTTCCAGATGGGAATAAGAGCGAATTTCCGCGCCGGCGGCAACATGACTGTCGCGCAGCGAGCAATAGGGCTCGATCCGCGCGCCGCGCTCCACATGGCAGGCACCGAGCACATCGCACGGGCCGCACAGCTCCGCTCCGGCTTCGACGGTCGATCGGGGCGATACGCGCACCAGCGCGGGCGCATGCAGCAGCACGCCCTTGTCCAGCAGGCTCTCGACCACAAAGGCCCGCAGACTTTCCTCGGCCTGAGCCAGTTCCCGCGGACTGTTGACGCCCATCAGGCTTTCGTCGCTGCCGCACTGCACGCCGCGCACATCCCGGCCTTCGGCCACGGCCAGCCCCACCAGATCGGTAATATAATATTCGCCGCTGCGGTTAGCGTTGCTCAAACGCGGCAACAAAGCCTCCGCCAGTGACAGGCGTATTGCGTACATGCCCGCGTTAACTTCTCCGGTGGGTGCGCCATACCGGGACATGTCATAGTCCTTGGCCTCTACGATGGCGCTCACATGCCCTTCGTCATCGCGCACCACCCGGCCATAGGCGCCGGGTTCATCCAGAGAAATCGTCGCAAAGGCCAAATCCGCGCCTTCGGCTTCCTTCATAAAATGGGCTACGGTCTCGGCGCACAGCAGAGGCGTGTCGCCGTTAACGGCAAGCGCCATTTCGCAGTTATCGGCCTTAAGACCGGGCAGCGCCTGCATGAGCGCATGTCCTGTGCCGAGCTGCTCCGTTTGATGCACGAAGCGCTCGCCCGCAAAGGCTGCTTCGACCATGTCCGCGCGATGCCCGACAACAATGAAAACCCTGTCGCCAAACACAGGACGCAGCGCCTCCCGCACATGGCGCAGCATGGGATCGCCCAGGACAGTCTGCAAAACCTTGGGCTTGTCCGAGTGCATCCGCGTTCCCTTGCCCGCGGCTAAAATTACTGCCGTGCTGTTCATCAGGCCATCTCCTTTGCTATGGCGTTTCAACGCAGCTGAAAATAGCCGCCCAAGCGCCAAAGCGCAAGGGCGGCTCTGTCACATTTTCCTGGGCATAAAAAAGCAATTCCGCGAAGACGCTTTTCCCTCTTCGACAGGAAACACGCTCCTTTACCTTTCGTCTGTCTGCGGCAGGCTCAAAGGAAAGCGCGGGGATGCGGCGTCAAGCAGCGCAAGAAAGGCATGCAGCGGGGCCGGCGTTCCGTCCACGGAGACTTCCCCCTGCTGACGCGGCAGGGGCTGCGCGCCGGAAAGAATGGCATACAGCCGGTTTTTCGGTCCCTTTATCCGCATGAGGGACTTCTCGACCTCCGCCTCGTTTACCGGGGCGGCATGCAGCACGGCGCGGCGAACATCCACAAGCCAGCTTTCCCCGGACTCCATAAACGTGGCCACAAAGCGAATCGTCTTGCCCGCGGCGCGCTCGCCGTCCAGACGCACGGCCAGATTACGGAAGAAATCCTGCGGCGGCATCAGGGCCGTTACGCTGCCCGCGCCGGGGTCGGGCCGCGCGGCGGCAGGCTCAAGACCGCGCAGCTCCTGAGCCGCGCTCAGATAGAAATTGCGCCAGGGGCCGCTTTCCGCCTGATACCCCAGCTGCTCCAGGGCATCGGCCGCCAGATCACGCGCCGCCCTGTTGGTCGGATCGGCAAAAATGACATGATCCAGCACCTGCGCGACCCAGCGGTAGTTCCCCTGGGAAAAATCCTTCCGGGCGCGGGCCAGGATCGCGTCCGCCCCGCCCATATATTCCACATAGCGCCGGGCGGCCTCCACGCGGGGCAGGGGCTGCAGCTGGGCGGCATTGCCGTCAAACCAGCCGAGATAATAATTGTACACGCCCTTGACGTTGTGGCTCAGGCTGCCGTAATAGCCGCGCACGGCAAAGGGCTTGTCCAGCTCCGGCGGCAGGCGCAGCTGTTCGGCAATTTCCAGCATGCCGAGGCCCTTGTTCGCAAGGCGCAGAGTCTGGTCATTAATATAGCGATAGATGTCGCGGTTCAGCTCCAGCGCCGTGCGAACGCGATCCTTCCCCCAAACCGGCCAGTGATGCATGCCGTACAGCACTTCCGCCTTATCGCCCCAGCGCCGCAGGCTTTCGTCCAGCGCCTCGGCCCAGAGAAGGGGATCGCGGCCGCGGGCTCCGCGCAGCGTATACAGATTATGCATGGTCTGCGTGCAGTTTTCCGCAGCGGAAAGAGCCTTCAGTTCGGGGATATACCAGTGCATCTCGGCGGGCGCCTCGGTATTGGGCGCCAGCTGGAATTCAAACGTCAGCCCGTCAATGGTCAGCGTCTGACCGTCATGATTGACAACCTCGTTGGGAGGGAGCAGAGAGCTCGCGCCTCTGGAGGTTGTCAGCCCCAGGCCCGCGCCCACATGACCGCGCGGTCCAGGAGGCAGCAGCGAGCCATACATAAAGGTAGCGCGCCGCCGCATAGCCGGTCCGGCGAGGCCGTTCTCGGTAACGGCCGCCGCGGTGAAGCCTGCCGGGGCGATGACGCGAACCTTGCCGGAAGCGGCGTCTTCGGCGCTGATGACGCCAAGAGCTCCCCCGAAGTGATCCACATGGCTGTGCGAATAGATGACGGCCACCACAGGCCGGTCGGGCCTGTGAGCCTTGTAGAGACGCAGCGCCGCGGCCGCCGTCTCCGCGGAAATCAGAGGATCGACAATAATCAGACCGCTCTGCCCTTCGATAATGGTCATATTGGACAGGTCGGCATTACGCACCTGATAGATACGCTCCGCCACCTTATACAGCCCGTCGCGCAGGACAAGCTGCGACTGTCGCCACAGGCTCGGATTGACCGTATCCGGCCCTTCCGTGGGAATGATCCGCGACGGCGGCATGTCCATAGTCATACCGGGCGCAAGAAAAGCGTAAGGCTCCAGATTCCAGACAATCCGGCCTTCGTCATCGACGATTTTTCCCATATCCGGCAACGGCGCAACAAAACCCCGGTGGGCGTCCTCATAGGCCTGCATGTCCGTGAAATCCAGCGACTTCCGCACCGCCTGCTGCGCCTGCCGCGTCGCTTCCGTGGCATCCTTGCTCTTGTCCTCCACACGGGCCTGCGCCGCACTCCCAGTCGCCAGCGCCAGCACAAGCGCCATGCTCATCACCTTCTTCATCGCGTTTTCCTTTGTATTCGGGCTCACGTCCGGAGACATTCTCCGAAACAAAAAAATCCGAAACTGTCCTGCTGCAAACCTACGCGAGTCCAGGTGCAGGGACAAGAGCGGAAAATAAAAATAGAGCGTTTTGCCATTGAAAAGGGCAAAACGCGAGGCGGCACAATACCGCCGGCAAAAGTACGCGGAAAAACCGCGCTTTTCCGCGAAACGACAGACCGCATGGATTGAAACGCAACGCGCTTCAAACTGAAAATGCGTTAAAAAAGGGGAAGGAAAAGCTCTTGAGACTCTCTTCCTTCCCCCTGTCTTTCTTACGCTGCCGTAAAGCTCAGCGCATCGTCCTTGACGTCAAGCGTCACGGCCTGACCGTCCCGAATCTGCCCGCCGACCAATTCTCTTGCCAGCGGCGTTTCCACATAATGCTGCACGTAACGCTTGAGCGGACGCGCGCCGTAAACCGGATCATACGCCTCGTCGGCAATGAAGTTCCGGGCGGCGTCGGTGAGTTCCAGCGTTATCTTGCGTTCCGCCAGACGTTCCCGCAGACGCTGAATCTGCAAATCCACAATCCGCCCGACCTGTTCGCGCCGCAGCGGCAGGAACAGCACCGTTTCATCCACGCGGTTGAGGAACTCCGGCCGGAAGTGGGCGCGCAGATCCTGCATGACCGCCTCGCGCGCGCCGTCCTGCAGGCTGCCGTCAGGGCTGATGCCGTCCAGCAAATGCGTGGAGCCGATGTTGGACGTCATAATGACGATGCAGTTGCGGAAATCCACCGTGCGCCCCTGGCTGTCTGTCAGACGTCCGTCGTCCAGCAGTTGCAGCAGCGTGTTGAACACGTCGGGATGCGCCTTTTCAATTTCATCGAAAAGCACCACGGAATAGGGCTTGCGGCGCACGGCCTCGGTCAACTGGCCGCCTTCGTCATAGCCGATATAGCCCGGAGGCGCCCCGATCAGGCGCGATACCGAATGCTTTTCCATGTACTCGCTCATATCAAGCCGGACCATATTGTCTTCGGTATCAAAGAGCGCTTCGGCCAGCGCCTTGCAGAGCTCCGTCTTGCCCACGCCCGTAGGACCAAGGAAGATGAAGGAACCCGTCGGACGCGCCGGGTCGGACAAACCGGCGCGGGCGCGCAGCACGGCGTCGGCAACGGCCTTCACGGCCTCATCCTGTCCCACAACGCGCTCGTGCAGCTGATCGCCCAGGCGAAGGAGCTTTTCGCGTTCGGATTCCAGCAGGCGCGTTACCGGTATGCCGGTCCACTTGGCCACGATCTCGGCCACGTCGTCCGGGCCGACCTCTTCGCGCAGCAAGCGCTTTTCGCCCTGTGTCTGCCCGCCAGTGCAGGCCTCCAGTTTCTTTTGCAGCTCCAGCAAGGTGGAGTATTTCAACTCGGCAGCCCGATTCAGGTCATAGGCGCGTTCCGCCTGCTCAATATCCAGCTTGACCTTTTCGATCTGCTCCTTGATGCCGCGCACTTCGTCAATGGAGCCCTTTTCGCTCTCCCACTGCTTGCGCATGCCGGCCTGCTGCACGCGCAGCTCGGCCAGTTCATTTTCCAGACGTTCCAGCCGTTCGCGCGAGGCGTCGTCCGTTTCGCGGCGCAGGGCTTCGCGCTCGATTTCCAGCTGCATGACCTTGCGGTTCACTTCGTCCAGTTCCGCGGGCAGCGAATCAATTTCCGTACGGATCAGCGCCGCGGCCTCGTCGATAAGGTCAATGGCCTTGTCCGGCAGCTGACGGTCCGTAATATAGCGATGGGACAACGTCACGGCCTCGACAATGGCCGAGTCGCTGATCCGCACGCCGTGATGCACTTCAAAGCGTTCCTTCAGACCGCGCAGGATGGAAATAGCATCCTCCACGGTCGGCTCTTCCACCAGCACCGGCTGGAAACGACGTTCCAGCGCCGGGTCCTTTTCAATATACTGGCGGTATTCGTCCAGCGTGGTCGCGCCGATGCAATGCAGTTCGCCGCGCGCCAGCATGGGCTTGAGCAGATTGCCCGCATCCATGGAGCCTTCGGTTTTGCCCGCGCCCACGATGGTGTGCAACTCGTCGATGAAAAGAATAATCTTGCCTTCGCTCTTTTCCACCTCATTAAGGACGGCCTTCAGGCGCTCTTCAAATTCGCCGCGGTACTTGGCCCCGGCAATCAGCGCGCCCATATCCAGCGCAAAGAGCTTGCGACCGCGCAGGCTTTCCGGCACATCGCCCTTGACGATACGGAAGGCCAGACCTTCCACAATGGCCGTCTTGCCCACGCCAGCTTCGCCGATGAGCACAGGATTGTTCTTCGTGCGCCGCGACAGAATACGCACCACGCGCCGGATTTCCGCGTCACGACCAATAACCGGGTCCATCTTGCCCTGACGCGCCGCTTCCACCAGATCGCGGGCGTACTTGCTCAAGGCCTCGAACGTATCTTCAGGCGTGGCGCTCGTCACGCGCGCGCCGCCGCGCATGCTTTCCATGGTCTGGGTAAAGGAAGCGCGCGTGATCTTGTATTCCTTGAAGACCTCGCCCAAAGGCGTGGACGGCGACGCGTCGCTCAACGCTGCGAAGAGATGGTCAACGCTGACGTATTCGTCCTTCATCCGCCGCGCTTCCTTCTCGGCTTCGCCAAGAACGGCAGCCAGGCGGCTGGTAATCATGATCTTCTGCGGATCGACGCCCGCGCCGGATACCGAGGGACGGCGACGCAGCTTCTCCTCAATGGCCACGCCCAGCGCGCGCGTCTGCACGCCCATCTGCTCAAGGATACGGGGGACAATACCTTTTTCCTGCCGCACAAGGGCAAGAGCAAGGTGCTCCACGTCCGTTTCCTGATGGCCCATGCCGACGGCAATGCTCTGCGCCTCGGTAATGGCCTCGCGGGCTTTTTCTGTAAATTTGTTAATATCCATAAAGAGCCTCCGCTGACTCATAGCATCATTGCAAGTTCCGTATCCGAACTCTTGCCTGTCTTAGAAATAAGTTTCATCCACAGTCTGTAAAGACCTGTCCACAGCATTTCCACAAAAAAATATCGCGGCACCGGAGAGGTTCCGATGCCGCGAGACCTTGGATCTTGGCGTATTAGTTTTTGTCTTGAGGGGGAAGGAACCCCTTTTGCTCGCGGCAAAAAGGGGTTCCTTCCCCCTCAAACTCCCCTATCCTCCCCAAAACCCGCCAACAAAAACATTTTAGCTTTGAAAAACGAGCAAAAACCACGCTTTTCCAGCTTTATAGCTCGTTAGCTCCTAAAAGGGGCTTGTTGCAGCTCTCGCACCTTTCTGAAAAAGCGCGTTGGGGGAAGGATGGGGGCCTGGGGGGGAAGGCCAAGCCTTTTCATAGCGAAGCGAGAAAAGGCGTTCTTGTAATTCCCTTGCGCGCCAGCCGCGACCGAAGGCGGCCGCAGGCCGTGCCCGTTGCGACGAAGGAAGCTACGGGCATCGACAGCAGAGATAAGGGGGTTTCCTTCCCCCCGAATCCTGAAAAGATTATTCCTCAAACCCGTGCAGGGCGCGCACCTGCCGTTCCAGCGCGTCAATGCGCTCCAGCAGATCCACGATGATGGTGCCGCCCACTACCGGGAGCTCAAAGTCGCAGCAGATACGTTCCAGCTTGCGGACGCGATAAATATCCGCGTCCCGGAACACGCAGCGTTCCGGCTCCGTACCGCCGACATCAATCCAGCCCAGCGAGACCAGCTCCCGCAGTCTGTCGGGCGCAATGCCCGTCAACTCTATGAATTCCGCCCACGCCAACGCAGAGGATCGCGTCGGCAACGCCGTTATTTTCTTGATCATGCTCATATATGCAACCTCCGCACCGCAAGAATGCGCCCGTGCTCTCCGCAACAGGAACCGCGGCGACGACGTTACGCATCCAACGACGAAAACGCCTGCCGCCCGGCGGTTTCCGGCATATCAGGCAACCGCCTACCCGCGCGGATTAAAAGAGGACTTTGCCGCCAGGGCTTCCCAGAGCTGCCGCTCCTCGTCGCTCAGCTGGGCCGGAACGCGAATCATGACGCGCGCCAGCAAATCGCCGCGCGCGCCCGGCCGTCCCAACCCCTTGCCCCGCAGACGGAACTTGCGCCCGGACCCGGAACCCGCGGGAATATTCAGCTCGACCTCGCCCTCCAGCGTCGGCACAGGAGCCTTGCAGCCCAGCGCCGCCTCCCACGGACTCAGCAGCACATCGCACTGGATATTGTCGCCGTCCACCTTGAAGGAGCCGTGCGGCAGGTAGCGCACTCGCAGGAAGAGATCGCCGGGAGCCCCGCCGGGAACAGACTCGCCCTGCCCGGACAGACGCAGTTTAGCGCCCTCGCGGATGCCTGCGGGCACATTGACGCTCAGAGTCTTGGGGCCGCTCGACATCTGCACGGTCACGCTGCGCTTGCCGCCGCTGACGACATCTTCCAGCGTCAGAGGAAGTTCGGCTTCCACATCGCGCCCCCGACGCTGCCGGGAAGAAAATCCGCCGAAAGGATCGGGCCCGAACGGACTTCCGCCGCCGCGACGCCCCGCGCCGCCGAACAGCGACTGGAAGAACTCCGAAAAATCGGCGCCGTTCATGTCCTGTCCGTTGAAGGAAAAGTGCATGTTCTCGAAGCCCGGCGCTCCCTGGAACTGCTGTCCATGCTGCCAGTTCGGCCCCAGCGTGTCATAGGCGCGACGCTTTTCAGGGTCTTTCAGCACTTCATGCGCTTCGTTGATTTCCTTGAACTTTTCTTCGGCCTGCTTGTCGCCGGGGTTCAAGTCCGGATGGTACTTGCGCGCCAGCTTCTTGTAGGCTCTGGAAATGTCGTCGGCCGTAGCCGAACGCTCGACGCCAAGGATTTTGTAATAGTCCTTATAGGAAACAGCCATATGCCCCTCCATCAGGAAATGCCCGGCAGCATCCGCGCCCCTTGCCGGGACGGGATAGCGGCGGGCATGCCCCGTTGTGTACCAGATCGATCCGACCTCCCGCCAACGCGGGATATCTGACCACCCTTGTAGAGTAATGCCCGCCTTCGCGCCGTCAATCAGCTTCCCGAAAAAATTTTTGCAACGCGCGCCGCAAGCGGCGTTTTTCGCCCTTTTCCGGCATGCCCACCAAAGCGCTCCAAAAGAAAAAGGCTTTAGAGCGTTTCACCTTTGAAAAAGGGGAAACGCGAGGCGGCGGCACAGCGCCGCCCGGCCCAAAGTGAGCGGAAAAACCGTGTTTTTTCCGCGAAACGCCAGGCCGTATGGTTTGAAACGCGCAGCGTTTCAAACTGAAAATGCTCTAAAAACAAAAGGGCGGCGACATGCCGAAACATGCCGCCGCCCCGGATATGCAGAACAGACCGACGATTACACGATGCCGTGCTCGCCGGGCTTTTCGTAGACCTGACGCTGCTGCTGTCCCACATAGAACTCGGTATCGCCCAGCGCCAGAAGAATGGCCGACGACACATAAATGGAGGATGCCGTGCCGACAATAACGCCGATGAGCATGGTCAGGGCGAAGTCGTGAATCACACCGCCGCCAAAAAGGAAGAGCGCCAGCGTCGCCAGGAAGGTCGTGCCGGACGTCAGCACCGTACGCGACAGAGTCTGGTTGACACTGAGGTTGATGAGCGCGTCCAGCGACAAAGAAGGCGCGGCGCGCAGGTTTTCGCGCAGACGATCGTAGACGATGATGGTATCATTGAGCGAATAACCCACGAGCGTCAGCAGGGCCGCAACCACGTTAAGGTCGACTTCCACCCCCAGCAGCGAAAGCAGACCGATGGTGATGAACACGTCATGCATGAGGCCGACCACTGCGCCGAGCGCGAAATTGAGCTTCAGCACAAAGCAGATGACCACGGTAATGGCAAGCGCGAACAGCACCAGCCAGCCCATGCTGAGGCCGGTCAGACCAAGCAGATACATGCCGCCCCAGAGCGCGGCGGCCATAATGGCTCCGGCCATCCATCGCTGTTCAAAGCGCCCCGAAATATAGACCGCAATCAGCAGGATGGCATAGTAGAGCGCGGCAAGCGCCTTGTTGGCGAGGTCGGAACCGACCTTGGGGCCCACCACCTCCAAGCGATGAAACTGAGCCGGATTGTCGGGAAAGGTCTTGAGCAGCGCGCTCTCGGCAGCGGTGCGCAGTTCCGCCGCCGCGACGTTTTCGGGCAGCGAGCAGCGCAGGAGGTAGTTTCGCCCGTCATTGCCGTAACGCTGGGTGGAGACGCCGGGAAGGCCGGTCGCGGACATGGCGGCCTTCAGGACTTCGTCAGCGACGGGCTTCTGGAACTCCACCTGCATGATGACGCCGCCGGCAAAGTCGATGCCCATTTTCAGGCCGCTGCCGAACAGGATGTTACCCAGCCCCACGAGGCAGAGCAACACGGCGAGCGCATAAAAGAAACGGCGCTTACCGATAAAATCAAACTTGGTATCGTGCTTGAAGAATGCAAATCCCATGAGATCCCCCGTCGACCCTAGATGCTGATGCCCTTGGGGCCGCACTTGCGCGCCCATTCTTCAAAAATGGCGCGGGAAACAAAAATCGCCGTGAACATGGACGCGATGATGCCCAGCGAAAGCGTGACGGCAAAACCGCGAATGGGACCCGTGCCGAACTGATAGAGAATAATGGTGGCGATGATGGTCGTCAGGTTCGAGTCCGTGATGGAGATGGTGGCCCGCTCGAAACCGGCCTTAACGGCGGCCAGCGGCGTCAGCCCGTGATGTATTTCCTCGCGGATACGCTCGAAGATGAGCACGTTGGCGTCCACGGCCATGCCGATGGTAAGCACGATGCCGGCGATGCCGGGCAGCGTCAGCGTCGCGCCGAGGGCGGCCATGCCCGCCATGACGATAAGCATGGTGAAGCAGAGCATGAGGTCGGCAATGACGCCGCTCAGACCATAGTAGATGGCCATGAAGATGACCACGGCGGCCGCGCCCACAAGGGCGGCCTTGATGCCGCTGTCAATGGATTCCTGGCCGAGAGAAGGGCCCACGGTACGTTCTTCCAGCACGGAAACCGGCGCGGGCAGGGAGCCGGCGCGTAGCACCACGGCAAGGTCGTTGGCTTCTTCGGTCGTGAAGCGCCCGGAGATCATGGCCCGGCCGCCCGCGATGCGTTCGCGGATAACCGGCGCGGAATACACCTTGCCGTCCAGCACGATAGCCATCTGGCGATTGACGTTCTCCCCTGTCAGGCGGGCAAAGATATCCGAGCCGCGGGCATTGAACACCAGCGACACGCCCGCTTCCGCGCCGTCAAAGGAGGCGCGGGCATCGGCCACATCCTCGCCGGTCAGCACTGCGTCCCGCTCAAGCGCAATGCGGCGGGGTTCCTGACCTTCGACGGCCTGACCGCTCTCAATATACGGCAGGGCGATGACGCCGGGGGGCAGCACCGGCTGCGAGGCGTCCACATCGCTGCGGACAAGATGAAATTCGAGATGCGCCGTCTGCCCCAGAATCTGCACGGCACGACGGGGATCGGAAAGGCCGGGGAGCTGCACCTGAATGCGATGCCCTTCCTGCTTGCGAATATCGGGTTCGGCCACGCCGAACTGGTCAATACGATTGCGGATGGTGCGCAGGGCCTGATCAAGAGCCAGGTCTTCCAGACGCGTCACTTCCGCGGCGGTGAAGCGTGCCACATAGCGCAGCTGTCCGGCGTCGCCGCGCTGGGGGTCGCTCACTTCCAGCTGGGGGAAGAACTTGTGCAGCACTTCCTGCAGCTTGCTTTCATCAGCCGCGCGCGGCACGAGGAATTCGAGGCGGTCGCCGCCCACGACGCGGGGACGCAGCACGATGACCTGCTGCTCGTCCTTGGCCACCCGGCGCAGATCCTGCCCGGTCATGGCCAGCGAGTTGCTGACGGCCTTTGCCACGTCCACGCCCAGCGTCAGATGAATGCCGCCCTTGAGGTCGAGGCCGAGATTAATCTTTTTGTCGGGGAGCACGGCCTGCAGGGCCGTTCCCAGCCCCGGCACGCTCGGAAGCGCATACGCGAGGCAGAGTATGCATACCAGCAGGGAGACGCCGAAACGCCAACGCAACGAAATCATGAACACCTTCCACAAAAAAGAATTTGCCCGCACGCGGCGGGTCCGAACGGCGCGCGCAAAGCGCGAACCATGAAGGGCCTCCCCTTGCTCCAGGCAGGAGAGGCCCCGATAATTACTTCTTTTCTTCGGCAGCAGCGGCCTTGGGATCGATCACGCCGCCGATGGCGCCACGGCTGATGCGCAGCTTGGCTTCGCCACATTCAATCAGCGCTTCTTCCTCGCTGATTTCCAGAATGCGGCCCAGCAGACCGCTGGACGTGATGATGTGGTCCCCGCGCTTCAGCTCGGAAAGCATCTGCTTGTGGGCCTTGGCCCGCTTCTGCTGGGGACGGATCAGCAGGAAGTAGAAAATAACAAACATCAGGATAAGCGGCACAAACTGCACCAGCATATCCGAGCCGCTGGCCGGAGCGGCACCAGCCTGGGGCGTGCCCATGGCGTAGGCGACGGATTCGAAGAACAAGGCGCACCTCCATAAGGGGCGGACTGCGCGCCGCATACGCGGCGCTGATTATCGGAAAAGACCGCCTATTCTACCTATGTCTGTCCAAAGTTGCAAGACCAAAGGCGCTTCGCGCGAAATCTGCCGCGCGGGCGGCCACCCTGTCCCGACTTTCCACATGGACAGGCACAAGATGGCCGCCATGCCTGCTGCGCGCCGCAAGCACTTCCGCACAGGCGGAACCGCCCCACTTTTCCAGCCATTGCGCGGCATTGGAAGGCGGGCAGCGATCATCATGGCGCAACTGCATAAACAGGAGGGGCATACGGCAGCGCGGCAGCCAGGAGCGCAGCCCCCGCGCCGCGCGCTCCATTTCCAGCACATGGCGCAGATGCAGACAGGTTTCAAAACCTTGCCATGGCGCGTCTTCCCGCGACGCCGCCGAACGCGGCGGACAGCGCAGCACGGGAAAGAGCCCTGCCGGCAGCGGCAGACGGGCCAGAAGCGGCAGCACGCGGAAAAAGAGCCCCGCTTCGCGCGAGGATACGGCAAAACTCAACGGCGTGGACAGGACAATCAGACCGACGGGCTCCGGCAACCCGCCCAGCAGAGCCCGGCGCGCGGCCTCCAGCGCCAGCAGACCGCCCAGCGAATACCCCAGCAACAGCACCGGCCCGCGAGCGCACAGGGCGCGATAGCGCTCCAGAGCCAGCGCGCGCCAGTCGGCATAGCAGGAAGCCAGATAAGCGGCTTCCGTCGAACCGTGCCCTGGCAGCAGAGGGGCTTCCGTTTCCACGCCCGTCGCCCTGATGGCCGCCAGCGGCAGACGCAGTTCCTCCGGCGTGCCGCCAAGGCCGTGCAGCGCCAGGCAGACAGGCGCGCGGCTCATGCCCTGCCCCGCTCTTGAAGCCCGGCGCGAGGCCGGATATGGTGACGACACTCTTTGCAGAAGGACGACGTTATATGCAGCATTGTGATTCCCTTTTTCATGCGGCCCGGATTCTGACGCAGGACGCCGGCCGTACCATCCTTGAAGATGCCGCGCTGGCCGTCCGTGACGGACAGATTGCCGCCGTGGGCCCCCTTGCCGAGCTGGAAACGCAGTGGCAGCCCGACAGGCGCGTTGATTTGCCGAACATGCTCCTCATGCCTGGCCTCGTCAACGCGCACACCCATGCGGCCATGACCTTTCTGCGCGGTCTGGCCGACGACATGCCGCTGATGGAATGGCTGCAACAGCGAATCTTTCCTGTGGAACAGGCGCTGACGCCGCATATTGTCCGCGTTGGCAGTCTGATGGGCTACGCCGAAATGCTGCGCACGGGCACAACGGCCTGCATCGACATGTACATCTTTGAGCAGGCCGTCTTTGAAGCGGCCCGCATGGCGGGTCTGCGCTGCCTCGGCGGCGAGGCCGTCTTCGACTTTCCCTCCGCCTGCTGCCCCACGCCGCAAGCCGCGCTGGAGGCCACCCGCGCGCTGGCGGAAACGTGGAAGGACGCTCCTCTGCTGCGAGTGGCCGTCAACCCGCACAGCGTTTATACAACCTCGGAAAAAACGCTGGAAGCCTGTCTGCGGCTGGCAGACGATCTGCATCTCCCCCTGCATATCCATCTGGCCGAGACCACGGACGAAACGGCCATGTGCCTTGAGCAGCATCACCGCCGCCCCGTGGCACATGCCGACGCCTGCGGCCTGCTCCGCCCCGGCACCATTCTTGCCCACGTCGTAGACGTGAACAACGAGGAAATTGCCCTGCTGGCGGACAGAGGCGTTTGCGTGGCGCATAATCCGTCTTCCAACATGAAACTGGCCTCCGGCTCGGCTCCCCTGCCCGCCATGCTGCGGGCCGGTCTGAGCATAGCTCTCGGCACCGACGGCGCCGCCAGCAACAATCAGCTCAATATGTTTACCGAAATGGGCCGCGCCGCCCTGCTGCACAAGCTCGCGGGCAAGAATCCCACCGTGACGACGGCGCAGGAAGTGCTGGACATGGCCACCCTTGGCGGCGCGGCGGCGTTCGACGCGCCTCTGGGCAGGCTGGAACCCGGAGCCGCGGCCGACTTCATCGCGCTGGACCTCGACTGCCCCAATCTCCGGCCCATGTATAACCCCGTATCTCATGCGGTCTATGCCGCCACCGGCGCCGAAGTGCGCCTGACCGTAGTGGCCGGGCGCATTCTCTATCAGGACGGCCGCTTTACAACCTTCGATTACGAGGCCCTCTGCCGGGAAATCGACGCCGTCCGCGACTTCGTGGTGCGCACGCTGGCCTGAGCGGGCAAGGCATACCTTTGAGGGGGAAGAAACCCCTTTTGCTCGCGGCAAAAAGGGGTTTCTTCCCCCTCAAACTCCCCCATCTTCCCCAAAACCCGCCAAATCTTCACAAGCAAATAATGAGGACAAAAGTTTTCCCTGCTGAAAATAATATTTTATTTCACGATGATGCTATCGTGCTATTTTCCATAGAAATACTATCCTCAATTGAGTTCTGAATCTGCCCCCAGCACGCTTTTTAGAGCGTTTCAACTTTGAAAAAAGGTGAAACGCGAGGCGGCGGCACAGCATTTCAAACTGAAAATATTCTAAGGAGAGGCACGTGTTACGGTTTTCCTCCGCTTCGGTCAGAAAAGGCTCCCGGATGAGAAACTTCGTTCGGGGTAAAAAAAACTTGACAAGAAATGGCGTTGCTCTATAGTTCTCCATCGCAAATGTCAAAAAAAGCGCTTCGGCGCATGGAGGTATATCATGGCTGAACTCATGAATGCTGTGAAGACTGCCGAAGGCGTGACCGTCAACGGCATGGTGATTTTCCCTGTGGTGGACAAATGCGAAGGCTGTGATCGCGTGCGCGAATTCGAAGGCCAGCAGTTCTGCTCCAGCTATCCCAATCCTGAACGCAAGTGGGCCGGCGGGCGCTGCAACTTTGCCACGCATGTGAAGGTGCAGGTGGCTGCCGCTGCCAAGGTCAACCCCCTCAAGGCGTCCAAGCGCGCCGCCAAGGGTCGCTAGGCCGCGTTCCACGTCCGTGGGGACGCCAGCCGCACGGCGCCCCTCCGGGGAGCTTTCGGCGAAAAGAACAGGGAGACCGCCGCGGCGGCCTCCCTTTTTTGCTGTTTTCCGCCCCTCACTTTTGCCGCAAAGGAAGATTCCATGTCTCTGTCGCTTCAGCCTCTGATTGGCGTGCTTGCCGGACGCGCCGATCGCATTGTTGCCCTGCAGCAGGCCCTGACGGCCTGCCGTGCGCTCGGCCCGGAAAACGGCGGACAGGGCGAGGAAGAAAAAACCGCCTTCATCGCCGCGCAGCTGCAAGCCGCGGGCGTAACGGATCTGCGCCGCCTGGACGCCCCCGATGACCGCGTGGCCTGCGGGCATCGTCCCAACCTTGTGGCGCGCATTCCCGGCCGCTCCCCGCGCACGCTCTGGCTCTTTGCCCATACCGACGTTGTGCCGAGCGGCCCCGCCGAGGAATGGCTTTCCGATCCCTGGCAGGTGCGCCGTGACGGCGATTTGCTGTATGGTCGCGGAGTGGAAGACAATCAGCAGGGCCTTGTAAGCATGCTGCTGCTGGCCGAAGCGCTGCACGCCACGGGCCTCACGCCCGAACTGACCCTGGGCCTTGTCTTCATGGCCGATGAAGAAACCGGCAACAAATACGGTCTGGCGCATATCCTGTCCGCGGCGCCGGAGCTTTTCCGAGAGGACGATCTGTTCATCGTGCCGGATTCCGGCAGTCCTTCCGGAGCGGATATTGAAGTGGCGGAAAAAAGCATTGCCCAGTTCAGAGTGCGCACCAGGGGCCTCCAGGGGCACGCCTCCACGCCGCACAAGGCGCGCAATGCCCTGACAGCCGCCGCTGCCGCCATTACGAGCCTGAGCGAACTGGGACGAGATTTTCCGCAGGAAGATCCGCTCTTTGATCCGCCCTGCTCCACCTTCGTTCCCACGCGCCACGACAGCAACGGTCCGGGCATCAATATTATTCCTGGGGAAGACGTTTTTTATCTGGATTGCCGCCTGCTTCCCGGCATTGATCCCGACGCTGTTCTGGCCGCCGCCCAACAGCGTGTCGCTCCCGTGGCGCGGCATCACGGCACGGATATTGACGTGGAGCTGGTGCATCTGCAAAAAGCCTCGGCCAGCGCCCCCAACTGCCCCGCGGCCCGCTCGCTCATGGCGGCAGTACAGGAATTTTACGGCGTGGAAGCGCGCCCGACAGGCATCGGCGGCGGCACCGTGGCGGCCCTGCTGCGTCAGGCCGGTCTGCCCGCCGTGGTCTGGAGCTGCATCCGCAATACGTGCCATCAGCATAACGAACATTCTTCCATCAGCGCCACCATAAGGGACGCGCAGGTTTTTGCCCATGTGCTCATGCAGTGCCATTAATGCCGCTCCCGCTGCCGCCGATGTGGATGTCATTGTCACGGGCGGCGGCCATGCCGGATGCGAGGCTGCGTCCGCGCTGGCGCGGCTCGGCTTTTCCGTGCTGCTGATCAGCGGCAATGTGGATCGTCTGGGCTATCTGTCATGCAATCCTGCCATCGGCGGTCTGGCCAAGGGACACCTTGTGCGCGAAATCGACGCCCTGGGCGGCATGATGGGCCTCTGGGCCGATGCGGCGGGCATACAGTTTCGCACGCTCAACATGAGCAAGGGGCCCGCGGTACGCGCTACCCGCGCCCAGATGGATCGGGAAGTGTATCAGCGCGTCGTCAAGCAAAGTCTTTTTGCCACGCCGGGCCTGCGTATCTGGCAGGACAATGTCGTCGCCGTGGAAAGCAATGACGGACGCGCTTGCGGCGTTCGCACGGCTCTGGGGCTGCGCTTCACGGCGCGCCATATTCTGCTGACCACCGGAACCTTTCTGGCCGGACTTATCCATGTGGGCCTGACGCACCTGCCCGGCGGCCGCATGGGCGACGCGCCGTCCGTGGGCCTCTCCGACAGCCTGCGTTCCCTGGGCATCACGCTCGGCCGCCTCAAGACCGGCACCACGCCCCGTCTTCTGGCCTCGTCCATCGACTATTCCCGTCTGGAACGCCAGAACGGCGATACGCCGCCCCCGCAGTTCAGCTTTACAGGGCCGGGACCTCAGCTGCGGCAGGTGGCCTGTCATATTACCTGGACGACTCCCGAAGCCCATGACATCATCCGTTCCGGTTTTGACCGCTCGCCTCTTTTCACGGGCGTCATTCAGGGCACGGGAGCCCGCTACTGCCCTTCCATTGAGGACAAAATCGCCCGCTTTCCGGATCGGGAACGTCACCAGATATTCCTTGAACCCGAAGGGCTGAACAGCGCTGAAGTCTACGCCAACGGCATTTCTACCAGTCTGCCGCTCGACATTCAGCAAGCCATGATCGCGGCCATGCCGGGACTTGAGCATGCTGTCATGGTGCGCCCAGGCTATGCCATTGAATATGACTACGCCAATCCCGTGCAGCTGCGCCCCACGCTGGAAACCAAGGCCGTTCCCGGACTGTGGCTGGCCGGACAGATTAACGGCACGTCCGGCTACGAGGAAGCGGCGGCGCAGGGCCTCTGGGCCGCTCTGAACATCGCCTGCGCGGAAAAGGAACTGCCGCCCTTTGTCCCCGGACGCGACAAGGCCTATATGGCCGTGCTTGTCGACGATCTGGTAACGCTGGGCACAGAGGAGCCGTATCGCATGTTTACCTCGCGCGCGGAGCATCGCCTCTGCCTGCGCGAAGACAACGCCGATCAGCGCTTGACGCCTCTGGGGCGGAGCATCGGTCTGGTGGACGATGCCCGCTGGGAAATCTTCTGTCGCAAACGCGAGCAGGCCGAGCGTTTCCGCCAGGGGCTGGAAGCCACGCGCCTTGACAGCGAAGCCGCCGCCGCGGCACAGGCGCAGAATCCCGCATGGCAGGCCGAATCCCTCTGCGGCAAAACACTGGCAGACCTGCTGCGCCGCCCGGATATGGACATGGCCGAGCTGGCCCGCTGCCTGCCGTCAGCCGCAGCCCTGCTGGCCGACGCGGGCGACGCGGCGGACAGCGTCGAGGTGGACGTCAAGTATGCGGGCTACCTTGAACGGCAGCAGGAACTTGTGCGCCGGGCCGCTCGCCTGGAACAAACGCCTCTGCCCGACGATATGCCGTATGCCGACATTGCGGGACTCTCGCGCGAAGTTGTGGAAAAATTGCAAAAGGTGCGTCCGGCCAATCTTGGGCAGGCAGGCCGTATTTCGGGCGTCACCCCCGCCGCCGTCGCCTGCCTGGAGATACGGTTGCACAAAATGGGCCTGCTGCATGGCCATAGAAATAACAGGACGGAGCAGGAGCGCTGATGCCGCGCTGTGACGCTTATCGCCGCGCTGCTCCTGCGTCTCGCGGGTATGGGCACCCCCTTTCCGAAGGAAGCCGGGTGAAAAATGCTCGCCTCCCCTTGGGTTTTTTCCATTCCGACCGATAAGATCCGCCAAGAGGACACTATGAAAGATCTGATGCCCTACCTACCGTATGCCGTCATATTCATTGCCGTACTGTTCGGGATTGTCCTGGTGTTCTGGCGCAAGCAGAGCCTGGAATCGCGACGCAAAAACCGGGCGGCCTCGCTCATCCTGGAAAAGATCGCCGAAGCGCAGCTCCAGAGGGAACTCTTCAATGTGGAAATCATGGATGAGTCCGAAGACGCAGTTCAGCACAAGGGCTTTGTCGGGGCCCTGCAACGCTGCCAGAACGGTATTCTCGCTCTGGAAGTGCTCTCGGCGCTGCCGAGCAGCTTTTTCGGCAAAAGCGTCTGCGTCTATTTCCGTCTCAAGAACAACAATACGCAAAATTTCTTCCGCTTTACATCGCGCATTGAGGCCCTGCAAAGCAAACACGGCGTTTCCACTGTCTGCCTCGCCATTCCCGAATGCTTCGAGGGCGAACAGAAACGCAATTTTTATCGCGTGCAGCCCCTGCCGGGAAGCGTTCGAGCCCTCGGCCTCTGGGAACTGAACGCCAGCCAGCCCATGCCGGAAACAACGGCCGACCTCAAGCGCCCGCTGTGCGCAACCAAGGAAGGCATGGCGCAACCCTGCATTCAGCTGGACAACGTGTCCGCTTCCGGCATAGCGCTCTCCATTCCTACCAAGCACCCCGAAGGATCAGCCCCGGATCTCACGCGAGGCACGCAGATCCTCTGCCTCATCGCCTTCCGCTACAACGGGTCGCTGCTGACGTTCTGGTGTACGGGTGAAATCGTCAACTCCCGCGATAAGGACAATGGCGCAAGCAGGGTTTACGGCATCGAATTTACCAACTGGGCCATTCTGCAAAACGGGCAGAGCGCTTTCAACTGGTTCCATGCCTCGCCGGTGCGCGGCATTCCCATTATCAGCCAATGGGTGGACAGCATGGACACCAACAGGGGTAACCGCCCCCCCATCGAAACCAGAGAATAGCCATAGACACCGACAAAAAAAGCTCCGGCAGAAGCCGGAGCTTTTTTTGTCATAAGAATTATGCCGCTGGGCCTTAGAGCATTTTCAGTTTGAAATGCTTTGCATTTCAAACCATACGGCCTGTCGTTTCGCGGAAAAAGCGCGGTTTT
>CALVHG010000045.1 GCA_944327285.1 uncultured Desulfovibrio sp. | reverse complement strand
GGATGGGGGAGTTTGAGGGGGAAGGCCCCCCTTTTTGCCGCGAGCAAAAGGGGGGCCTTCCCCCTCAAGACCAAACGTAATACGTCTTGAGCTTAAGAGGCGGCGGGGGTGCCGTAGATGTCGCGCATGGTCTGGAGGAGCTGACGCAGGCGGTGGGCCCAGCTGTGGCAGCTCAGAACGCGGGCGCGACCGGCCTCAAGGATACGGCGGCGTTCCTCCGGGTGGGCCAGATAGTGGCGCACCAGATCGGGGATTTCGTCCGGGGAGTGGTAACAGACCATTTCTCCGGGGTCGAAAAGAGCCTCCATTTGCGGCCGCCAGTCGGTGAGCACGAAGCCCCCGGCGGCCGGGCCGTCGAAAATACGCTGATTGACGGCGCCTTTCATCTGCTTGCTGGTGCAGTTGAAATTAATGGCCGAGTGAGCATAGAAGCGCGGCAGCTCGTCATAGTAGTTGATGATGCCGTGATAGCGCGGCTGGAGCTTGTCGTGCCGAAATTCAATTTTCCAGCCGTCGTCGCCCACGATGAGCGGATGGAAGGGGAGCAGGCGGCGGACGCAGCCGTTGCGATAGACGCGGGTAGCCTGCCAGGTCAGGGCTGTTTCATAGGCCAGCCGCTCTTCGTTGTCGGACAGGGCCATATAATTTGCATAGTCCTGCGGGCGGCAGCGCTGGAGAAATTCCGGTATGGAGTGGGATTCGTCCGCCATGAACTCCTGTGCCGAAGCGCGGAACGTGCGGAGCAGAGAGCGGGGCAGCTTCGTTTTTTTCAGACGCGCGCCAACCTTGTAGACCATAGAGTTGCCCACAAAGGAAACATCGGCTTTCCAGGAGGCAGGCACGGGTTTGGAAGAGGGATGAAAACGCTCCAGATCGGTGCCGAGCGGCAAGTAGAAGACATGGGGGAATCCGGCCGCGTGCAGACTGTCCACGTTATCGGCGTCGTACGTGAACAGCGCGGTCCACGGCGAAACGCATTTGCTGTAAAGGTGGATAATCAGATGTGGATTATCCACAAACCAGGAAGCCAGAGGCAATTGCAGGCGCGCCAGCAGATCCATGAGCACGCCTTCGATATCCACCCCCATGTGATTGAGCGTCAGGCAGCAATCGGGATGGAAGGAGATCACGGCTTCCAGCAGCTGGCGCACGAAATCGCCCTGGGCAATTTCGCCTTCGCCGATGAGCACGAGCTTGTAGGGCAGGTTGAGCTGTTCGCAGGCCCGCTGCACTTCGCCCATGAGGAAATATTTGCTGGTCAGAAGCAGCAGACGGGGCGTGGCCTCCCGGAAGCGGGGGCGGACAGCGCGTCCCCAGAAGTCGAAATCCGCGCTGGCGGCAAGCTGCTCGCGCAACCAGCCGTAATAGGGACGGTCAAGGCGCTGATAGAAAGGCAAGGGCAGAGGAAGCAGCGGACGTCCGCCGTGAGCCGTCTGCCAGTGGGTGAGAATGGTCAGCGCCGCTTTGGGATCGCTTTCCCGCACGATCAGAAGACGCTTGCGCTGTTCGGGATTGAGATCGGCCAGCGAGGCGGTAAGCTCTTGCAGGTCCGTTTCTTTCTCCACTACGGCCACGGGGCCCGTGCCGGAGTCTAGCAGATAGCGCAGGGCATAGCCAAGTCCTGCGCCCAGCAGAACCGGCAGCGTATCCGGGCGCCGTTCGGCGCTGCGGGCCATGTTGCGCTCGCGATCGGGCCCGCCGGGCCCAAGCATGACGAGATCACGCCCGTTCTCGTGCGCAACGATATCGCACAGGCGCCCGTCCTTGTCGCGGAGCGCCTCAAAGCGGCAGGGTTTCGGCATGGACTAGGCTCCCGCAGCCGTATTGGGCACGACGATGATGTCTTCCTGACTCAGGCGGAAGCAGACGTTTTCAAACTGGCGTTCTACCAGCATGTAGGCCTTGCCAATGGAGACTTCCACGCCGGGATAGACGATGCCGGGCACGATGAGCCGACAGTTCTGCATGCGCTCTTCGTCCACATAGAGATGCGACCAGAGTTCGTCGCGCCGTTCCAGCAGCGCCTGACGCTCGTTGCGGGCGCGTTGCAGACGCTGCCCGTTGGGCGTTTCCGGCGGCAAATGGCCGGCAATGGCCGACAGGTGGGTGACGCGCTGAGAAACGTTGGCAATATAGGCGTCCAGCTTTTCCAGTTCTCTGATGGTCTGGGGGGAGTAGCCGAGATAAATCTTTGTCGGCACAGCGGCCCGGTTGCCCAGCTGGGCGCCGACATAGACGCTACCGTAAGCATTGACTGTGGAGCCGTACAGACTGCCTTTAACGACAAGATTCGTGCCGACATAGAGCGTACTGTAAAGACAGTACTTGTCGATGACAATGGCATCGCCGGCGCGGACTTCCAGCTTTTCCACGAAGGGGCAGACGATCTTCCCTCCGGCAATGAGCCGCCCCTTGCCGCCCGCGCTGCCGCGCGCGCCGGCTTCCACCAGCATGTCGCCGCGGGAGCGCACGCGCCCGCCTTCCACCATGCCCATGACGCGCACGGCGTTGGCCTGGGCCTGGAAACCGGCCCGGACGGAACCGTGAACGGCCATGTCGCCTACAAAGAAGATATTGCCGGTCTGAAAGCTGACATCGGAGCGGACATTGAGCACATGCTTGACGGTAATTTTACCGTCCAGATAAAAGACATATCCGTTAATGTCGGATTTCAGATAGCGGGAATTTTCCGGATCGAGATGGGTATTGGGCCCCAGCGGAAAAACTGGCTCCTTCAGAATGAAACGCTCGTCAGGATTGGGACCGGCCTGCTCGAAGGGGACAATCTCGGCGACCACCTGATCCTTGATGACGTTCTGGACATAGCCCAGATTATAGACGTCCGACTCCCCGTCGCTCACCTTGGGCTTGAGGGCAAGATGGTTCATGTCGGGATCGAAATAGTGGCGGAGATAATATGTCACGTCAGTGCCTGCCTGTAAGCCCCGGTGGGGAATGTTCCGGGGATGAAGGGTTCAGGACGAGGACGGGGGACGAAAACAGGGGCCCCGCGTCGACGTCACATTATTCCGAGGGGTCCGCGATGCTGCCTGCAAGAGCTTCTTCAGACAGAAGGATGCCGATGAAGCCTTCGACTTCGGAGTCTTTCAGCAGTTGCAGGACGTGCCGCGGCGGCGACAGCAGGAAGAGCGCTTTGCCGCTGCAAACGCCTACGCCCTGCACGGCAACGAGCGCCCCCAGGCCGGAACTGTCCACCTGCTCGGTCTGGCTCATGTCGATGGCTACCTTGTGGACATTTTTTTCCCGCATGTAGCCTTCCAGTTCGGCACGCAGGGAAACGGAATCCTCCAGCAGCATGTTGCCGCTGTGGCGCAGAATGGTAAAGCCGTTATTTTTTTCTGCCTTCAGTGCGTACACGACGTGCTCCTCCCAGGGAATGCCGTCCGATTACGAAAACAGTTCCTCTGAATCCAGCAGAATGGTGACGGGGCCCCAGTTGCAGAGCTGAACCCGCATGTCTGCTCCAAAGATTCCCGATGCTACCCTGCAAGATGTATTTTCGTCAACAAAATTCACAAACTCTGCAAAAAGACTGCGGGCCGGGTCGGGGGGCGCCGCATCGCTGAACGAAGGGCGGCGGCCCCGGCGGCAATCGGCATAGAGCGTAAATTGCGGCACGATCAGCAGATCCCCGCCGTAGTCCTGCACATCGCAGGAAAACTTGCCTTCCGGCTCGCCCGCGGGCGGAAAAATTCGCAGGCCCCAGAGCTTGCGGGCCATGCCGGCAAAGGCGGGCGTTTGGGCAAAGTCCGCTCCGTCCCGGCTGCTGAAGGCGGCCAGCGCCAGCAGACCGGGGCCTATGGCGGCGGTTTCCCGCCCGTCTATGCTGACCGAAGCGGAAAGAACCCGTTGAATGAAAAGACGCATGCGCTATTCCCCCGCCTCGGCGTGTTCGGCCTGTTTGCGTTCTTCCTCTTCCCGCAGGGCCCGGCGAAGCACCTTGCCCACGCTGCTGCGCGGCAGATCGTCGCGGAATTCCACCAGACGCGGCACCTTGTAGGAGGCGAGCTTCTGGCGGCACCAGGCGATGACGTCGGCCCGGCGCAGCGTCGCCCCCGGCCGGGGCGTGATGTAGACCTTGAGGGTTTCGCCGCGCAGGGGTTCATGGATACCGATGCAGACGGCTTCCTGCACGTCGGGGTGTTCGCGCAGGGTTTCTTCCACTTCGCGGGGATAGACGTTGTAGCCTCCCACGAGCACAAGATCCTTCTTGCGATCACGGATGAAAAAATAGCCTTCTTCGTCCATGACGGCAATGTCGCCGGTATGGAGCCAGCCGTCGCGCAGGGTGGCGGCCGTGTCTTCGGGTTTGCGCCAGTACCCCTGCATGACCTGCGGGCCGCGGACGAGCATTTCCCCTTCCTCTCCGGGAGGCAGGGGCGCGCCGCCCTTGTCCGTATCGACAATGCAGGCGTCTGTTCCGGGGAGCGGCAGGCCGATGGAGCCGATTTTCTGCTTTTGCGTATCGCGCGGATTGATATGCGTGATGGGAGACGCTTCCGTCAGGCCGTAGCCTTCCAGTATGGCGGCCCCCGTAATTTCCTGAAAACGGTGGAAAATATCGGGCGGCAACGGAGCGGACCCGGAAATACAGAGCTGGATGCAGCTGAGATCGTGCTGCGTCAGGCTCTTCTGCTGCAGCAGCGAGGCGTAGACCGCCGGAGCTCCGGGAAAGACGGACGGCTTGTGTTTGTCGATAAGGCTCAGAACGTCCTGCGGCACATAGCGGGGCAGGGGAAGGGTGGTGGCGGCCAGCGCCGCCGGAATGGTGATGCCCGTGGTCAGGCCGTAGACATGGAAGAATGGCAGCAGCGCAATGAATTTGTGCGGCGTGGCTGCCGTTTCCTTGATGATTCCCAGAATCTGCCGGGCATTGGTGCCCAGATTGGCGTGCGTCAGCATGACGCCCTTGGGCGTGCCGGTGGTGCCGCCTGTATATTGCAGCAGGGCGGGCGTCGTTATGGGATGCTCTATCGGTTGGGAAAGGCGGGGCGCATCCTTGCGAAAGTCCTTCCAGCGCAGCACGGCGTCGTCATAAGGAATGGGCGCGCCCTGCTGGTGGCGCGACTGCTTGAGCCGGTACAGCCAGTTGAGAGGGAAGGACAGAGCCTCGTCCACGGTCGTGATGATATAGCGCCGCACCGGCAGGCGGCAGCGAAGGGGCGCAATGCGCGGCCAGAGAGCGTCGAGCACGATCAGGGTTTCGACTTCGGCGTCGTTCAGGTTGGTGCACAGCTCCGTTTCCATGTAGAGCGGATTGACCAGGACCGCGATGGCTCCGGCCTTGAGAATGCCCCAGAAGGCTTCCGCTGTCTGCGGCAGGTTCGGCAGCATGACCGCCACGCGTTCTCCGGGGGCGATACCCGCGCGGCGCAGGGCTCCCGCAAAGCGTTCCGCCCTTTCGCGCAGGGCAGCATAGGTGATACGCGTATTCTGGAAAATCAGCGCCTGCCGCCGCGGATACTCATCCGCCGCTTTATCAAGCAGCGAGTAGAGCGGCGCGTTGAACAGCGGTATTTCGTGCGGGGTGTTGGCGTCGTATTGCCCCAGCCAGGGCCGGGAGAGCTCTTCGGTCGTCATGCGTATGCCCATTGCGTGTTTGTGCGGGAAGGTCGGACGGGGTGCGTCGCCTCAGATGTCCATGACGGCGCAGACCGCGGCCTGCGCCTTTATGCCCTCGACCCGGCCGGTAAAGCCGAGCTTTTCTTCCGTGGTGGCTTTGACGTTGACCAGTTCCGGCGGCAGATGCAGCAGTCGCGCCACATTTTTGCGTATGGCCGCCTTATGCGTGCCCAGGCGGGGTTTTTGGGCAATAATTGTCAGATCCACGTTGGAGATACGCAGCCCCTGTCCGTGGAACAGGCGCAGGACTTCGTCCAGCAGCACCGCCGAGGAGATATTGTCAAAGGCGGCGTCGGCATCGGGAAAATGCTCGCCTATGTCTCCCAGACCGGCGCAACCAAGCAAGGCGTCCATCAGCGCATGCAGCAGCACATCGCCGTCGGAATGCGCCACGACTTCCATGCCGCCGTCCAGCAGCACCCCGCCCAGACGCAGCGGCCGCCCCGGTCCGTAGCGGTGCACATCATAGCCGAAACCGACGCGAGGAAAGACCTGCGGCGCAGGCTTTTTCGCCAGGAGGCGCAGATCTTCGGGATGCGTAATCTTGCGGTTGTCGCTGTCGCCTTCGACCATGATCACGGTATGCCCCTGCGATTCCATCAAAACGGCATCATCGGTGGCATCCAGTCCCTTTTCCTGCGCCGCGGCATGCGCTGCCCGCAGCAGGCGGGCGTCAAAGCCCTGCGGCGTCTGTACCGTGGCGACGTTATCTCGCGGCAGCGTCGCGGCGATGCGCTCTCCGTCCAGCTGCTTTACCGTGTCCGTCATGCGCAGTCCGGGCACGACGGCCGGTGCGCGTTCCAGCCCCGCCAGCACGCGATGCACCAGAGCGGCGGAGAGAAATGGACGCGCCGCGTCATGCACCAGAACATGGGTGCAGTCGTGCGGCAGGGCTTCCAGCCCGTGACGTACAGAATCCTGACGGCGCGCGCCGCCGGGAACCACCATCCAGGGCAAGCCTAAATCTTCCTCGGCGGCAATAGCTCGGCAGTTTTCCACCGCAAGGTCGAAATTTGCGGCGGGGAAGACGAAGATCAGCCCCCGGACGGCGCCGCAGCGGCAGAAGGTGCGCGCCGAATGCCAGTAGAGCGGGCGCCCCTGCCATTCCAGAAACTGCTTGGGCGTGCCGTTGGTGGCTGCCCCCATGCGGCTGCCTCCTCCGGCTGCCACGATAATTGCCCAGGCTTGCTGTATCACCTTGTTCCCCTTTGCAGGCATGCTCGATAATTTGTGTTGTCGTGCTTTGAACCCGAACGGCAGACCCGTCTGACGGGCAGAGCATCCGCGCCGGTCGGAAGCGTTTTCTAGTTTTCATCGGGCGACCTGTCTTGTCAATCCATTATGCCGTTTTGCAAGGCTTTTGCAATGAATCTCGCGGAGGCGCGGCATTCCCTTTGCGGCAAAAGTAGGATAGGCTTGAGCTCTGTATTGCTTGTTGCAGACATGGTCGCGCCGGAGAGATAGCAGCGCTTGTCGTTTGCGCGTATGTTTTTCCGCCTTTTTCTGGCTCGCGGGCGTCGTGGCCTGACACAAGCCCTTCGGTGTCTTTTGTGTTTCAAGGAGCGCTTTTTCCATGATTGCTGCCGTATCGTCCCGCACGCTTCAGGGATATGGCTGTATTGTGGCGGCCGCTACCTGCTGGTCGCTTATTGGCGCTGTCGGCCGCCTGCCCATGAGCGCGGGCGTCAGTCCGCTGGAAACGGCTTTCTGGCGTACTGCCTTCGGTTGTCTCTGTTTTATGCTGCATGCCCTGCGGGACGGCGGCTGGCGCATGCCCTGGCGCGATGCGCTCTGTCTGACGGGCTTCGGCGTCTGGGGCGTGGGAGCCTTCTTCGGGCTGACACAGTACGCCGTGGCTCTCAGCGGCGGCGCTATGACCGTTGTGCTGCTGTACACGGCGCCGGTCTGGGTGGCTCTCTTTTCTTTTATGTTTTTCCACGAAAAGCCGGATCGGCGGACGCTGCTGGCCATGGGCGTCGCTCTGCTGGGTACGACGTTATTGTGCAGCTCCGGCGGCAGCCTGGCAGGAGAGCCGTCCCCGCTGGGCATTATCTGCGGCCTGGCGACGGGACTGTGCTATGCCACGCACTATCCTTTTTGTCGCTGGTGGCAGCGGCGTTATTCGACCGTTGTCATCTACGCCTATATGTTTCTTGGCGGAACGCTGGCCCTGGCCGTCTTTGCCCCAATCGGGCTGGAGCACAGAGCAACGGACTGGGGCGCGTTTCTTGTTCTCGGCGTCGTCTGCTGTTATGCCGGTTATTACTGCTATGGCCAGTCGCTGCTGCGCATACCTCTGGTGCGCGCGGCGGCGGTGGGCTACCTGGAACCTCTGCTCAGCACGCTATGGCTGGCGCTGTTCTGGCATGAGGCGTTCACGCCGCTCGGCTGGGGCGGCAGCGCCCTTGTCATCGGAGCCGTGCTGACCATCACTCTGCGTCGTCGCTAGCATGCGTCGGCGGGCGCGTCTTTCGGTGGCTTCGGCGGCGCGTTGCTGGAGAAAATACGATTTTTGCCGATAAGAGGAGGCAAGAATCCGCAGGATAAGGTTGCGCCTTCCGGCGAAGACCGTATGTCGTTGCGGAAACTGTTTGCGGAGAGGAAGAGGAGGTAGAAATGACTATTTCACGCAGTACAGCTGTCATGAATTTGCTTATGGCATTTCTTGTTTGCCTTGTGGTGCTGTGCATTTTGCGTCTGAGTTTCTGCATTGGAGAATCCGCAGTTCGTAATGCCCGCAGAGATGCGTCCTTTGCGCTGGGCGCAGAGATGATGGAATCATCTCGTATGCTGACGCAACAGGTTCGTACGTTTGCCGTAACAGGTAATCCTGAACACGAACGGAAGTATCATGCCGTTGTGGACGAACGGGCAGGAAAGATTCCGCGTTCCCAGGACAAGCAGGTTGCCCCCGGTCGCAAGGTTCCGCTGGCAGATCTGCTCAAGGAACAGGGAGCCACAGCCGAGGAGCAGGCCCTGCTGCGTAAGTCTGTTGAGCTCTCCAATGCGCTGGTAAAGCTGGAAGAGGAGGCCATGCGGGCAGTAAAGGGCGACAACGGCATGCCTCCTGACATGGAGCGGGCTCGTTCGCTGGTTTTCGGCACGGATTATGAGCGCGAGGTCGCCCGGATTATGGCTCCTCTGCAGGAATTGAACGAGCGTATTCAGGAGCGCACGACCCGCGAGGCCGGGGAAAGCCGTCAGAACGTCCTGTTTGCTTTGAATCTGTCGCTGGGCATGCTGGGCGCGCTGCTGGTTTGCGTGGTGCTTTCCTTTGTCTTTACGCGCCGCTGCGTATGCAGACCCCTTAAGCAGACGTCCGCTTTTGCCGTGCGCGTGGTGGATAAGGGGGAAGGCTGCCGCATTCCTAATCCGCCGCAGAATGAAATCGGCGATCTGGGCCGCGCCCTCAATGTCATGATGGACAAGTTCGAGCGTGAGCTTTCCTTCTCGCGCGGCGTTGTGTCGGCCCTGCCCATTCCGTGCGCCATATACAGCGCCAAGGGCGGGATCAGCTTTGTCAATGCGCCTATGCTGGAGGCGGCCGGCAGCGATGCCGATCCGGAATCCTTTATGGGCAAGCCGTTGACTGTCTTGATGAATGGCGAAACTGTTCTGCAACAGCTTGCCGAAGAAAGTATTCGGCAGCTGGACGACATTTCGCGAGATTTTCAATTCACGACAAAGGCAGGCTCCGTTTACTACGGCAGGGCCTATTGCAGCCCCATATTCGACAAGGACGGCAAGGTCAGCAACGTGATGCTCGTGTGTCTTGATCTGACGAGCTTGATGGGGCAGCAGGAGGCCATGCGCAGGACTGCCGCCACCATGCGCGAAGTCGCCTTCTCCGCTGAAAAGATGGTGACAGACGCCAATAAGGCCTGCGGCGTCATGGCCGACATGATGGATCGCACCAACGCCGCAGCCGGGGAAATTGCGCAGAGCATGGAAGAAACGGTTTCTTCCATGGAGCAGATGAACAGCGCCGTGCTGGACATTGCCCGGAATGCCAGCGCCGCTGCCGGCAGCGCCGCCGGCATGCACGGCAAGGCCGATGAGGGCCGCGCCCTGGTGCGCGATCTGGTGCAGGCCATCAGAACCGTGCACGGCACCGCCGAGCAGCTCCGTCAGGATATGGAACAGTTGCGTGACGACGCCGCTAGTATCGGACAAATCATAACCGTCATTACAGATATTGCCGACCAGACAAATCTGCTGGCGCTGAATGCCGCCATTGAAGCCGCGCGCGCCGGAGAAAGCGGCCGCGGTTTTGCCGTGGTGGCTGACGAAGTGCGTAATCTGGCGGAAAAGACCCGTTCGGCCACGGCGGAAGTCGCCGCAAGCATCGCTTCCATTCAGCAGAGCACAAAGAAGAACGTGGAGCACGTGGATCAGACGGTCAAGGATATTGCCTCGGCTACGGAACTTGCGGACCGTTCCGGTAAGGGGCTGGATGAAATTGTGGCGCTGTCTTCGGAAACTTCCGACAAGGCGCAGGCCATTGCCACTGCCACGGAAGAACAGTCGGCTTCCGTTCACAGCGTTAACCATGCTATCGAAACTGTGAATGGTCTCTGTTCTCAGGCGGCCGAGACGACCGATTCCGCTAATGCCGCCGTGGGCCACCTGCGCGAACAGCTGGCGGAGATTCTCGGCCTGATTCAGAAGCTCGAAGCCGGAAAGGGCGCATAGGAACTGTTGTTCCTTGCGGGCGAACTGCCCGCGCGGGAAACTGTAGGGCGGTAAACGCGGGAATGTGTTTGCCGCCCTTTTTTTCGAGAGGCAAAAGGCGGCTGTACTGCGGAAATGGCCTTTAGAGCGTTTCAACTTTGAAAAAGGAGAAACGCGAGGCGGCGGCACGACGCCGCCCGGCCAAAAGTAAGCGGAAAAACCGCGCTTTTTCCGCTAAAAAGAGGAGCCCCTGTCTGAGACAGGAGGCTCCTCTTTGCGTGTGTTCGGATACGGCTAAAGCCCGTTACGCCTGTTCCTTGGCGGCGCGAATAAATTCGCGGAACAGAGGATGGGCATGCATGGGACGGGACTTGAATTCGGGATGGAACTGGCAGCCCAGGAACCAGGGGTGATCCTTAAGCTCAATAATCTCCATCAGGGAATTGTCCGGGGCCATGCCGCTGAAGACGAGGCCGTGTTCTTCGAGAATTTCCTTGAAGGAATTGTTGAACTCGTAACGATGCCGATGGCGTTCGTCCACGATGTCTGTCTGATAGGCTTCCGCGGCATGCGTGCCGGGCAGAATCTTGCAGGGATAGGCGCCAAGGCGCATGGTGCCGCCCTTGTTGCTTTCCTCGTCGCGGTGCTCAAGGTTACGGGTACGGAAGTCGTACCATTCCTTCATAAGGTAGATGACCTTGTGCTCGGACAGGGCGTTGAACTCTTCGGAGTTGGCGTCTTCCAGCCCGGCCACATGGCGGGCAAATTCTATAACGGCGCACTGCATGCCGAGGCAGATGCCAAAGAAGGGAACCTTGTTTTCTCTGGCATAGCGGATGGCCGCAATCTTGCCTTCCACGCCGCGATAGCCGAAGCCGCCGGGCACGAGGATGCCCTGACAACCGCGGAACGTTTCCGCGGCGTTTTCGTTGGTGACGTTTTCGGAGTTGACGTAGCGCAGATCCACAGCCACGCGATTGGCCACGCCGCCGTGAATCAGGGCTTCGTGCAGGCTCTTGTACGCTTCCTTGAGATCCACGTACTTACCCACGATGGCGATGGTCACCCGTCCCTGCGGATGGGCGCAGTCGTGCACAAGCTGCTTCCACGCTTCAAGGTGGGCGTTGCGCGCGGGCAGGCGAAGCATGATGGCCACTTTCTGATCGAAGCCTTCCTCGTAGAACTTGAGGGGAACTTCATAGATGTTGCTCACATCCACGGAGCAGAAAACGGCGTCCTGATCCACATTGCAGAACAGGGCGATCTTGCGGCGCATTTCTTCGGGGATGCTCTGTTCGCAGCGGCAGAGGATGATGTCGGGCTGAATGCCGATGGACAGAAGTTCCTTGACGCTGTGCTGCGTGGGCTTGGTCTTGTGTTCCCCGGCGGCCTTGAGATAGGGCACGAGGGTCAGATGGATGTTGAGGCAGTTGTCGCGTCCTAGATCGGAACGCAGCTGGCGGATGGCTTCCAGAAAGGGCAGCCCCTCGATATCGCCCACCGTGCCGCCGATTTCGATGATGGCCACATCGGGCGCGTCGTCGCCTTCCGCCAGGGAAAGAACGGTGCGTTTGATCTCGTCGGTGATGTGCGGGATCACCTGCACGGTGCCGCCCAGATAATCGCCGCGGCGTTCCTTGGCGATGACATGGTTGTAGATGGCGCCGGACGTCGTGTTGTTCTTGCGGGACATGGGCACATTAAGGTAACGTTCGTAATGCCCAAGGTCGAGGTCTGTTTCGGCTCCGTCGTCCGTCACAAAGACCTCTCCATGCTGGAAAGGATTCATGGTGCCGGGGTCAACGTTGATATACGGATCCAATTTTTGGATGGTGACGGTCAGCCCTCTGGTCTGGAGCAGGGCGCCGAGAGAGGCCGCCGCCAGACCCTTGCCGAGAGAGGAAAGCACGCCGCCGGTCACAAAAATAAATTTGGTTTTCATGGCGTTCACCTTTGATGTTGTCGCCGGACTGAAAACGCAACATGAAGCGGGGGGCAATCCGGCGCGATCGGACTATATTACATAAAAAGCGCGCGCTGACCAGCGTTGACAGTCAGGGCCAAAGTGCATAATATTAATTCCCTTTTCAGGGCGTAGCCATGACCGGCAGACGCCCGGAAAAACGCCGTTACGGCATTTTGCTGGAGGTCTGCAAAGCATGGGCGTGGTCAATACCCTTGTCATCACCGGCTACGGAACCAATTCGCATCTTGAAACGGCGCATGCCGCCCGCCTGGCCGGCGCGGACAGAGCGGACGTGGTGCATTTTTCGGATATCGTGGCCGCCAGGGTGCAGCTGCACGACTATCATTTTCTGGTGTTTCCCGGCGGCTTTCTTGACGGCGACGACCTCGGCGCCGCTCAGGCCGCAAGCATGCGCTGGCGCTATCTCAAGGATGACAAAGGCGTGCCCCTGCTGGACAGCCTGACCCGCTTTCTTGAGGACGGCAAGCTGGTGCTCGGCATCTGCAACGGTTTTCAGCTGCTCGTGAAACTGGGCGTGCTGCCGTCCATAGACGGCGCGCGTTTCCAGCGTCAGGTGTCCCTCGGTCACAACGATTCGGCCCGTTACGAGGATCGCTGGGTCAAGCTGGCCGTCAATCCTGACAGCCCCTGCGTCTTTACCCGCGGGCTGCCTACGCTTTACATGCCTGTGCGGCACGGCGAGGGCAAGCTCATTGCTCAGGACGATGCGACCTTGCAGCGCCTGAAGGACGACAACCTGATTGCCCTGCAGTATGCCGATCCCGCCACGGGACAGCCAACGCAGGAATATCCTTACAATCCCAACGGCTCGGCGCTGGCCATCGCCGGTCTGACCGATCCTTCCGGCCGGGTGCTCGGCCTCATGCCGCACCCCGAAGCCTTCCATCACGTGACGAATCATCCTTCGTGGACGCGCGGCGAACTGGACGCGCCCGGCACCCTGCTTTTTGCCAACGCCGTGCGTTATCTGCGCGAGGAACGCTAGAGGCCGCTTCCCATGCGACAGAAGGATTGCATCGCCGTCATAGAGCGTTTTGCCTATCCGGCGGCCGCGGCTTCCTGGGATGCTTCCGGTATGCAGGTAGCCGGTCTGCGGGACGATATTCGCCGCGTAGCCGTATGCCTTGATCCCACGCCCGCTTCCGTGAGCGCCGCTCTGGACGGGGGAGCGGATTTCATCCTGAGCCATCACCCCCTGCTGCTCAAGGGGCGTTTGCCGTCGCGGCCGGATGCCTATCATTCCGTGCTGCGGCTGTTGCTGCGCGCCGATGTGCCCCTGTATGCCGCGCATACCTCGCTGGATGTCAATGTGTATGGTCCTGCCGGATGGCTGGCCGATGAACTGGGGCTGGTCAATCGTACTGTGCTGGAGCCTGCGGGCCATGACGCGCCCCAGGGGCCGCTTGGGTACGGGCTGGCGGGCGATTTGCCTGAAGCCCTGCCGCTGGCGGAGCTTGCGCGGGCTCTGGGCCGCCATATCGATTTGTCCACCGCCGTGATCTGCGGCACGCCGCCGGAGCTCGTGCGGCGCGTCTCCTACTGCACCGGATCGGGCTCTTCCATGTGGCCTGCCGCCGCCGCGCTCGGCGCGGATGTGCACATCACCGGCGACGTGAAATATCATACTGCCCTGGATGCCGACATCTGCATGATCGACGTGGGGCATCACAGTCTTGAAGAAGAAATGATGCGCCGTATGGCCCTGCTGCTGGCCGGAGAGCTGCCCGGAACGGATGTCTTTTTCGTTCCTTCAACCTCTCCGCTGCGTCCGCTGGCCGACGCGGCCGATTCCCGCTTTTGAGGAGTAAGCATGAGCACCCCGACCTATCTTGAACAGATCCGCCAGCTGGTGGAATTGCAAAAAGTCGACGACGAAATTTTCGCCGTGCGTCAGGAAATGGAGCGCGCCCCCCGCGAAGTGGCGGATCTGCGCCAGAAGTTTGAAGTCAGCGAAGCCCAGCGCAATAAGATTCTGGACAAGCTGACGCATTTGCAGGAACAGCAGAAGCGCATTGCTCTTGAAATTGACGACGACTCCGCCCGCATCAAGAAAAGCAAGAACAAGCTCATGCAGGTGGAAGACGCCCGCTCCTATCACGCCATGATGCGTGAAATGGACAGCATGGAAAAGATCAATCGGTCCCGCGAGGAAGAGAAGGTGGCGCTGCTGGAAGAATTGCAGCTCCAGAATGACGCTCTTGCCGAGCTGGATCGCACGCATTCCACCCTGCAGGCCGAACTGGAAGTCAAGGAAGAAGGCCTTCAGGAGAAGCTGGCCATCTGCAACGACAAGCTGTTCAAGCTGGACAAGCTCCGCGAAGAGGCCAGCCGCCTTGTGCCTCAGCCCATTTTCATGCGCTACGAATTTATCCGCAAGCGTCTTGAGCATCCCGTCATCGTGCCGGTCCGCGAAGGCATCTGCAGCGGCTGCCATATCGCCGTGCCGCCGCAGTCCTTCATCGAACTGCAGCGCGGCCAGCAGATTCTCAGCTGCCCCAACTGCCAGCGTCTCATTTACTGGTGCGAACACTTCTCGCAGCCCAACGAGACTGTTCCCGCGGCTCCGAAGCCCCTGCACGACTAAATTGTTCTCCGGGGGAAGGCTCCCCTTGTGCGCAAGGGGCGTTTCCTTCCCCCGTGCCCCATCCTTCCCCCAACGCGCTTTTTCAGAGGGATGCGGGAGGGGCGGCACGTATTCTTTCATAGGTATTGCTGTTGATAGAGCGTTTCGCCTTTGAAAAAGGTGAAACGCAAAGGCGGCGGCACAGCGCCGCCCGGCCCAAAGTGAGCGGAAAAGCCGCGTTTTTTCCGCGAAACGACAGGCCGTATGGTTTGAGACGCGCAGCGTTTCAAATTGAAAATGCTCTGGATTTTACGACGGGAGCGGGACGGATCGTCGCTGCAGGCCGCAATGCCTGGGGAGGAAAGTCCGGGCTCCGCAGGGCAGGACGCTGGATAACGTCCAGGAGGGGCGACCCTCGGACAGCGCCACAGAAAGCAAACCGCCGCGCAAGCGGTAAGGGTGAAACGGTGGAGTAAGAGACCACCAGATGCCGCAGTGATGCGGCATGCTCGGCATACCCCGTTCGGAGCAAGACCAAATAGGGAAGGGGCCGGCCCGGCCATACCTTCCGGGTAGGTTGCTTGAGGGCGCGGGCAACCGCGCTTCTAGAGGAATGACGATCGGCGCGCGCAGCGCGTTACAAAACCCGGCTTACAGGCCCGCTCTCGTCGGAAAGACGCCGCCGCGATATTTCGCGGCGGCGTCTTTCGTCTTATGGCCTGTTTTTACTGTCCTTATGCCATAGAGCAGTTTTAGTTTGAAATGCTGTGCGTTTAACTGAAAATGCTCTAAGAGGCCCCTTGTACGCCGAGAACCTCAAGACAGAGGCGGGCAATATCGGTTTGCCGGGGAGCGTGTCCGAGCGCGTCGAGGGGGCCGCGCCAGGCGTCGCCTATGAACCAGAGAGGCACGCGCCGCACGTCATCGACGAGATCGTCGTGCTGGCCGTCGGCGTGCATGCCGTGATCCGCTGTGACGCACACCGCATAGCCTGCGGCCTGCCAGAGGGGGATCCAGAGGGAGAGCAGCCTGTCCGCTTCGCGTACCGCCTGCCGGTAGGCGGCGTTATGGCCGCCGGAGACGTGCCCCGCATTGTCAATATTCATGCTGTGCACGAGCAGCAGATCCGGCGCGCAGCGGCGGCGGAGCGCCTCGGCGTCATGGAACAGTTCTTCGTCGGGGTAGTCGTCGCGCTGATAGAAGAGCCCGTGCCCGATGGGCAGCGCCGCGTCGAGCGTCAGGCGATCTCGTCCGGGATCGAAGGGGGAGCGGTTGCAGAGTTCGCTGAACCAGTAATAGGCGGCGGCAGCCGTGACCCGGCGCGCGTCACGCGCCTTATGAAAGAGAGTCGGCACGGGGCAGGGGCGGGCGTCTCCGTTATGGAAGAGCCCCAGCTCTGCCGGCGTGCGTCCGGTGATGAGCGTGGCATAGAGCGGGCGGGAAAGCGGCGGCAGGGCGCAGTCGAGCGTCAGACGCCGGGCGTCGCCGTGTTCCGTCAGCGCCGCCATGAAGCCCATGTGACTGTCGGCTGCGGCGGCCCGCAGGCCGTCCAGCAGAACAAAAATCAGGCGGGACATTACCAGTCCCCCGGCCCTGACGGCCTGTGCGGAAAGGCCATGCGCGGGGCTTCGGCGCGGAGTTGCGCGGCGGTGACGCCCTGCGCCGGCAGACGATCGCGCAGCCAGCGGAAAAAGGAGAAGATTTTTTCAAAATGGGCGTCGGCGGCCCGCTGATCCGGCGTCTGGGGAGAGCCGCCCGGCATGAGTTCGGAAGAGTGCCAGAAGATACTCAGGACTTTGCCGCCGCGCGCATGATGCAGACGCGCCGCCGCGCGCATGACGCGGGCATTGTGCCAGAAGGGGTTGGCGCTGAGGGCTCCCCAGAAATGAAAGGCGTCCCGCCGGGGAATATCGCGAATCAGGGCCCGCCAGAGAGCGGGCAGCGGACGCAGAAGCGGAATCTGCGTAATGGGCGCTTCCAGCAGGGGCGTGCCGTCGGGAGTTGCGCCGTCAACCCAGTAGGGATCGGCCGGGGCAAGAAAATGATCCGGCCCACCCTTGTGCTGGCGCAGCGGGCAGACGGAGCTGTCCAGAGTAATTCCCTGTTCCGCCAGCAGTGGGCGGACGCTGTTCTTGAGATCCCAGCGTCCCATGCGGAAGCTGGTAAGCGGCGCGCCGTTGAATTGGCGTCCGGCTTCCAGCAGAGAGGCAAGGCGACGGCGCAGCAGGTCTCGATCCAGCGTATGCGTGCGCGGCGGCGTGCCGGAACCGGACTGCGCGTCAAGAGGCGGCGTGCTCCAGTGGTGGAGATGGGCGGCGATTTCCGCGCCGTGGCGATCGCGCAGTTGTTCGAGTGTGCGGCAAGCCGCGGTATCAGTCAGAACAGTGTGCGCGCAAAAGAGCGTCAGCGGAAAGCCCAGCTCGTCAGAAAGCGGCGCAAGGCGTTGCAGAAGGGCGACATTACGGACGCTGCACCCTCTGGAGGCATAGCTCCCGGAGAACAGACCTTCTTCTTCCACGTCGAGGCTGACCACGACGCGCAGGGGGGATGGAGATGTTTGCATGGGAAGAGTGTAGGTACTGCCGGGGACAATGGCAAGGCGGGAGCTTGCCAAAATGGGCATGATGCGGAAGAATACGGCATGCCTGTACCTCTTTCTATTGCCTTTGTCATGGAAGATCTGTGCTTCGGGGGGACGCAGCGGCAGTTGCTGGAGCTCGCCCGTCGCCTGGATCGAAAGCGTTTTTCTCCCACTATGATAACATTGACCGGCGCGACAGATATGGATGCGCTGGCGCACGAAGCGGACATCCCCCTGATCCATCTGGGAACAGGGCGTCGCGTGCCTCCGCTGTTCTTTTTGGCGCTGCGGCGGGAACTGGAGCGGCTGCGGCCGGATATTGTTCTGCCGGGAACCGCGCTGCCCAACATCTGGTGCCGGATCTGGGGAAAGCTGCTGGGGCTGCACTGCGTCGTGGGGACCGTCCGCGGCGGCGGCGGTCCGCGGCGGCAGCATGAGCGGTGGCTGTGGCGTCTGACTCAGACCATGATTTGCAATTCCCTTGCCTTGCGCGAAGTTCTGCAAAAGCTGGGTGTCCCGGCGTCTCATCTACATTATATCCCTAACGGTGTGGATACGGAACGTTTTGCGCCGACAGAGCTTCCTCCTTCGGTGCGTGCGCCGGAAATCCTCTGCGTGGCGCGGCTGGCCGGAGACAAGGAGCATGAGACCCTTTTCCGGGCGCTGGCGCTGGTGCGCGAGCGTCATCCCGATGCCGTGCTGCGGCTGGTGGGCGATGGCCCGCGCGAAGCGGAGCTCAAGACGCTGGCGGCGTCGTCTCCGGCGCGTGACGGCATCCTGTTCACGCCGGGTACGGCGGATGTTCGGCCCTGGTATGACCGGGCGCGCATCTTTGCGCTGTCGTCAGCGCGCGAAGGACAACCCAATGTCATTCTGGAAGCCATGGCCTGCGGTCTGCCTGTATGCGCGACGCAGGTGGGAGGCATTCCCCATCTGCTGGACGACGGAGCCTGCGGTCTGCTGAGCCCTGCGGGCGATGCCGAAGCCCTGGCGGGCAATCTGCTGCGGTTGCTGGATACGCCCTCTTTGGGCGACGAGCTGGGGCAGCGCGGACGCCAGCGCGTAGAAAAGGCTTTTTCCTTTGCCGCTATGGTGGCGGCGCATGAAACCCTGTTTGAAAAATGCGCGGGGCGGGGATGAAGAACGGTAAAATGGCGATCGGTCTTGCGGTCCTGTTGTCGGGTTGCGTCTGCGGTTTTGCGGTTGAGGCTGCGGCAGGCGCGGGCACGGCGGAGCGCAGCGAAGTTTGGGAAGGAAAAATGTATTCTTCCACGTTTCGGGCCGCCATGTGCGTTGCGCCGGACGGCAAGGCGCGCGGCGTCCTGTTGCTGCGCCAGCGCTCCGGCAAGATCGATACCTATCATTTTTATGGTAAGGAGCAGAACGGCGTCATTGCCGTGTCGCACTCGTCCGGCCATAAGCTGGAAGCCCGCCAGACATCGCCGACATCCGTGCAGGGATCGCTGCGTCTGGCAAACGGCATGAAAGTTTCTTTCGATGCCGTGCGGAATACGTCGGGGCGCGTCAGCGACGATTGCGCCCCCCTGTAGGCACGGCTTGCGGGCGGCCGGGAGCCGCTCGCCGGGCAAGCCCCGTGCGAAATTCTGACTCTTGCTGCATACGAGGATGTGCTTATGCTTTGGTTCCTGCTGATCGGCGGCGTTGTGCAATGTCTGTTGCTGCTCTGGTTGTTGCGGACCGGGGGACGGCTGAACCGGGAAAGCCGGTTGGCGGCTCCCCGGCGAAAGCGTTGGCCTTCGGCGGCGCTGATTGTGCCGGCCGCCGGGGAGCATCCTATGATGCGGGCGGCGTTGCGCAGTCTGCTGTTGCAGGATTATCCGGGTTTGCTGCCCGTTTTTGTAACGGCTACGGAGGACGAGCCGGCAGCCAGGCTGGTGCGCGAGTTGCAGAAGGAATTTCCGGCGCTGCGCCATGTCGCGGCCGGTAAGGCCGAGGGCTGCGGACAAAAGAATCACAACAGCCTTGCGGGAATAGCCGCGGTCGGCGACGCTGCGGAACTGCTGTTGTTTTGTGACAGCACTCATCTTGCCCGCCCCGATTTTGCCCGTCACCTGGCCGCGCCGGTTGCGGACGGCCAAAGCGATTTCAGCACCGGATACCATACGGTGCTTCCGCGGAACAGCTCGCTGGTGACGCTGGCCTATGCCTTTTGCGTGCAGCTCATGCGGTACTTGCAGGGGCTGACGCCGTCCTTCACCCAGCCGTGGGGGGGCGCCATGTGCATACGGCGTCGCGTGTTTGAACATATGGGATTGCGGCGCTTCTGGCAGGAAAATGTCGTGGACGACTGCTCTTTGGCAGGGCTGCTGCCAGGGCTGGGCAAGCGCGTGATTCTGAGCCCTGGCGCTCTGTTGTATACGGAAGCGGAACATCACGCCTTTCGTGTCTGGCGCGCCTGGATGGATCGTCAGGTGTTGTTCTTGAAGTTCTGCGTGCCTTCGCAGTGGCTCCTGCTGGGCGTGCTGCCCCTGGTGATGATTTTGCCGCCGCTGCTGGCCGTAGGAGCTGTGATCGGTTTGTTCTGCGGTATGTTCTCCCCCGCAACGGGGCTGCTGGCTCTTGTTCTGTTGCTGTGCCTGCTGCTTCTGCTGCATGGCTGGCGCTGTCAGATCTGCGCTCCGGGCTCTCTGTGGCGCTGGCTGGCGGCCTATGCCCTGAGCGCCGCGCTTTTTGCGGAAGTCTATCTGCGCACCATTCCGGCCAGGGGGATTCTCTGGCATGGCATCTGGTATCGGGTAGGGCGTGGCGGTCGCGTTCTGGAGATGCGGCGGCAATGATATTTCCGTGTAACGCGCGATCGTCGGGGCCAGCGTTGCCTGCCGTCCGGCGGCATATCCCGGCGGAACGGGCGATCAGAACCGCTGTTTTCGTCGCCCGTGGCGCGTCTTTTTCTCACTTCCAACAGCGCGGTTTCGCCATCGGTAGGATTTTATGATAGCCGCATCGGATCTTTTTCGCGTCAGCTTGCGTCAGGTCGTGCGTCAGCGCGGTTTTGGCGTTATCCTGTCCATTGCGCTCGGTATTACCGCCTTTATTACTCTATCGGTGCTGGGGCAGGAGATACGGTATAAAGTCGGACAGGACATGGTGCTCATGGGCGGGGTCAATGTCATCCGCGTCTACATGGATGACAGACAGTATCCCGGCCAGCCCCTGCGGGAGTTTTATCCTGAAACAATTGAGGCTATCCGCAAGCTGCCCGGCGTGGGACTTGTGTGCGCCTCGGTGCGCAACGGACAATATTTCCCCATGCAGGTGGGGGAACGCCGCCTGACAGTGGGCATGCTCGGCGTTGACGAGAATTTTTTTGATGTCTTTTCCCTGGAGATGGTAGCCGGGCGTTTTCTTTCCGCGGAGGATCAGGCCCAGCATCGCCGGGTCTGCGTCCTTGGCAACGAAGGGGCGGCGTATCTTTTTGGCTCCGCGGAAAATGCCATGGGCAAGCTGCTGACGCTGGGCAACGATATCTTTGAAGTGGTCGGCGTCGTCAGCGGCGTTATGCTGGGAGACTGGCGGCAGGGAGGCTTTATCCCGACATCGACCATGATAGATCGCAACTGGGGCGACGGCCGCATATCGCGGCTTTTTGTGCGCGGCATAGGCTGGGAAGACGTGCCGCCGCTGACGCAGCTCATTCCGCAGACCGTGCATTCCATACAGGATGCGCCTTATCTTGTCGTCGCTACGCAGGCCGATCAGCTGGAACGCATCAAGGCGACCTTTATGTGGGTGGAAGCCCTGCTCTGGCTGGGGATTGCCGCCTCCCTGATGCTGGGCGGGTTCGGCATCTGGTACGGCACTTTTGCGGCTGTGCGCGCCCGTACCCGCGAAGTGGGCCTTAAGAAGGCTATGGGCGGTTCCGATACCGATATTCTGGCGCAGTTCCTTGCCGAGGCCCTGTGTAAATCTGTGGCGGGCGGCGTTCTGGGCATCCTGATTGGCACAATCTGCGTCCAGTCGGGGGCCTATGCGCTCGACACGACAATCTCCTATACGCTGCTGTTGATCAGCAGTCTGGGCAGCATTCTCTTTTCCGCCTTTATCGGCGTTGCCGGCGGCCTGTATCCCGCCATCCAAGCCAGCCGCATGGACGTCGTTTCGGCCCTGCGCTTTGAATAGGTACGCTTATGCCTCCTGTTATCATCGCAAAGAATCTGTACAAGTGCTATGCCGGTTTTGCGCCGGTGTTGCGCGGCGTGAATATTGAGGTCGAACCGGGTGAACTTGTGGCCATCATGGGCCCGTCCGGCTGCGGCAAATCTACCATGCTGCATGTGCTGGGCATGCTGCACGCCCCGGATTCCGGCTCTCTGGAAATTCTCGGAACCGATGTGCTGAAGTTCAACCGGGAACAGACGGCGGCCTTCCGGCGCGGCAATATGGGCTTCGTCATGCAGGCCAGCAATCTTTTCGATCATTCGACAGTGTTTGAAAACGTCGAATTCCCGCTGATTTATGAGCGTGTTCCTCCGGCGGAACGCTGGGAGCGCGTTATCCGGGCGCTGGAGCTGGTGCGTCTGTCCGCGCGAGTGCATTACCGCAGCAACCGCCTTTCCGGCGGCGAGCAGCAGCGCGTGGCCATTGCCCGCGCTATGGTCAACAATCCGCGTATTCTTCTGGCCGACGAGCCTACCGGCGCTCTGGATGCCCGCACCAGCCGCGTGGTCATGGACAATTTTCGCACGCTCTGTCATTCGGGCGGCGTGGCCATGATCATGGTGACGCACGATCCCAAGATGGCCGACTTCTGCGACAGCGTCTATACGCTGGATGACGGCATTCTCAACTGCCATAAGCGCGAACTGCCCGAAGTGGCGCGACACGGAGGGCGCAATCTGCTTGCCGCGCCCGAACCTGTGCTGCGCGGGGCGCTGGTGGCGGAGAGTTTCCCAGAGACTTCGGGCTGCTGCGTCATGGAAGAGGCCCATCGTATGCATACCGGCGGGCTGCTCTCGCGTATCTACGCGCTGCGGGGGCAGAGTTTGTTCGGCGATACGCAGTATGCGCTGCCTCTGCCGGTGCGACGTATGGGGAAAATGCACGCCTTGCAGATTTTTAGCGGGCTGTTCCGCCATATCAAGGGCGCGCCGCATACCTTGTGGCAACTGTGGCGCGTTTTGCCCTCGCCTCCCGGTTTCGGGGGAGCCGTGCGCAAACTGTGGGACGCCGGCTGCGGCGCGTTGCTGGCGCGCTGGGGCAGAGAAGAAAAGATTCAGTTCCTCTATGCCGTCGGGGCCTGCCGCCCGGCGACGGCCGTCTGGATTGCGGCAAAGCTGCTCGACATTCCTTTCGCCTTTACTGTGCGGCAGGATGATTTGCGGCATTTTGGCAATGACTGGATTCGCAAGGCAGCCGACGCGGCTTTTGTCCGGTGCGATACGCGGGAAAGTTACGAGCAGTTACGCCGTCTCCTGCCTACGATACCGCAGGAACGTCTTGTGCTGCTCTACAATCCGCTGACACTGACGCCGCCGGATGATGACGCCGTTATGCCGCCGCCTCCCGGTCCGCAGCCGTTGCATATTCTGGCAGCCGGGACCTTGTGCCGCCGCAAGGGCTACGATGTGCTGCTGCGGGCCTGCGCCCTGCTCGCGGCGCGTAAGGTCGATGTGGATCTTACCATCGCGGGGACCGGCCCCCTGCTGCGTCGTCTGCGCTGGCTGGCTTTCCGTCTGGGGTTGCGCAAGCGTGTTTCTTTCCTGAAGCAGGTGCCGCATGACTCTATGGGCAATTTGTATCGGGCCGCGGATGTCTTTGTGGCTCCGGGCATTACCCGGCGTTCCGGGGAAAGCGACGGGCTGCCTTCCGCGCTGACGGAGGCTATGGCCTTTGCGCTGCCCGTTGTGGCAAGCGATGTGCCCGGACAGCTGGAAGTGGTGGAAAATGGGAAAAGCGGTCTTGTGGTGCCGCAGGGCGATCCCGCGGCGCTGGCCGATGCGCTGGAGCGTCTGGCCCGCTCGCCAAAGGATCGGGAACGTCTCGGCAAGGAAGCCTGGCGCAGGGTGCGCGAGGTGCTGGATGTGGATCATGCCGAGGAACGGCTGATAGGGCTTTTTGACAAGGCTTTTAAGGTCAAGCGCGGCTAGATTCAGGATTCATTACGTTTGTCTTGTTGAGGGGGGATGTTGGGATTGAGGGGGGAGGAAACCCCTTTTAGCTTGCGCGTAAAAGGGTGTTTCCTCCCCCCTCAAACTCCCCCCG
>CALVHG010000044.1 GCA_944327285.1 uncultured Desulfovibrio sp. | reverse complement strand
TGGGGGGAAGGGCCCAGCCTTTTCGCAGCGAAGCGAGAAAAGGCGTTCTCGTAGTCCTCTCGCGCTAGCAGCGACCGGATGGCGGCCGCAGGCCGTGCCCGTTGCGACGAAGGAAGCTACGGGCATCGACAGCAGAGATGAGGGGTTTCCCTTCCCCCCAAAACAACTTACGAATAGTGGTAACAGGCCCTAGAGCAATTTTAGTTTGAAACACTCCGCATTGCCCCTGCGGCCTGTGCTTTCGCGGAAAAAATGCTTTTTGCCACTCACGTTGAGCCGAGGCGACGCGGTGCCACCGCCTCGCGGATTCTTTTTCAATGGCCCCCTATTCCTCGCCGCGCTCAAGGGCCTTTCGCAGAGCATCGCCCAGCTTCAGCCGCTGTTCCAGCTCTCGCAAGCGTTCCCCGGCCTCGCCCGTGTTCACAACCAACCCTGGCGCATGCTCCCTTTGCACAGCCAGTACCTGCCCGCTCCGCTTGCGCCAGACACGCAGCAGCGTCCCCAAGTCATCCAGCGTCGGCTGCGTATCCAGATACGGCAGCAAATGCTCGCTTACCCCCTCTCTGAGGGCATAGCGGCACAAGGCTCTCCGTCGGCTGCCGCCGGGCCTTCCTTCCACCCACAGCAGCGCAAGGCTCAGAGCAAAGACTTCATCGGCGCAGGGCTTGCGAAACAGGCCTGTCGGGCAGACATCCCGCAGGCGTTCCCCCAGTCCGATCCGGTTCCCTCTGCTTTCTTCTTTCTTCAAATCATTTCTATCCAGCGCGCTTCTTTCCGTCGTGGCGTCAGCCATGCCGACTGCCGGACATTCGCGGCTGTCGTCACTGCCGCGCACGACCTGACGCACAGCGGCCCCCGCCGCTTCGGCCACGCTGACCGTGGCGCGGGCCACGCTGCCGGCGGCATGCTTTGTCTTCTCGGCAGCCTTGCCCACGACATCCGTGGTAAGGCTCTTGAACTGATCGCGCAGGCTGTCCACGATCTCTCCCACGCACTCCTGCGAAAGCGCAAGCAGCATGGCGCAGCTTTGCCCGGCGCAGGCTTGCCGCAAAGACCCTTCCTGCGGCAGCGCGGCAAAACGAAAAGCGTTTCGGGCAATAATGCCGGCACGAACAGCCAAAAGAGCATTGGCCGCACCGTCAATGATGGAAGCCGTAAAATACTGGAGAGACGCGCCAACAACAGGAATGGAGGCCGTCGTCAAGGACGGCGTCACAGACGGAACAAGCGCGCTCATGGCTTCGGAAATGGTGCGGGGAATATCCAGAGCCTCTATGGAAAAGGCAATGAAGGCCGACGAGGAAACCGTGCTGTAAACGCTCCAGATCTCCCGGACAGTAGGCCGCTGATTGTAAATGGCCGATACGCGCCAGACCATGCGACTCAGCGCAAAAAAGACAATGAGGGCATCCAATTTGCCGTTCTGGGAAAGAGCCGTGCCCAGAAAAATCTTTTTGGCATCGGAGCGGATGACGCTGTCCGCCAGCTCGTCCAGATGTCGCAGGGCGGCGGGCAGGAAATCGGGATCATCCGCCTTCAGCCCTGCGGCCCGAACATGCTTGTTGGCACGAAGACGACGCGTCAACTCTCTGGCAAAGGCCCGACGCTCTTCTTCCGTGGGATCGGCCCGCAGCACCAGCTTCGAAGGACGGGGGAACCAGGCCAGCCCCAGCCAGACGCAGGCAAGCAGCTCAAGACCGACCAGCGCCAGACAAACAATCCAGCCGGTACCCGGCGCAAGAATTTCCGCCGTGCTCATGGCGGCGCCGTTGAACTGCACCAGCAGCGCCAGCAGGGCAACCAACGAAAGGCAGGCCAGCAGCTTGAACAGACGAACGACAAGAAACATATGACGCAACTCCGTGGTATGAAGATGTTCTTTTATCTTGACGTTGTCGCCGTCGGCAAAGCGTCAATTAAAGCATTTTCAGTTTGAAACGCTGTGTGTTTCAAACCATACGGCCTGTCGTTTCGCGGAAAAAGCGCAGTTTTTCCGCTCAGTTTGGGCCGGGCGGCGGGCTCCGACGACAACGACAACGGCGCAGCTCGTTGCAGCATACAGCAGAACACAAAAAGCCCGCTTTCCGCAACAGCGGAAAATGGGCTTCATACTTTTTCGAGGAGAAGGGTCCCCCCTCGCGCCAGCCTCTGGGCGCAGTATGCTTTTTAGAGCATTTTCAGTCTGGAACGCTGTGCGTTTCAAACTATACGACCTGTCGTTTCGCGGAAAAAACACGTTTTTCCACTCACTTTGGGCCGGGCGGCGCAGTGCCGCCGCCGAGCGTTTCACCTTTATCAAAGGTGAAACGCTCTAAAAAGCGCGCTGGGGGAAGAGGTGTTACCACATCCTAACGGAGCCAGCTCGGCTTGTCGCCCTTTTCGTCAATCACGCCGTCGCTCATGGTGTAGCCTTCAAGGCTGCCGGCCCTGGTCTGGACGCAGAGAAAATGCAGGGCGCTGTCTTCGGCGGCACGGATGCAGCGGGCTCCGGCGGGAGCAATGCGGAAGCAGTCTCCCGCGGCAAGGGGCAGTTCCTCGCCGTCAATAAAAAGCGTTCCCGCGCCTTCTAACACGATATACAGCTCTTCATTATTGGTATGATGATGCACAAAGGGAACGCTTGCCCCTTTCGGCAGCGTATTGCAAGACACTTCGCAGCCCGTCAGCTGCAACAGATCATGCAGTTCGACACGTCCGGCATGCATATCAACGTGCTTCAAAGAATAATTGCTCATGACTATTTCTCCTTAATTCTTGGTATCTGATGAGATTCCCACGCATTTTGCCAGCAGTTCTTCCAATCGGGCGGCTTCGTCATCCGAAAGACGTTCGCATATGAGAGCTTCCAAGCGATCGGAAATTTCCCGAAAGGCCGGTTCAAGGGCCTTGCCGCGCGCCGTAAGCGAAATGCGCACGCCGCGCGCGTCCGCCGCATCCGGCTCCCGCTGCACATAACCGGCCTGTTCGAGCTTGCGCACAAGAACTGTTACTGTGGATTTTGTGCGCCCGATACGCCGGGCCAGCTCGCTCATGGAACAGCTTTCCGTATGCAGCAGCACATGCACGATGTCGCCATGACTAGGAACAATGCCCTCCACGCCGCGCTGCCTGAGCCCGTCAACAATCAGCTCGTTACCCAGACTGCGCAGACGGCTGGCATAAGCAAAAATGGAACGATATTGCATGGCGTCAAAATAGTTTCATATCGAACTATTGTCAAGACGAATCTGCATTCAGCAAACTTTTCCTCTGGCTGCCCCTGTCGGGCAAGGCTCTTGTCGTTCCGGCCTCCTTGCGCTAGGCTGAAATCATCCTTGGGAGGATTTGCATGAAACATTTCTTGTTGCTTCTTTTGCTTCTGCTCATGGCGCTTCCCGCCCAGGCGGAGCCTCGCGTACCCCTGCTTGACGGCTACTATTTGGACATGCCGCGCGCCAAGGTACAGCGCCGCTCACAGGCCGAACCGTGTCGCGACCCCGGCCTGGAAGACCACCTCTGTCTGCCGCAGGCAACATATGCCAGGCAGAAGTGGCAACAGGTGTTCATGCTTTCGGAAGACAAACTTAAAATGATTGTGCTGCAACGTCCGTTCGCCCCCGCCAATTTCCGCAATGCCATTCAGGAAATTGTCGGCAGCGGCTTTGTCCTGGCCGAGATAAAAGCCGACGGCGCGACCTTTGACGCGCTGGCGGCCGGCAGCAAAGGGGCGCAGCATTTTGACAGCAGCCTGAAAAAGTTCGAGCAGCAGGCGGCCAGATCCCATCAGCTGACCTACTCCTTTATCGACAAGCGCAGCCTGCGCGCCGCCGGCAACATCACAAGTCTGCGCGCATTCCTGCGGCAAGCCCCGCCCACGACGCGCGGCATTACCCTGTCGCACAACGGACGCCTCATAATCCTGACATCTCTTGCTCCGGGCGCGTAGCGGCGCCGGAACCGTCGAAAGGGGTCCCCGGCAGAAAAAGGGACCCCTTTTCCATAGCGCGATTCTTTCGGGAGGAAGACAGCAGGCGAGGCATTCCGCATCCCCGGCATATCGCCGGAAAGGAACGGCATGGACGCACCCCGGAACACGCCCCGACGCTCCCGACGCGGCACGCGCGCAGAACGAGGACTGACCCTGCGGGAACAGCGCCTTCTGGCGCTTATTGCGGCATGGGAAGCAGCCTATGCCGCCGGAATGCGCCCCGAAGAACGGGAAGAGCCCCCGCGCATTGTCTCGTTGGGGCTGCCCTTTGTCGGACGCCCGCCGCAATCCGCCCGCTAACCCCCTCTCCGCACACGCCGCGCAAAAGCGCGGCGCAACGTCAGCGCTTCTGCTCCAAACAGATACGTCCGGCTTCCGGCGGCGGCAGCGGAGAATGCCTTCGGATATAGTCCTCCACCAGTTCCTGCTCCTTCTGCGAACAGGTCGCCCGCAGCTTGCCTGCCTTCAGCATCTGGAAACCGTCGCCTCCCCGGACAAGATACTCTCCCAGAACCACCGCATAGCGAGCCTGCGGATCAAGGGGACTCTCCTTCCCCTCTTTATCTCTGATATACACGGAAACCAGCCGCCTGCCCGCGGGACGGCTGACGTCGGCCGCATAGCGCAAACCGGCAACCTGCAAAAGACGCGGCCCTGTCCCGTTTTTCCCCGCAAGACCGTGCTCCAGCGCCTGCCAAAGCTGTTTCCCCGCGTATTCCCGAATCTGAATGCCCCCGCCAAAAGGATAGGCCGTCAAAATATCTCCGAGGGAAATCGGCCCGGAAGGCAACGCTGCGCGCACGCCGCCGCTGTTATACAAAGCCACGGAGGCACCCTGAGATCTGCCGTATTCCAGCATGGCATCCACAAGCAGCATGCCCGAAAAACATTCCCCCGCGCGGCACTGCTCCATGCCGTCGGGCATACGAACATCGTGCCGCCCGATGATGGTCTTGCGATATGTCTCCAGCTTTTCGGCGGCATCAGCCGCCACGCGCTCCACGTCTTCATCCACCGGCAGAGACGGCGCCAGCTCCCGCGCGTCGCCGCTCCAGCGTCGGGGCACGCCGGCGGCGTCAAAAACAACGGTCAAATCTCCCAGCCAGCGCGCAGCCCGACCGGCCGTCACCACCAGGACAGGCGCTCCGTCAGGCGCATGCTCCACAATGGGATAGGGCCCTTCCGGCGAATTCCTGCCAAGATACGAATGCGAATGTCCGCCGACAATGACATCCACTCCCGAAACAGCTCGCGCCAGGGCGCGATCGCGTTTCAACCCCAGATGCGTCAGAACAATGATATGCCGGATGCCCTGCGCCTCCAATTCCCGGACGCAGTTTTCCAACGTCGCGCGGGCATCCGTAACTGTCGTTTGCGGGCATACGGCAGACAGTCTGCCAATCCTGTCATTGGCCAGTCCGATAATCCCCACACGGACGCCGCGAATCTCCCGGATCACGTAAGGCCGGATGCGCGAACCAAACAGCGGGCAGCCCTTGCCCGGCGCCAGATTTGCCGCTACCACAGGCAGCGGCTGCGCGGCCAGAAACGCTGCCAGCGCCGCGCAGCCGTCGTCAAATTCATGATTGCCCAATGTCATAGCATCATAAGGCATGAGCCTGTCCACGGCGGCGATCACTGGCCACTTGCCGACGCTGTAGAACAGTGTTCCCTGAAACTGATCGCCGGCATCCAGCGCAATGACGTTATCCTGCCCGCCCCTGGCCTGCCGGATGGCGGCGGCAATGCGCCCCATGCCGCCCCGACATGCCGCCGACGCAAAGCAGGCTCTGCCCCTGGCGTCCGTCCCCGCCAGAAAGGCATGCGTATCATTGGCATGCAGCAAACGCAGCTCCAGCTCGCCGGACTGCGCCATGCCGGATACGGGAACGCAGCACAAGCCGGCAACGGCCAAAACGGCGCGAGCCAGTTTCCGCCAGCGCACGCGCGGCATCGATGTTCTCTTTTTTCCTTTCATACTGTCTCTCTTTTAGAGCATTTTCAGTTTGAAACGCTGTGCGTTTCAAACCATACGGCCTGTCGTTTCGCGGAAAAAGCGCGGTTTTTCCGCTCACTTTTGGCCGGGCGGCGCTGTGCTGCCGCCTCGCGTTTCACCTTTTTCAAGAGCACAACGCTCTAGAAAACGTCTTTCCTCGCCGCAAGACCGGTTCTCCGCCGTCGCAGCGGAAAAAGCGCGACGCTATCAGTTTACAAGCATGCGCCGATGGGCTACCCTCAACAAGACCGTGCGCTCCCCGGCGGAGCGCCTTTTCGAAACAATAACCAAAGGAGTCAGCCTTGGACGGCAGTCCTGACGGTCATAGTACCATCTGGTCGCGGATCGGAAAAATTTTCGGACGCGATGACGAAGAATCTCTTGAGAAAACCATTATTGAAGCCAGCGCCGAAGGAGAAGTGGAGCCCGACGAGGAATCCATGCTCCTGGGTATTCTGCGCTTCAGCGACCTGCAGGTGCAGGATACCATGACTCCCCGCACCGATATCGACTGCGTTCCCGAAGATTCGCCGCTATCGGAAGCGGCGCGGGTCATTGTCGATTCCGGTCACACCCGCATTCCCGTCTACCGGGAAACCCGCGACAATATGGTGGGCATCCTGCATGCCAAGGATGTGCTGCGCTCGCTGCTGGAACCCGACGGAGGTTCGCGCGCGGCCGGCACCATCATGCGCGATCTCTTCTTTGTTCCCGAAACAAAACCCATCCGCACGCTGTTGCAGGAATTTCGCGCCCGCAAGCAGCACATGGCCATCGCGCTCGACGAGTACGGCGGCACTTCCGGGCTGATCACCATCGAGGACGTTCTGGAAGAAATCGTGGGCGATATCGAAGATGAGCACGATGCCCCCCGCGAAGAGGACATTCGCCCCCTCGGCAACGAAACCTACGAGCTGACGGGTCGGGCCATGCTGGAAGACCTTGAAGATATCGGCGTCACGCTGTCCTCCGACGAAGTGGACACTATCGGCGGTTATCTCAGCATGGAAGCCGGTCGCGTGCCTGCCGCCGGAGAAGCCTTTACGCTGGACGGCTGGCGTTTCACCGTCCTTGACGCGGACAAGAAGCTCATCCGCAAACTGCGCATGGAGCCTGCGTCCGCGCCCGAAGCGGATCAAGCCGTTGCCTGATTCTTCCGTCTGTCTGCCCGTCCCTTGCGACGGTTTCGGACGGATGCCATTTTTCCCCGGAGCGCTTTGCCGCAGCAACCGCAAGGCGCTCCTTTTCTGTCCACTCAGCAAGGAAAGCCATGTCGTTGCAGCCGTCTTCCCTGCCTTCTCCTGAATTCTGCCGGACCGCGCGCGGCGCCTTCCTGACAGGCGCGCCGGGCGCGCTGGCCCTCTGGGCAGGCTTTGCCAATGATGCCGTTTCCCTCCCGCCGCTGGTCCTGCTCTACCCTCTGTGTCTTGCCCTGCTGGGCGCGTCTGCCGCCAGTCGCGGCGCTGCGCTGCGCCGGGGCTGGCTCTGCGCCTGGGCCGGGCATGTGGCGGCCCTCTACTGGCTGTCGCTGCCGGTGCACAATGTCGGCGGCCTGCCCTGGCCTCTGGCCGTTCCCTGCGCGCTGTTTGTTTCGGCCTGTCTGGCGGCCGCGGGCGGACTTTTTTCGCTGGCGGCCTTTCATCTGCGACAGCGCGCGGCTTTGATATTCATCGCGGGTCTTGCCGCGACATGGTACTCCCTGGAATGGCTCTTTGCCGTTGTGGCGGGCTTTCCCTGGCTGCCGCTTGCCGGAGCGCTGACGGCCTGGCCGGTGCTGACGCAGGCGGCGGACAGCGTCGGCGCCGGGATGGTCGGCGCGATCTGGACGGCCGCTGCTCTGGCTTTGTGCTGGCCCGGCAAAGCCGCGCGTCGACGCGGCGTCGGTCTGCTGCTGATCGTCCTGCTGCTGGGCTATGGCGCATGGCGTTTGCAGGAAACGCCCGCCGACGCTGCCCCCTCCGGGCCGGATAGCCTTTCCGTCCTCTTTGTGGAAGGAAACATTGATCAAAATATCAAGTGGACGCCGGCATTTCAACGCAAAACCACAGAAATCTACCTGACCCTGACGCAGGCAGGGCTGGCCGAACGCCCCGCGGAAAAACCGCTGATCATCTGGCCGGAAACCGCCCTGCCGTATGATCTGCCCCGTTTCCCTCTCTATGACGAGGCCGTGCGCATGCTGGCGGCGTCCGCCCAGTCTCCCCTGCTGACCGGCCTTCCCGGTTTTGAGGGCAGCGGCCCGACGCAGCGTGTCTACAACCGGGCGCTTCTTATCGGCCCCGACGGCTCGCCGCGGGGCAGTTACGACAAAGTGCACCTTGTCCCCTTTGGCGAATACGTTCCCTCCTGGCTGGACTGGGAATTTCTCGCGGCCCTGCTTCAGGAAGTAGGCACCTATACGCCCGGAAAAAGCGCGGAGCCCCTGCGAAACGGTCGGCTTGCTCTCGGCATGCTCATATGCTATGAAGGCGTGTTTCCCTGGCTGGCCCAGGAGCGTGTCGCAAAGGGCGCCAATATTCTTGTGGATATCAGCAATGACGGCTGGTTTGGCGCAACTCCCGCCCCGCGGCAGCACCTGTATCTGACCGCCCTGCGCGCCATCGAACAGCGGCGCTGGATTCTGCGCGGCACAAATACCGGCATTTCCGCCGTCATCGACCATCGCGGCCGCCCTGTTGTCAGCGGCGGCCAGTTCCGGCAGCAGTGGCTCTGGGGACGCGCGCGCCTGATGGATGACGTCAGTTTGTATCACCGCCTTGCGCCCCTGTTCCCCCCCTTCGGGCTTTTGCTCTGCCTGGCGGCGCTGTTCGCTCCTGCCATGCGTTCCACATCCAACACAACACGGCCTCAACATGCTGCAACTGAGTGAATTGCGCGCCCGTTGCGCGCCCCTGTCCGATCGTTTTTCCAACCTCTGGAGGCGTCTTTGACGTCGCGGCCGACGAAAAACGCCTTGCCGAAATCGAAACGGCCCTGTCGCGTCCCGGCGCATGGGATAATCCGGAAAGCCTGACGCCCCTGCTGCGCGAAAAGCGCGGTCTTGAAGACGAAGTAGCCCGTCTGCAAAAGCTCAGGACGACCCACGACGACATGCTCGAATGGCTCGAACTGGCCGGAGAAAATCCTGAAGACGAGGCTCTGGAATCGCTCGCCCAGCAGCAGGATAATCTGGAAAAACTGCTGGATGAAACCGAGCTTGTCATGCTGCTGTCCGCGGAAGAGGACAATCAGGACGCCATTCTCGAAATTCACCCCGGCGCCGGCGGCACCGAATCGCAGGACTGGGCGGAAATGCTGTTGCGCCTCTATACCCGCTGGGCCGCGCGCCGCGGTTTTCAGGTGGAAGAGCTGGACTACCTGCCCGGCGACGAAGCCGGTCTCAAGAGCGTGACCCTGCGCATTTCCGGGCCCCACGCCTTCGGCTTTCTCAAGAGCGAACGCGGCATTCACCGCTTGATCCGCATTTCTCCCTTTGATGCCTCCGGCCGTCGGCATACGTCCTTTGCCTCGGTCGACGTCATTCCCGACGTCGGCAACGACATAGAGCTGGACATCAAAGAAAGCGATCTGCGCTTTGATACGTTCCGTTCCAGCGGCCCCGGCGGTCAGAGCGTTAATACGACCAGCTCCGCTGTGCGCGTCACTCATATTCCCACAGGCATATCCGCCCAGTGCCAGAACGAGAAGTCGCAGCACCACAACAAAGAATCGGCGCTGCGCATTCTTAAAGCCCGGCTGTACAACCTGGAACTGCAAAAGCGCGAAGCCGAGCGACAGGCCGAATATGCCGGAAAAGATGCCATTGCCTTCGGCAGCCAGATCCGAACCTACACGCTGCAACCCTACCGGCTGGTCAAGGATCATCGCACCGGAACGGAAGTCGGCGACGTCGACGCCGTGCTCAACGGACAAATCGACGTCTTTCAGCACGACTACCTGCTTTATCGCCACGAACGGCAACGCTGACGCAAAACCGCGGAACGGCCTTGTTCCGCGGTTTTGCAGGACGGTTTACAGGAGAGGTTCAAGGCGCCCCCGCTGCTTCAAGGCAGATGTATGCCATACTCAGATTGACGGAGCGACGCGGAAATGCCGCGTCCACCTCCGCCCGGAAAAGCCATGTCATCACGAAACGCCGACTTTGAACTGCTGACGCGCGAACTGCGGGCGCTGCGTCTGCTCATGGAGCAGGATGAGCCCCCTGCGACGCCGCAGGATATTCTCGTCATGCGGCGCGTCAGCGGCCTGCCGCTCAAGCGCTGGGGCGAATTTTGCCGACGTTTTCCCCTCAGCCGCTGGTGCGCGCTCCCGCTGCCCGAAGAGATGGGAAAAAATCTGGATATCGCCCTCGCGGACGTCTGCCCCGATATGCGGCGCGACGGCCAGCCTTCCCTGCCGAAACCGCCGGATTTCATGAATGTTCTTGCTTCCATGCTCACGCGGGAAATGCTTCGCCAGCAGCTGGAACGAGAATTGCAAAGACTGGAACGCAATGGCGGACAATTGACGCTGGTCTGCGGGACGCTTCAGCTGTCGCACCTGGACGCGGCTCCCGGCATCTGCCCTGAACGCCCCTCTATTGCCTCTTCCGCAAGCGAGGATTCTCCTGCCCAGCTTCTCGGCGAGCGTCTGCTCTACGAAACGCTGCGGCAGCGGCTGGACGCCTGCGACAGCATAGGCAATCTGGAAAAAGGAGCCCTTCTGGCTATCCTTCCCGGATACGGTCTGCTGCGCGGTCGTCTGCTGGCCGAACGGGCGCGCACGGCCTTTCGCCTGCGCTGCAAGGGGCTTGTTCTCGGCAAGCCCGGCGTCATTGCCCCCTTTACGCAGGCCGGCTGCGCCTTCGGCATCGTTACTGTCACGCAAAGCGAGCATCCCAAGGCCAATGCCCTGCTTCAACGAGCCCGACAGGCGCTTGCCAGGGCGCGGGAAAGCAAGGAGCATCTTTACGAAGACACCGGCGCCCCCCTGGCCGAACGAGCCACACTGGTTCATTCCCAGGAAAAACGCTTTCTTTTTTTTGGCGGAGAATAACCAATGCCCAATACTACGCTCAGCATCGCCATTATGAGCGGCAAAGGCGGTGTCGGCAAAACAAGTCTGGCTCTCAACCTTGCTTGTGCACTGCACCAGAACAGTTTCAAAACCCTGATTATCGACTGCGATCTTGGTCTTGCCAATCTCGACGTCCTGCTCGGCATCACCCCGGAAGGCAATCTGCAAAATGTTCTTCTGGGCGACAAGCCTCTGGAAGAAGTTCTCTATTCTCTTGAAAAAGAGGGCTTTGACGTTCTCCCCGCGGCATCGGGCGTTCCCGAACTGGTAGACATGAACGCCGACACCAGGGATCTGCTGCTGCGGCGGCTGGAACCCTCGCTGGGACGCTATGACTTTGTCTTTATGGACCTTGGCGCCGGCATTTCCGATACTGTCCAGAGTTTTGCAGCCATGGCCGCCCTGCGCATCGTGGTCGTCACGCCCGAACCGACGTCCCTCACGGACAGTTACGCCATGATCAAGGTGCTCAACAACCGCTACGGTCTGCGCAACTTCATGGTCGTCGTCAACGAAGCCACGTCTGCCAAGGAAGCGCAGGATACCTTTGAAAAACTGGCGGGGGCCTGCCGTCACTTTGTCCACTTTGAACCCGTCATGCTCGGTCCCGTGCGCTTTGACGAAAACGTCTCCGAAGCCGTCTGCCTTCAGAAGCCGCTCATGCGCTGCTATCCCGGCTCGCCGGCCGCGCAGGACATTCAGAGCATCGCCCAGCGTCTGCAAAAGGCCCGCCTCAATATGCTGGACTGGCTCGGACAGCGCGGCATTCTGCATCTGGACGTCTAGAGCGTTTTGCCAGCGCCGCCCGGCCAGAACCAAGCGGAAAAGCTGCGCTTTTCCCCGAAACGACAGGCCGTGCGGTCTGGAGGCACAAAGCGTTTCAAACTAAAATTGCTCTGGTTTCGACACCTTCAGGCAATGTCCTTCAAGGGCATTGCCTTTTTTATGCTCTTCTCAGACGTCAAAAACGCTTTTGCCGCTCCTGCAAAAATTTTTCCTGTGCCTTTTGCCTCCCGCTTTACCTCTCTGCATAAAAACAGTATTATAAAGTCCCACAACGTCTGTGCCGGATTCTTTCATGATACAGAAAGCGCCGCAAGGGAACTTCCGGGAGCAGAAAGGTTTTCTGCTGTCGCCAAAAAGGACATTGACAATCACTTTTCCCGTCAGCGGCACGAAAACAGGCGTAAAACTTCTTCCGGCAGCGGGCGTTACTCCGAAAAGAACCCATCCGAGGATGGAGGGCTGGAGGATATATGAACAAAAGCGAACTCATCAGGACTCTGGCGGAAGAAACGGATCTCCCGTTTGAAGATGCCTCGCTGGTCGTCAACACCTTCTTTGACGCCATGAAGGAATCGCTCATTGCCGGGGAGCGCATCGAAATCCGCGGCTTCGGCAGCTTCAAAATCAAGGAGTATGAAGGCTATGCCGGGCGCAATCCCAAAACCGGCGAAAGCGTGGACGTGGTGCCCAAACGTCTGCCCTTCTTCCGGGCAGGCAAGGAACTGAAGGAATTCATCAACCAATAACCGTCTCTCACTCACCCGTAGTTCCAAGGAGTCACTATGCTGTTTCACGGTGCAATGACCGCACTGGTCACCCCTTTTAAGAACGGCGTCATTGATGAAGAAGCCTACCGCAAACTCATCGACTGGCAGATAGAGCAGGGCATTCAGGGGCTGGTGCCGTGCGGCACCACCGGCGAATCGGCAACCCTGACCCATGAGGAACACGAACGGGTTATCGAAATCTGCATCGAGCAGGCCGCCGGACGCGTTCCCGTTCTGGCCGGAGCGGGCTCCAACAATACAGCCGAGGCTATCCGCCTGGTGCGTTTTGCCAAGAACGCCGGCGCGGACGGCGCGCTGCTCATCACTCCTTATTACAACAAACCCACGCAGGAAGGTCTGTATCAGCATTACGGCGCCATTGCCCAGGCCGTGGATCTGCCCCTTGTGCCCTACAATGTGCCGGGCCGCACGGGCTGCAATCTCCTGCCCGCAACGCTGGCGCGACTGGCCAAGGATTTTCCCACTATCGTAGGCGTCAAGGAAGCCACGGGCGATATGGCGCAGGCAAGCCTGACCATTGAAAGCTGTCCCAAGGAATTCAGCCTCTTGTCCGGCGATGACTTTACTGCCCTGCCGCTCATGAGCATCGGCGGAACCGGCCTCATTTCCGTGACGTCCAACATCGTTCCCGACAAGGTTTCCCAGATGTGCAAGGCCGCGGCAAAGGGCGACTTTACCGCCGCCCGCAAGATTCACCATGAAATCTTCGACCTGCATCATGCCATGTTCATGGTGACAAATCCCATTCCTGTTAAAACGGCCCTGGCGCTCATGGGCCGCATGGACATGGAAATGCGTCTGCCGCTCTGGCCCATGCAGGATGCCGACAGGGAAAAGCTGCGCGGTATTCTTCAGGCTCACGGCCTTGTCTAGAGCGTTTCACCTTTGAACAAGGTTAAACGCGAGGCGGCGGCATAGCGCCGCCCGGCAATCTGCCGTTCCGAAACGGATATTTCCGTTTCTTCGCACACAACAGACGCCCCCGGCGACGCTGTAGCGAGCGTTGCCGGGGGCGTCTGCGTTGCTCCCTCTTTCTCTTGCCCAGAAGAGAGCGTTCCACCTTTGAAAAAGGTTAAACGCGAGGCGGCGGCACAGCGCCGCCCGGCCCAAAGTAAGCGGAAAAACCGCGTTTTTTTCAGCAAAACGACAGGCCGTATGGTTTGAAACGCACAACGTTTCAAACTGAAAATGCGCTAAAAAAAGGCGGCCTGCATCCCTCGGACACAAGCCGCCGCGGCTGGAAGGGACAGGCAAGGCTGCCGACCACGCCTGTTCCTGCAAGACGCTCTCTGGACGTCTTGAACTTTCTTTCACCCCCCGCACCACGCCTTGCGGGGAATATTTCTTCTCTACGCCGGAGCGCAAACGCCCGCGTTGCGCTCAATCAGGCTTACGGCCCTGGCAATCTGACGCCCGACCCGCGTTTCCTTGCACAGCTCGCGTTCCACCGAGGAAATCCCCTTAATGACGGTGGTATGACGGCGATTGAAACGCGAACCGATTTCCGCCAGAGACATTTCCGTATGCTTGCGGGCCAGATAATAAATGGTATTGCGCGCCAGCACCAGCTCCTGCCGCCGCGACGGCGAAGCCAGCTGTTTCTGGGTCAGTCCGAAACTTTCGCAGACAAGGCGGACTATGGCGTCAAAATCGGGGCCGCATTCCACATCCGCATATTGCGACAGGACCTCAAGCGCCAGCTCGGTATTCAGGTTGCAGTTGAGCAGCCGCGCCTTGAAAACAAGGCTGTTCAAACAGGATTCCAGCTGTCGCACGTCGCCCTGAAGGCGATTGGCCAGCAGGTCGCAGACCGTGCCGGGCAGCATGACCTGCCAGCTCCGGGCCTTGCGTTCCAGAATCTCGCGGCGCATATCCTCATCGGGCCGGCTGATGGCCGACACAATGCCCGAACAAAAATGCGACACCAGCTGCGAGTCCACCTGCTGCAATTCTCGCGGCGAAAAAGTGCTCGTGAAGACGACGCGCCCGCCGTATTCCTGCAGGTGCTTGACCACGCTCAGCACCATGTCCTGAATTTTTTCCTTGCCGCGCAAAAAATGCACGTCTTCCAGCAGCAGCACATCCAGCTGACGCAGACGGGCCTTGAATTCGTCCACTTCTCTGGTGCGCAGGGCCGATACAAAGCGGGCGGCAAAATCTTCGGCAGTCAGATAGCCCACTTTGGAGCCGAGCCCGGCCTTGTACATGGTCTGCCCCACGGCCTGGCTCACATGCGTTTTTCCCAGACCAGGAGGCGCGCTGATGAACAGCGTGGAAACGCAGCCGGAGCTGCGGCAGACATCCTGAGCCGCCGCAACCGCAACATTGTTGCTGGGGCCCACAACAAAATCGTCAAAAGAATGCCGCCATTCGCTGCGGGGACGAGAAAAGGACGCCACGCCAAGCGGCAAATACTGCTGTGTAGGCGCGGGAGACGCGACAGACGGCGCGGCAAGGATCGGAGCCGCAGACACGGAATCCGACGCGGCAGTCGTCAGCGTTCCGTGCGCGCAGCCTTCGTCAAGCCCTTCGGCAGCGGGCATTGACGCGGCAAGCGTCTCGGCAGCATTCGTCATCGCCACAGCCGCCGCAGCTTCCTGCGGTCCGGCCAGCACTTCCACAGACACCTTCTCAGGATTCTGCCGGAGCACGGCAGCGGCGGCCTCGCGTATCGAAGCCAGCAGACGCGTCCGCAACCAGTTGGCCACGAAGGCATTGGGCGCCCGCAGCGTCAGATGCTCGCCCCGCACCTCACCATGCAGGGGAGCTATCCACACCTTATAGACTCCCGAATCCAGAGATTCTTGAAGCTTTCTAGAGATTTCCAGCCATTGTTCTTGCATGGCCTCCTTGTAGCCTCAAAAGGTGAGGAGTCGCAACGGGCGGAAATTGCATAATATCAGGGAACAAGAATTTGTTGCCGTTTGCCACTTAAGATTTTAACCTATTGATTTTTATTGATTTTTTATATTGTAATCTAGACTTTTTTAAAGTTGATAGTCAAAAAGTCCGCGGGGTTAAAAACACTCTAGACAATTATCAACAATTTATTCAACATGAAATTCACAATACAAATTCATTTTTTCATCATTTTTTGAAAGTTTTTGCTTTTTTTATTTTGTCACCAGCATGTGCATATCTTTGTGCGTAACACGCCCAGCTCTCTCCCGGAGCCGTTTTTTCGGCATAAAAAAAGGCCGGCTTACGCCGGCCCCAAGACTCAGTTTGTTCCTGTCAGATTTGCCGCTTCAGGCGGCATCCGGCCCGAAAGGACCGCTTAGAAACCGAAACGCAAACCGAGCATAAATTCGTTGTTGTAGGGATCGTTTTCAAAGGTCATGTTGCCCAGCGAGACTTCGTTATGTCCGAGGCTCACAAAACGATAGCCCAGATCGACAGCCAGATTTTCATTGAAGCTGTAGCTCACGCCCACGCCGAGATTCCAGGCAAAATTGGTCATGGTATCGTTGGCCGAACCGCCCCAGGCGCCCTGACGCCACTTATATTCGGCATAGTTGAAGGCCATTCCCAGACCGCCGCCCACATAGGGGGTCAGGCCGGAATCAGTATGGAAGTCGTAGTACAGATTGGCAAACAGGGTCGTGCTGTTCCAGGTTCCCTTGACCGTCCCGGCAGCACCGCCACGGTAGACGTCCCATTCGTGCTCGTTGTTGCCGCGCAGCCCCAGTTCCAGCTCGAAGCGCAGCGGCACGAGATAGTACTGCCAGAAGTCAAAGCCCACGGCCAGAGCGCCCCCCATCGTGAACTGATCGTAGCGATCCATGGAACCGCTGAACGGGGCATTGTCCTTGGATATGTCGCCCGTATTCTGCAGCGAAAGCAGGAATTTGGGCGCAAGATACAGACCCGTGCCCTCGGCGGCGGCCATACCCGGCACCATCAGCGCGGCAACCAGAGCCACAGCAGCCAGAAAGCGTTTCATACATTCCTCCATGAGGTAAGAATCGGGGCCGCCTCCGAGGCAGTTTCCCTCTCTGCAAAATTTTCAGAACGGAAAACAGGCCTCCAGCCCGAAAATCAGGGGCCCGGAAACTCCCTGCGGCAACACCGCGCAACCCCGGACATCCCGACTTCCATCGGCCCAGCTTGTTCGTGACGCCGCACAGGGCAGCGCCCGCCGCGGAACCGTTCCGCGGCGTCCTCCGACGCATCGTGCGGCGGCGACATCGAATCCCGTTGGATGATTTTTCATTTTACCGCCAAAGTCAAGAAAAGTTCTGGAATTATACTTGAAAAAATCGAGACTAACTCTATAGAAAACTTGCGGAAAACAGAAAAACCCGCGCCCTGCGACGCCAGAGGGGCGGCCCGCCTTTTCGGCAACGCCGCCCCTCCAATATCTTTTTCGTGTCCTGCGTGTTTTCAGGCGTCTTGCCGCCCTTCCCTCGCGCCTGTCTATAGCATTTTCAGTTTAACACGCTGTGCGTTTCAAACCATACGGCCTGTTATTTTGCGGAAAAAACGCGGTTTTTCTGCTCGCTTCGGGCCGGGCGGCGCTGTGCCGCCGCCTCGCGTTTCTCCTTTTTCAAAGGTGAAACGCTCTAATACCGCTTACGGTTGGAAAAATTGTTATCCGATCCAGCCCATCACTTCCCGTCCGAGCAAAAACAAGCCCAGAAGGCAGCAGATGGCGCCGATGCCCCGCCGCAGCATCTGCACCGGCAGTCGCTTTGCGACAGCAACCCCCGCCACAAAACCCGCCACCTGGAACACCCCCATCAACGGCAGAGCGGCCCAGTCCACATTCCCGTTCACGGCGCAGCCGACAGCCCCGGACATGGCCGTCGCCAGCTGATAAGGCTGGGCGAGACCTATGGCCGTAAGGGGATGAAAGCCCACAAGAATCATCCACGGAATGGAAAGCACCGGCCCCCCGGCTCCGGTCAGCCCCGCCATCAGTCCGGTCGCCGCGCCTATGAGGAACAAACCGCCGGGACTGTGCCAGAAAGGCGCTTTCTTTCCCTGCCCGGTGGGACGGAAAACGCCGACGCCGGAAAACAGCACCATAATCGCCAGCATCACAATCAGCGGGCTCCCCGGCAAAAGGGACGCCAGCAGCCCTCCCGGAGCCGCTCCGGCAAGGCCGCCCAGCGCGAAGGGAACAGCCTCCCGCACGGAAAAGGCGCGCAGTCTGCAACCATACATATAGATGCCGGCCACGGCTACCGCCATAAAGGAAGCCAGCGTTGTTCCCATAGCCATGTGCGTCTCATAGCCGCTCCACAGCACCAGCGCCGGAGGTACCAGAATCCCCCCCACGCCGGAACAGCCCACAATAATCCCCACCACAAGACACACAAGAGAAATTACCAGCATGAACTTCCCGCTTTTCTGCTTTCCATAATAATAGAGCATTTTCAGTTTGAAATGCTTCGCATTTCAAACCATACGGCCTGTCGTTTCGCGGAAAAAACGCGGTTTTTCCGCTCACTTTGGGCCGGGCGGCGCTGTGCCGCCGCCTCGCGTTTCAACTTTTTCAAAGTTGAAACGATCTAGTAATTTGTTTGCCATTTCCGCAGGCCGCCTACCCTACGCCTGCCCCCATCCTGACGCAAGCCGCGAGCCGTAGAGGTTTCCGGCAGAATATTTCCCGGCCTTCCCCTTGACATGCCCGCGGCAAAGATTATGCTCATTTGTGCAAAACGAGAGAGATACATCCATGCCGCGTCCCAGACAATGCCGCTATGTGGCCGTTGCGCCTCATGTTACCTATTTCAAACCCAGGGGCATTCCCATGACCGCGCTGGAAGAAGTGCGCCTCAGCGTGGACGAACTCGAAGCCCTGCGTCTGGCGGATCTGGAAGGCATGACCGGAAGCGAGGCCGCGCGCTGCATGCGCGTCTCGCGGCACACCTTCGGGCGCACGCTGGCCGCCGCCCGCCATACGGTGGCGCAGGCGTTGTGCCGCGGGCTGGCCCTGCGCATCGAGGGCGGCACCTATGCCGTAGCCGACGCCGGCGCGGCATCCGCAAAGGAGAACATCATGCAGAAAATAGCCATTTCCAGTGAAGGCCCCACGCTCGACGATGCCGTTGATCCCCGTTTCGGACGGGCGGGCGGTTTTGTGATTCTTGCCCTGCCGGACATGACGCCGCAGTACATCGACAACGGCGCATCCCAGACCATGAGCATGGGCGCGGGTATTGAAACGGCCGAACGGATGGCGCGCGAGGGCGTGCAGGTCGTGCTGAGCGGCTACGTGGGCCCCAAAGCCTTTGAAGCGCTGACGGCGGCGGGCATCAAGGTCTGCCAGAATGTGGACGGCGGCAGCGTGCGCGAAGCTGTGGAACGCTTCGTCAAGGGCGAGCTGCCCTTTGCCGACGCTCCCAACAAATAGGAGTCGGCCATGCGCATTGCCATTGCCAGCGGCAAGGGCGGAGCCGGAAAAACCAGCGTCACCGCCTCTCTGGCCCGCGTCTGGGACAGCCCCCTTGTGGCCGTGGATACCGACGCGGAAGCCCCAAATCTGCATCTTTTTCTCAAGCCGCGCCTTCTCGAAAGCATGCGGGCCGGGCTGGACGTGCCCCGGCTGGATGTCGCCCGCTGCGACGCCTGCGGGCGCTGCCGCGACATCTGCCGCTACAAGGCCATTGCCGCCTTTGCCGGGAAAATATCTCTGTTTCCCGATATGTGCCACGGCTGCGGCGGCTGTTTTGCCGTCTGTCCGCACAACGCGCTGGAAGTGACGCAGCGCGAACTTGGCGTCATTGAAAACGGCGATGCGCTTGACGGAAGCATCCACTTTCTCATGGGAAGAACGCGCATAGGCGAAGCCATGACGCCTCCCCTGCTCCGCCAGCTGCACGCCCGTCTGGACGCGCTGCTTCAGGAAGCGGCAGCCGACGCCCTGCTCGATGCCCCTCCGGGCGTCAGCTGCCCGGCCGTGACCGTGGCCCGCGATGTGGACATGTTGCTTCTTGTGGCCGATCCCACGCCGTTTGGCTTCCACGATTTTCAGCTCGCGCATCAGGCGTTCCGCCCGCTGCAAAAGCCCCTTGCCGTTGTCGTCAATCGCGCCGGAGCCGAAGGCAATGCGGACGGCGACGAGGCCGTCCGCGCCTACTGCCGCCGGGAAGGGCTTCCCCTGCTGGCCGAACTGCCTTTTGAACGCGCCGCGGCCGAACAGTATGCGTCAGGTTCGCTGCTGGCCGATCTTTCGGACGCCTGGCGTCAGCGCTTTGCCTCTTTGCGCGATGCCCTGCGCCAAGTGGGGCGGGAGGTGTCCCATGCGTGAAATCGTTGTCATCAGCGGCAAGGGCGGAACGGGCAAAACGACAGTCTGCGCGGCCTTTGCGCATCTGGCCACGAACAAAATCATCTGCGACCTGGATGTGGACGCTCCGGATCTGCATATTCTGCTGCGTCCCGAAATAAAAGAAAGCCATCCCTTTATTTCCGGCAACGAAGCCGTCATCCGCAGCGATGCCTGCATCGCCTGCGGACAGTGCGCGGAACTCTGCCGGTTTGAGGCTGTGAGACAAAAAGAGGGAAGTTACAGCGTCGATCCTCTGCGCTGCGAAGGCTGCGGCGTTTGCGCGGCCCTGTGTCCGCAGCAGGCCATAGACTTTCCCGAAACCCGCTGCGGCGACTGGTTCGTCAGCCAGAGCCGTTTCGGCCTCATGGTGCATGCCCTGCTTTCTCCGGGCAAAGAAAATTCCGGCCGTCTCGTCAGCCTTCTCAAGGCCGAAGCCCGCAACCGGGCCAAAGAGCTGGGGTTAGACACCATTCTTTGCGACGGTTCTCCGGGCGTGGGCTGTCCGGTTATCAGCTCTCTGTCCGGCGCGCGGCTGGCCGTGGGAGTAGTGGAACCGACGCCCTCAGGACGTCACGACTTCGGCCGCGTGGCCGATCTCTGCCGCCACTTCCGCATTCCGCTGGCCGTCATCATCAACAAGGCGGATTTGAATGCCGCCGAAGCCGACGCCATTGCCGCCGACTGCGCGGAACAGGGACATCTCCTGCTGGGCAGACTTCCCTTTGATCCGGTCGTCACCCGCGCCATGGTGCAGCGGCAGGCCCTTACGGAATTTGACAATCCTCTCGGCGCGCTCCTGAAGGACATGTGGTCGGCCCTTCAGGACTTTCCCGCAGGCAAACGACAGGCCTAGCTCCCTGCCGCCCGCGCATACCTCGACCAATTCAGGAGAATCAGCCATGAGTTTCCTTCTTGCCGTACCTTCCGCCATGCCCGGCGGCCTCGACGCCCAGATGGGTATGCACTTTGGTCATTGCGACATCTATACGCTTGTGGAAATTGAAGATAATGCCATCAAGGCCGTTACCACTCTGGAAAACGTGCCCCATCAGCAGGGCGGCTGCATGGCCCCCGTGCAGCATCTGGCGTCCCACGGCGTCAAGAAGCTGCTGGCGGGCGGCATGGGCATGCGTCCGCTTATGGGCTTCCAGCAGGTGGGCGTGGAAGTCTATTTTGCCGGTCAGTATCCCACGGTGGGCGCGGCTGTGCAGGCCTTCCTCGAAGGCAAACTGCCTCCCTTCTCCACGGACTTCACCTGCGGCGGCGGCCATCAGCACTAGGACGTATGCTCATGGACATTCTGCTCATTTCCCCGCGTCCTGACGCATGGGCGGAGTGCGCTCCCGTCTTTGCCGAACATGGCGCAAACCTGCAAACGGCTGCCGATCTGCATGTCGGCATGGACGCCGTCCGGCGGCAGAATCCGGCTCTCGTGATACTGGATCTCGGCCTTCCGGCCGACGAACTGCGTAAGGCCGTCATCGGCATTCTGCAAGTCAATGCCATGATCCACACCGCCGCCGTCAGCGCCATGAGCGAAACGGAATTCCATGACATCATGGAGGGGCTGGGCATGCTCATGGGCCTGTCCGATCCCCCCTCCGTTGACGGCGCCCGTCGTCTCATGGCCGCGCTGTCTGCTGTTCAGGGCTAGGGCCAGCACTATCCGCAGAGCTTAAAAAGTAACGTGTTTCAAACGGAAAAAGCTCTGATTCCCCATCCTTTCCCGCTCTGAAAAGCCTGTTGCCTCACGGCAGCAGGCTTTCTCTTTCTTCAGGACTGCGGCGGCACAACGCCATATTATTCAGAACCGTTCTTTCAGACTGATTGGCATAGCAGTAGACGCAGCCGTGCGGACAAGTGCTGTACGCGCCGATGTCTCTGCTCGGAATGCAGCCGCAGGCCGCGCGCTGTCCTTTATCCCTGGCGCTGGCAGCCTCCTTCATGAGGACAAGGGCGGCCTGCCGGGGCCGGGGCGTCAAGAATTTCTGCACATCTGGATCGTTCGGACAAAGGCGGGCAATCAGCGCGGCGTCAATACAGCTGTTTTTCGCAATGCCCAGCGGCCGCATATCCAGTTCCTCCGCACAGGCGGCGAGGGTCAGCGGCCGGGGCCAAGACGCGTTCAGCCCGGCAAGCCCGCGGGCAAGCGCCAGCATTTCGACTTCCGACGGCGCGCGCAGCTCCGGATCAACGCTGCGCAAAGCATGCCGCGTCTTGCGGTACATATCCAAAAAACTGAAAACCAGTTTTTCCGTATGAGGAGAGAGAATCCGCCCGATACGATCCACGCGCTCAAGAAGCCTGTCCACGCTCAGTTGCGGCCCCAGAATCAGGGGATCATAACGCCAGACGACACGCTGCGGCCCGACACTATCCGACAGACGACGGAAGGTATCAAGACGATGCGCCAAGGACGGCAGGCGGGGTTCCAGACGCTCCGCAACATAATCGTTAAGCGTATACTGAAAATAAAATTGCCGTCCCGATGCCTCGATTTCCGACAAACAGGGAAGAAAAGCGGCGGGATGTTTTGTCCAGAAGACAAAAACGCGGGTTTTCGCAAAAGAAATCAGGCTTTCCTGTCTGTAATTGCAGGGATTGCGCCGACGGCAGAATCCGGCGCGCAACCGCCCCATGAACCACTTTCCATGAAAGGCCGGAATATCCGTAGCCCGGCTGGCGGAAATGACAAGCGGCTCGCAGCGGCGAATCTGGCCGCCCTCATGGAAATCTGGTGCGGACGGAGGCATGGACGGCTCCTCAAAAACAGACATCGCCGACGCCATGCGCCAGCGATGTCTGTAAAAGCGACGTTTTCAGCAAAAAATCTGCGAGGAAGAACTTATTCCAGCACCTTCAGCTCCACGGACAGCTTTCCGTCCTGACAGTGCAGCACGGCATAGCCGCCAGCCGCCAGATTGCCGGGATTGACGACCACGGTCCGCCCCACGCGATCCACGGCGCGGGCTTCGTGAATATGCCCGCACAGGCACACGTCCGGCTGGGCCTCTTCGAGAAATTCCCGCACCGCCGACGATCCCACATGCACATTTCCCGGAATCACGTCGCAGGCGGTATCCTTGGGCGGATTATGCGATACCAGCACCTGCGCCGGGAAGCGACGCGCCTTCTGCCAGCAGCCTTCCAGCCATTCGGCAAAGGTTGATTCGGGGAATTCGCTGGGTGTGCCGAAAGGCGTAAAGGTGGACGCTCCCACGCCGAACACGGCCACGCCGGGCGCCAGTTCGTGGGTATGCGTATGGAGATTGCAACCGGTTTCTTCCAGCCAGGCGTTGACTTCGGGGCGATCCATATTGCCGATCTGCGCCCAGAGAACCGGGCAATGCGCATTTATGGCAGCCATGACGGCTTCGGCCTGCCGCGCGCCGCCGGTAATGGTCAGATCGCCAGTGATGATAACCCCGTCGGCCTCCCCGATTTCAGGTATGCGGGCGAAGCTTTCCGGCTCGTCATGAATATCTCCCACAACGATCCAGAGATAGTTCCTTTTTCCCGTTTCAGACATGGTTTTCCATCCTTGCAGCTTTGTCATGCCCGCCGCGCACGGCGACACAAAAACGAAAATGAATGTGCCGCTATGATGGCATACTTCCCCCGCCAAGAAAAGCCGCCCTGCCCCGCTCGGCTTTTTGACAAAAATGTATTTTTTCTGTTGACAGCGACAGGCAAAACACGTAGAAACGCTCTTGCCGCATGAACGTCCCCATCGTCTAGCTGGCCCAGGACAACGGCCTTTCACGCCGTCGACAGGGGTTCAAATCCCCTTGGGGACGCCAAGAGAATTATCGCAGTG
>CALVHG010000043.1 GCA_944327285.1 uncultured Desulfovibrio sp. | reverse complement strand
TTTTCCGCTCACTTTGGGCCGGGCGGCGCTGTGCTGCCGCCTTCGCGTTTCATCTTTTTCAAAGTTGAAACGCTCTATCGGCAGCGCTACGGCGTCACCTGGAGAAAATTTTCGGAAAATTCTGCCCCGTCCGCAGCGGGGATACTGTGCGGGAGAAAAATCCTGTCAGGCGCGCTATCGGCGCTGTTCGCCCGGAGCAGGATTTTTCTCACCGGGAACGACGACTAGTAATGACGGCGCTGCTGAGGCATGGGGCGATCATCGGGGGGGCAGGGGCGATCCCCGTCGCGCCACTGCGGCGCGCCAACTTCCTTTTCCAGACGAGCGCCCAGTTCGTTGTGCAGATCAGCCATCTGATCCTGCAGCTTCACCAGCTCTTCCGCCGTGCTGCGCACAGCCTTCACATCGGGATTAGCCGCGTTACGCAGAGCGGACAGCTCCTGGCGCTTCACAAAAATCTGGTCGCGGATAGGCCGCATCTTGGGAGCGTACTCGTCAATCAGGGCGCTGTACTTGGCGCGCTGTTCAGGGCTCAACCCGCGGCCGTAGCCATAACCGCCCCAGTGCCCGCGGTACCCGCCGCCGTAGCAACCATAACCGCCGTCATCATCATAACCGTTGCAGCCATACCCGTATCCCATGCCGTGATGCGGACGGGCTTCGGCGGTGCCGGCGAAAGTTCCGCCCACGAGAGTTGCAGCAAACAGGACAGGCAGAATAATGCGGGAAGGCTTCATGTTAAAACTCCTTTTCATCTTTGGACATATATATTTTCGCTCTGACGGCCCGGCAAACCTGTTCCGTGCCTGCGAAGCGGAACGCCTTTTGTCGTTCCATGCCCGACTTATAGCATCTTGCGTGCCAAAACAAAAATAACACTATATAACAGCATGTTAAATAAAAATAGCAATTCTCTTCCCCGGCAGGGCTCCTTGTGCGGGGCGGCAGATGGAAAAATTTTGAACACCCAATCAGCTCTCCTGTACATTTTTTGGACAGGCGCATAGTTTTTACACAAGCAGCCGCCCCAAGCAAAAAAGACCGCCATGCGGCGGTCTTTTTTGCTTGGGGCGGCTGCCCTTTTCTACATATGATTGAATTGGGAAATACTGCGGCACCCCCGGCGGCCCGGACGCACGAACTCCACGCCGATTTCCTGTCGCATGCGCTCGTAAACATGCTGATAGGCCGCGTGCAGCTGATCCCGCAGTTTTTGCAATTCCCAGCCCAGACGGGAAAGCGCGTCCGGGCTGATATCGTTATCATAGTTAAGCCCTTCCAATTCCTGCATCTTGCAACGAATCTGATAATGCAAGTCTTGTATGCCGGGCCGTTCTTCCTCAAGGATGACACGGGCTTTTTGCTGCAGTTCGGGCGGCAGCCCGGCCAGCCAGCGCTCCGTGCGCGGTCCTTCCAGGGCCATGCGCCCCCTGTGCCCGCCCGCATGCGCCAGAGACACGGCGGCAAAGCACAGGGCAAGCATAAAAGCGATGATTTTGTAGGCTCTCATCATGGGCGTATCCAGAATTTTTTCGCTCCCAAAGGAGCGGGAACACGAAACAGCCCAGGTCCACAGACGCGGCAAGGCTGTTTCAAAATGTTAAAGCAAAAAATATGCCGTCACGTCAACACGATGACAGAAACGCCAAAGCAGGATATGCTGTTCCCATGTCCGTCTTTTCCCGTCTGCGCCGCCGCGTCGGCGCCCCGTCTTCCGCATCGTCGGCAACGCGCCGCCCTCCGGCCGAAATATCCTCCGCCCCAGTGGGGCTGCTGCTCGGAGGCGCGGCCTTTGTCCTTATTTTCATGGTCACGGCTCTCGCCATTTTTTCCATAGAACGCAACGATACGGCCATGGCCCGCCTGCTGGCGGAAAAGGGCAGCTCCCTCATCATGGCCTTTGAAAGCATTCTGCGCACCACCATGCGCAGCGAGGCCGGCGTCCGGCTTCAGGCGCTGCTGGAAGAAATGATCGTCAGCCGCGATATTCAGTTCATCGCCGTCACCATGCCCGACGGCACCATCGTGGCCCACAGCAACCCGGATCGCCTTGGCGAAATTCTCATGCTTGACGGCGAGGAAATCAGCCCGGAACGCCTGCGCGTCATGGCTCCGGGCATGCAGGCCCAGTGGGGCATCATGGCCATGGAAGGACGCCGCGCCTTCGTGGTCTATCGAGTCTTCATGCCCAGCCCCAGCCTCACAGCATCGGGCCTGCCGGCGCCGACAATCTTTCTCGGCCTCGACATCTCGCCTTTTGACATCACCCGGCGACAGGACCGCGATTATGTCGTCATGCTGGCCGGCGTCATGCTGCTGGTAGGGCTAGCCATCCTTGTGGCCCTCTACTACGCTCAGCGCGCGCGTCAGTCCCGCCTGCGCCAGCGCCGCGCCGAAGGACAGGTGCGCATGCTGGAAGAAGAAGTCCGCCGCAAGGAAAAACTCGCGGCCGTAGGCACGCTGGCTGCGGGCGTGGCCCACGAGATCCGCAACCCCCTTAGTTCCATCAAGGGCTACGCCACCTATTTTGGACAGCGCTTTGCCGAAGGCAGCGATGATCGCAAGGCCGCCGAAGTTATGGTCTGCGAAGTGGAGCGCCTCAACCGGGTCATCACCGACCTTATAGGTCTTTCCCGCCCCAGCGACGTGCGCCCCCGCGCCGCCGCGCTGGCCGATGTCACCGACCACGTGCTGCGCCTGATCAGGCAGGACGCCGAAAAACGTAAAGTGCACGTTGCCTGCGACGTTCCCCGCAGTCTGCCGCCCGCGTGGATAGATCCCGACCGCCTCGGACAGGCCCTGCTCAATATCTGCCTCAACGCGCTGGATGCCATGCCTGACGGCGGGGAGCTGCGCCTCTCCGCCCGCGTCATTCCCGCCGGTTCAGGGCAGGCGCCGCCCACCGGCAGCTCCACGCCCTTCTGGCTGGCCCTGGCCGTGGAAGACAACGGCAAGGGCATCAGCCCCGAACACCTGCGCCATATCTTCGATCCCTATTTTACCACCAAGGGGCACGGAACCGGTCTTGGCCTTGCCACGGCCCACAAGATCATGGAAGCTCTGGGCGGCGACATCGACGTTGTTTCCACACCGGCCGATGCCAACGCCCCCGGCGTTTCCGGCACATGCTTTACGCTCTGGCTGCCCTCTCCCCCGAAGAACGCCACTCCCACAACTGAAAGGAATCCCGCGTGAACACCTCCATTCTCGTGGTCGATGATGACGACGCCCACCGCGGCATGCTGCGGATGATGTTGCAATCCTGGGGCTATACCGTCGATGAAGCCGTCGACGGCGCCGACGCCGTCACCGCCGTTCATGACAAGGCCTATGACGTCGTGCTGACGGATGTGCGCATGGCGCGCACCAGCGGCATTGACGCGCTCAAGGGCATTCTTGCCTATAATCCGGCCCTGCCTGTCATTCTGATGACGGCCTATTCCTCTGTGGAAACGGCGGTGGAAGCTCTGCGCCTTGGCGCATACGACTATCTGATCAAGCCGCTGGACTTTGAAGCCCTGCGCCACACGCTGCAACAGGCCGTCGAGCATTCGCGTCTCAGCGTGGAAAACAGAGAACTGCGCCGCCAGCTTTCCGAGGCCGCCGCGGGTCCCGCCATACTCGGCCGCAGCAAGGCCATTGACGACATGCGCGGTTTCATCGCCACCGTGGCCCCCACCGAGGCCACCGTCCTTATCACAGGCGAGAGCGGCACAGGCAAGGAGCTCGTGGCCCGCGCCATTCACGAAGGCAGCGATCGCGCCCAAAAGCCGCTGGTGGTGGTCAACTGCGCCGCGCTGGCCGAAAATCTGCTGGAATCCGAGCTCTTCGGACACGAACGCGGCTCGTTCACCGGCGCGGACAAGCGTCGGGACGGGCGTTTTGTTCAGGCTGACGGCGGCACGCTTTTTCTGGATGAAATCGGGGAAATGCCCCTCCCCCTTCAGGCAAAGCTCCTGCGCGCGCTGCAACAGGGCGAAGTCCAGCGCGTGGGCTCGGATACGCCCATCCACGTCAGCGTGCGCGTCATTGCCGCCACCAACCGCAATCTGCGCGAGGAAGTGGATCAGCGCCGTTTCCGCGAGGATCTCTACTTCCGTCTCAATGTCATCACCATTGAAGTGCCGCCCCTGCGCGCCCGCGCGGAAGACATCCCCCTGCTTGCCGCCCATTTCCTTCAGCGCTACGCCGAACGCAACCGCAAGGCCATCAAAGGCTTTGCCCCGCAGGCCCTCGACGCCATGCTGCGCTATCCGTGGCCCGGCAATGTGCGCGAACTGGAAAACGCCGTGGAGCGGGCCGTCATCCTCTGCACCGGCGACCTTGTCACCGGGCGGGAACTCCCGCTGAGCATCGCCGCCGCCGAAGAGGAGGAGCCGCCCGCGCCCCCAGCATCGGACGCTGGCACGGGCTCGCTGGCCGGGCTTTCTCTCGACGAGCTGGAGCGCCGCGCCATCCTCGATACGCTGCAGCAGACCGGGGACAACAAGAGCGAAGCCGCCCGCCGTCTCGGCATTACCCGCGCCACGCTGCACAACAAGCTCCGCAAGTACGGTCTGGAATAAAGGGGCGGAATATTCGGGGGGGAAGGGAGAGCCCCTTTTGGAAAAGGGGCTCTCCCTTCCCCCCCGGCCCCCCATCCCTCTCCCGAAAACTTTTATTCTGAACACTGTACGGGAACGGCGGCGCAGAAGCCTTCCCACAGGCAAACGTCCCCCGGTTAGGCAGGCAGAGACGATTTCGGGGAGGCGGCATTTTGTCCGGTTAGATACTTTTAGAGCATTTTCCGTTTGAAATACGTTCAACCATACGGCCTGTCGTTTCGCGGAAAAAACGCGGTTTTTCCGCTCACTTTGGGCCGGGAGGCGCTGTGCCGCCACCTCGCGCTTCACCTTTTCCAAAGTTGAAACGCTCTAAAAAAAGAAGGCGCTTCTCCGGCCCACTCTCCCCCCAAATTTATTCTGAATACGGAAAGGATAAAGAACTTGAACAGCTCAGAAGCGTGGAACAATCCCCTTGATCGCGCGCGTCAGGAAGCGCTGGAGCAGCTCTGCGCCGCGCTGCAGCTCCCTGATCCCGACGACGCGCAGCTGGAACGCATGGCAGACTTTTTCAACGAGGCCGGCATGCTGCGGCATACGCCCCGCAGCGGCTATGCCTTTCTCGGCAGCGGCGCGGAAAACGTCGCCGAACACTCTTTCCGCACCGCTGTCATGGGCTATGCCCTTGCCCGCATGGCCGATGCGGACGCCGCCCGGACAACGCTGATCTGCCTGTTCCACGACCTGCACGAGGCCCGCACCGGAGATTTCAACTACGTAAATCACCGCTACAACAGCTGCCGCGCCAAAGAGGCTCTTGAGGATGCCGTCAACGGCACTGGTCTGGAAAAAGATATGGACGGATTCTGGAAGGAATGGACGGAAAGCCGGACTCCCGAAGCCGCTCTGGCCCACGACGCGGATCAGCTGGACCTGATTTTCAACCTCAAGGCAGAGCTGGACAAGGGCAATGCCTTTGCCCTCGAATGGCTGGAAAGCGCCGTTCGACGCCTGACAACGCCGCAGGCTCGTCTTGTGGCCGCGGCTGCCCTGCGGACGGATCATAATCGCTGGTGGTACGGTCGCGTCGAAAAAAGCTGGTGGGTGAACAGAAAATAACGCATACCCCGCTTTTCTCTCCGCACGCAAAGAGGGCAGCCTTCCGAAAAAGGCTGCCCTCTTTGCATTTCGGGGAAAGAGACACTTTTTCCAACCTTCGACGCAAAAACTTTCAGAGCGTTTCAACTTTGAAAAAGGTGAAACGCGAGGCGGCAGCACAGCGCCGCACGGCCCAAAGTGAGCGGAAAAACTGCGCTTTTTCCGCGAAACGACAGGCCGTATAGTTTGAAACGCACAGCGTTTCAAACTAAAAATGCTCTCAGACAGATGAGAAAAAACATCCGTCCCACTGCCCGCGTAACCGGGGGACGGCCGCCAGCGGGAAGACTCTCGCGCCACCGCTTCCGCACAGTGTTCAGAATAAAAGTTTTCGGGAGGGGGAAGGGGGGGTCGGGGGGAAGGGGGAGCCCCTTTTCCAAAAGGGGCTCCCCCTTCCCCCCGACGCTTTTTCAAAAGCAAAAAACTCTACATCTTGAAGAAGCGCAACGGCGGAACTTTTTCAATCATGCCTGCCGCGGCCAGCTTGTCATAGAACAGACGCAGACCGTCCAGCTCTTCGCCGCGCAGGGTATAAACCAGCCCTTTGGAATAGTAGAAGGCGAGCTCCTCGCGGGAGAGGGGGCAGCCGTGGGCGGTCAAATCCAGAATAACATTCATATTGGCAAGACCCCAGTCACGGGCGCGCCGCATAAGCGCGCCGGGATCTTCCCGAAACACGCCCTGCTCGGCGGCTGCCCGGCTGACGACCCACAAACCGAAAATAAAGGGCAGCCCCGTCCAGTCGCGCCAGGCCTCGGCAAGGTCCACGCGCACGGGATAGTCGGGATGATGACGCAGACGCAGGGCTTCGTCCCCGATGGCCAGGAAGGCCACGGGCGGTTCCGGAGTACGCAGGGCCGGGGTCACCGCGCCAGTCTCAAAGGTGGCATTGATCTGATAGCGATCCTGAAGCAACAGGCGCAGCAAAGCCACGGACGTATGCGTTTCGCCGCTGATGAGAATGGTCTTGCCGTCCAGCTGATCCACCGGCACCCGCGACAGCAGGAGAACGCTCATAACAGGCCCGCGCGAGCCAATAGAAAGATCCTCGATCATGTAATACTGATCAGGGTGTCGCGCGTATTCAAAACAGGAATTGGAAGAGACGTGCAACTCCCCGCGCGCCATCATGTTGTTGAGCACCGCGGGCGGACCGGAAATAATTTCGTAGTCATGCGGCAATATGCCCGCTTCCAGCGGATGATACACGGGAAGCACATTCAAATAGCCGATACGCCCCATGCGCAACTGGGGACCTTGGGCGGAATCCTGCATAAAGAGACGCTCCTTGCGGCAGTCTGTCGTCCGGTTTTCCAAAAACATCACGCAGCCTTCCGGGGAACAGGGCTCATCGCCCGCACGCCCCAAGGCCGCCATTTCCCGCCCCATCTGCCAACAGAATCTTTGCCCCTATTTTTCCGCCTTGCTTTCGGGGAACGCCTTCCTCCGCGGAAAACCGTCTGCGTGAGCGGCGGGCCTCATTATTGAAGGCAATGCGCTGCGGAGCATTCCGCAATAGAGCATTTTCAGTTTGAAACGCTTTGCATTTCAGACCATAAGGAAAACTTTCGTTCTTCCTTTGCCTGTAAAGAATTGGCAAACTGGGGGAGATGGAGAGAGTTTGGAGGAAGGAGCGCCTTTCCGCGCTTCGCTACGGAAAGGCCGGCCCCATTTTGACACGAGCAGCGCCCCGGCGGGCGGCCCATCGACAGCAGAGCAAAAGCGCTCCTTCCTCTCACAAAACAAAACGCAATGAATCCGCCTAGACCTCAGGCTGCGGGTCCACGGGGCGATAGTCCATCGTGCGCTGCACAGGCGTGAAACCGGCTGCGCGGATAGTCTTGTGGATGTCGGCGCGCGACATGCGGAAGGAGACCCCCGCCGCGGCCACGACATTTTCCTCGATCATGAGCGAGCCGAAGTCATTGGCCCCGTAGAACAGAGCCAGCTGGGCGATCTGCGGTCCCATGGTGACCCACGACGCCTGAATGTTGGGCACGTTGTCCAGCACAAGACGCGAGACCGCCAGCAGACGCAGATAGGCGGGCGCGGGCAGGGGCTGCACATGAATGCGCGTATGCGCCGGCTGGAAAGTCCACGGGATGAAGGCCGTGAAACCATGCGTCCGATCCTGCACCTCGCGCACGGCAAAGAGGTGATCGAGACGATGGCGCGGTTCCTCTTCATGACCAAACATCATGGTCGCCGTGGTCTTCATGCCCAGCTTGTGCGCCTCTTCCATGACGCCAAGCCATTCTTCGGCCGTGCACTTGTTGGGAGAAACCTGCGCGCGCACTTCAGTGCTGAGGATTTCCGCGCCGCCGCCGGGCACGGAATCCAGTCCCGCCGCCTGAAGACGACGCAGCACCTCGGCGACAGGCAGGTTGAACTTGCGCGACCAGAAGAAGATTTCCGGCGGCGAAAAGGCGTGGATATGCAACGAAGGCCAGGTTGCGCGCATCCAGCGGAGCAAATCTTCGTACCATTCCAGCGGCAGATCGGGATGATGCCCTCCCTGCAACAGAATTTGCGTCCCGCCGAGCTTCAGGGTTTCATCGATCTTCCGGGCCATTTCCTCCCGTGTGATGACGTAGCCGCCTTCTTCGCCGGGGGCGCGGAAGAAGGCGCAGAAACGGCAGGCGCAAACGCAGACATTGGAATAGTTGATATTGCGGTCGCCCACATAGGTCACAATGGGATCGGGATGCAGGCGCAGGCGCATGGCATGGGCCAGACGGGCCAGCGTATGCAAGGAGGCTCCATAGTAGAGGGCTTCCGCGGCGGCGCGGTCCAGCCGCTCTCCTGCCAGCGCGCGGGCCGAGGCTTCCAGGACTTCGGGGCTTTCCTCAAAAGCGGAATGCGCCGGGACAAAGAGGGTGCTCATGCGTTGGCCTCCACGGATTCGAAAGTGGCATTGCGGCGCAGGGGCGTAAAGCCTGCCTCGCGAATCATGTGTTCCAGCTGGCTGATGGTCATGCCCTGGGCCGAACTGGCTCCGGCCATGTGCCCGATACGTTCTTCCACAATGGTTCCGTCAAGATCGTCCGCGCCGAACCAGAGAGCCGTCTGCGCCAGCTTTTCCCCCATCATGATCCAGTAGGCCTTGATGTGCGGGATGTTGTCGAGCATGAGCCGCGAAACGGCCACGGTGCGCAGCTGATCCAGCCCGCGCTGCGGACCGAGCTTGTCCTCCGGCAGCTTGAGCTTGCTGTTTTCCGTCAGGAACGGCAGAGGAATAAAGCAGGTAAAACCGCCGCTCTTATCCTGCTGCTCGCGCAGGCGGCAGAGATGATCCACCCGGTGCTCGACGGTTTCCAGATGGCCAAACAGCATGGTGCAGTTGGTCTTGATGCCGAGGCTGTGCGCTTCGCCCGCAATACGCAGCCACGCTTCGGAGGAGGCTTTATGCGGACAAATCTTGGCGCGCAGGGTTTCATCGAAAATTTCCGCGCCGCCGCCGGGCATCATGACCAGCCCGGCATCCTTAAGCCGCCGCAAAACTTCCAGCGTGGAAATGCCCTCCAGCCTGGAAAAATGCTCAATCTCCACGCAGGTAAACGCCTTGATGGGCAGCGTGGGGCACTGGGCCCGCGCGGCCCGGAACACGTCAATGAACCAGTCCAGACGCCGCGTGGGATGGCAGCCGCCCACGATATGCAGCTCGTCCAGCTTCAGGGGCGTCGCATCGGCGGCCCGCAGGCGTTGCAGCACGTCTTCCTTGCTCAGGACAAAGGCGCCGGGTTCATCTTCGCTATCCCGGCGGAAGGCGCAAAAAACGCAGCCGTTGACGCAAACATTGGTATAATTTATTTGACGGTTGACCACATACGAGGCAACGTCGCCATGCATGCGGCAACGCACATGGTGCGCCAGCGCGCCCACGGCGGTAATATCCGGGCAGGCAAACAGCGCCAGCCCGTCGGCGGCGCTCAGCCGCTCGCCTTCCAGCACCTTGTCGCGGATAGACGACAGGCCGAGCGCGGCGTAATACGAGGCATCTAGCATCAAGATCACTTCCTTGGGCAAAAGTCTGGCTTTGGCGTTCTCCGGGATACTTCCGGGAGATACGGAACCGGGCCGCCGAAGCCTGCGAAATGCAGACCTCGCCGATTTCCCGGCGCAGCTGCCGGGGCACATTCCGTTGCGGACGCAACAGGCCCCCCGGCGCAGGACTGCGCGTCCCCGCCAAGCGCAGCGCCCCAAGATATGCCTGCGGAGCTCCCGCTGTCAAATTCCATTCCTTTTTGCGGCTCTGCCGCCGGAGGTTTTGCCATGTCTGCCGAGACCATGACCATCGGATTGTCGTCCTGCCCCAACGATACCTATATTTTCCATGCCCTGCTGCACGGACTTGTGCCTGTCCCTTTCTCTCCCGTGCCGCATATGGCCGACGTGGAAGAACTCAACGGCCTTGCCCGGCAGAAGCGCCTGCCCGTCAGCAAAATTTCTCTGGGCGTCATTCCTTATATTATGGATGATTACGCCATTCTTTCCAGCGGCGCAGCGCTGGGCTGGGGCTGCGGCCCGCTGGTGGTGGCGCGGGAGCAGCTCCCGGAAAGCGACTGGAAGCATGCCCGCGTGGCCATTCCCGGCCTGATGACTACGGCAAATCTGCTGCTGGATCTGCACGGCGGCTTTCAGGGCCCCCGGCAGGACATGCTGTTCAGCGATGTCATGGAAGCCGTCATATCCGGCAAGGCGGATATCGGCGTCATCATTCATGAAGGGCGCTTCACCTATGGCGATCACGGCCTCGTTAAGCTGCTGGACCTCGGCCAGTGGTGGGAATCCGTCTACAAGGCTCCCCTGCCGCTGGGGGCCATTGTTGTGCGCCGGGACGTGCCCGCCGCCACGGCTCACGCCGTGCAGGAAGCCATCCGACACAGCCTGGACTATGCCAACGCCAACCCTGCCGCCTCCCGCGACTATATCCGCGCCTGCGCGCAGGAGTTGTCCGACGAGGTGACGCAGGCGCACATCAAGACCTTTGTGACGGAATTCAGCCGGGATCTCGGCCCGGACGGTCGCGGCGCCATTGAACGCATCGTCAGCCGCGCCGCCGGGAAGCTCGGCAAAGCCCTGCCTGCCGACGGACTTTTTCTGAACTAGAGCATTTTACCGCAGGTAAAACGCGAGGCGATCCGGCCAAAAAGAACAGAAAAATCGCGCTGTTTTCGCGAAACCACAGCCCGTATGGCCTGAAGCACAAAACGTTTCAACCTGAAAAAGCTCCGGCGGAACGCGAAACAAGGCCGCCGCGAAACAACGACCATGCCAGCGGGGCAGAATATCCTGCCCCGTTTTTCCATGTCCGGCCAGATAGAGCGTTTCAACTTTGAAAAAGGTGAAACGCGAGGCGGCGGCACAGCGCCGCCCGGCCCAAAGTGAGCGGAAAAACAGCGCTTTTTCCGCGAAACGACAGGCCGTATGGTTTGAAATGCAAAGCATTTCAAACTGAAAATGATCTAACATGTCGGCGTCTCCGGCGTTGCGCCTCGCAACAGTCGCTCCCCCTGTGCGGGCATAGAGCGTTTCAAACTGAAAATGCTCTAGCCCGGAGACCCTGTCGGCAGTTCCGGCCGGAAGAAACATTTCGTTCCCAACCCGGAGGCGACAGCCTCCCCAACCGCCGGAAGCGGAAACATCCGCTGTCCCGCAGCTGCAACCCACGGATACCGCACATTATGTCCGAACCTCTTTTTTCGGCGGCAGAAGCCCGTCGACTTCTTTCCCTGGGACTGCCCGTCTTTGTGGCTCAGCTTTCGCAAACGGGCATGACGTTTGTGGATACGGCCATGACCGGCCAGTACGCCACAGCGGACATGGCCGCCGTGGCCGTGGCCGGCTCCATCTGGGCCCCGCTCTCCCTGCTGGGCGTCGGCTGTCTGCTGGCTCTGTCCCCCATGTCAGCCCATCTCGTAGGCGGCGGCGAGCGCGGCGAAGCGGCGCATCTGCTGCGTCAGGGCATCTGGCTGACCTGCATTCTGGCGGCTGTGCTCATGGTGCTGTTCCAGATCATTTCCTACAATATCGATGTCTTCGGTCTGGAACCCCAGCTTGCCGATCTGGCGGGCGGCTATTTGCGGGCCATGCTCTGGGGCCTGCCCGGCTTCATGCTCTTCGTCAATGTGCGGAGCTTTCTCGAAGGTTTTTCCCGAACGCGTCCGGCAATGGTGATCGGCCTGCTGGGACTGGCGCTCAATGTGCCCTGCAACTACGGCTTCATTTACGGCGTCTGGGGGCTGCCCCGGCTGGGGGCCGTGGGTTGCGGCGTGGCCACGAGCCTCTGCTATTGGTTTATGGCCCTGTGCATCATCTTCTATACTCGCCGCGACAGGCTGACCCGCGATATTGGGCCGCTCTTCCTGCCCCTGCTGCTGCCGCACACGGCCTGCAAGCCCGAACACAGGAGCTCGCGTTTTGATCCGGCCCTGATTCTGCGTGTTTTCCGCATCGGCTTCCCCGGCGCACTGGCCATTTTCTTTGAAGTCTCGCTCTTTGCCCTTACGGCGCTGCTGCTCGCGCCGCTGGGCGATGTTGTCGTGGCCGGGCATCAGATTGCGCTCAATTACAGCGCGCTCATTTTCATGGTTCCCATGTCGCTCAACATCACGGCCACCATCCGGGTCGGGCATCTCCTGGGCGGCGCGCGCATCTGGCGGGCTCACACGGCCGCCCGAACGGCGCTGGTGCTGGGGGCAAGCACGGCCGTGGTGACGGCCATACTCACGGTGGCGGCGCGCTACGGCATTGTCGCCATCTACAACAACGATCCCGACGTAGTGGCGCTGGCGGCCCATCTCCTGCTGCTGGCCGCCGTCTATCAGGTCGTGGATGCCCTCCAGACCATCAGCATCGGCATCCTGCGCGGCTACAATGATACGCGCATCATTTCCCTTATCTGCTTTTCGGCCTACTGCATCATCGGCCTGCCGCTGGGCTTCGTCCTTGCCCGCACCGACTGGCTTGTTCCGGCTTTGGGAGCGCAGGGCTTCTGGATTGCCTACATTGCGGCCCTGAGCTTCGGCGCCGTCTGCTATCTCTGCCGGGTGCGCCACCTGCACAGCCTCCCGGAAGAAACTATTTTACAAAAGATTCATCGCTGAACACAAACCGGCCGGGACAGTCCGCAGGAACATCCTGTTCCGGCCTTCCCCCTGACTGGAAAAAAACGTATACTGGGAACTTCAAGAGAGGGGCCTTCTGCCGCGCGAGGATGACACGTCAGCGTGTTTTTCCTTTGAAAAAGATAAAACGCGAGGCGGCGCCACAGCGCCGCACGGTCCGGAATGAGCGGAAAAACCACGCTTTTTCCGCGAAACGACAGGCCGTATGGTTTGAAACGCACAGCGTTTCAAACTAAAAAAGTTCTGACTGCGCGCTTTTGCACGACGCGCCGCCATGCTCTTACCCGACAGCAGAGGAAGCGGCCAAGGACAAAAAACAGGAGAAGTTGCAAGGATGGAAGAAGCGTTGTTCCTGGGGCTGGACGCAGGCTCGACCACCGTAAAGCTGGCGCTCATCGACAGCAAGGGCACATTGCTTGACGCCCAGTATATGCGGCACGGGGCCGCAGTGCGTTCAACCCTGCTCACCCTGCTGAAAGGCTTGCAGGAACGCCATCCGGGCCTGAAAGTGCGCGCCGCCATGACCGGCTCCGCAGCCCTGAACCTTGCCCATGCCCTGGAACTGCCCTTCGTGCAGGAAGTTCTGGCCACTTCCCGCGCCATCTCCTTTATGGCGCCGCAAACCGACGTGGCCGTGGAACTGGGCGGCGAGGACGCCAAGATTCTTTACTTCAAGGACGGCGCCGACAACCTGCGTATGAACGAAGCCTGCGCCGGCGGCACGGGGGCCTTCATCGATCAGATGGCCGTCCTGCTGCACACCAACGCCGCGGGGCTCAACAATCTCGCAGCCAAACATACGCAGATTTATCCCATCGCCTCCCGCTGCGGCGTCTTCGCCAAGACCGACGTGGTTCCCCTGCTCAATGAGGGCGCCGCCCGCGAAGATCTGGCGGCTTCCATCTTTCAGGCCGTAGTGGAGCAGACCATCAGCGGCCTTGCCTGCGGGCATCCCATCAAGGGAAACGTGGCCTTTCTCGGAGGGCCTCTGCATTTTCTGCCCGAACTGCGCGCCCGCTTCATCGAGACGCTGGCTCTTGCGCCCGAAGAGGTGGTGGATATTCCCGACGCCCATTATATCGTGGCCAGAGGCACGGCGCTGAGCCTGCTGCAATTGCCGCATCTGCCCCGCCCTGTGGCATCCCCCCTGCTCTCTCTGGACGAACTCACGGAACGGGCCCGCACGCGCCGGGCGGAAGACGAACGCGCTCCGGCCCTGCCGCCGCTTTTCAGCAGCAAATCGGAATACGAGTTGTTCCGGCTGCGCCATGAGGGCGACGCCGTGCCCCGCCGGAAACGGGAAGACGCGCGCGGGCCGCTCTTTCTGGGCGTCGATCTTGGCTCCACGACCATCAAGGCCGTGCTGACGGATGTTGACGGCGCCGTGCTCGACACCTGGTATCGCCGCAATCAGGGCGATCCGCTTGCCGGCCTGCTGCCCTATGTGGCCGACCTTGTGGATTCGTTGCCCCGCAACGAAGACGGCAGTCCCGCCGCATGGATCGAACGTTGCGCCGCCACGGGCTATGGCGCGGGACTGGCCCGCGCTGCTCTCGGCGCGGATCTGACCGAAGTGGAAACCGTCGCCCACCTCAAGGCAGCCTGCCGTCTTGTGCCCGACGCCACCTATGTCATCGATATCGGCGGGCAGGACATGAAGTGTCTGAAAGCCCATAACGGCTGCATTGCCGGAGTGACGCTTAACGAAGCCTGCTCCGCCGGTTGCGGCGCGTTTCTCGAAACCTTTGCTCAAAGTCTCAATCTGAGCATGAACGACTTTGTGCAGGCCGCCCTTTTTGCCCGGCATCCTGTCGATCTCGGCTCCCGCTGCACGGTCTTCATGAATTCCAAAGTCAAGCAGGCGCAGAAGGAAGGCGCGGAAATCGGCGATATCGCCGCGGGCCTGTGCTATTCCGTCATTCGCAACGCGCTCTACAAGGTGCTGCGCCTGCGCAGCCCCGAAGAACTGGGGGACAAAGTTCTCGTGCAGGGCGGTTCCTTCATGAACGACGCCCTGCTGCGCGTCATGGAACGCCTGCTGGATCGCGAGGTTTTCCGCCCCGATATTGCCGGGCTCATGGGCGCTTACGGCGCGGCCCTGCTTGCCCTGCGCCGTCACGAACGCCAGGAGGGCGAAACCCCGCCTCCCCTGCAATCCGCCACGCTGCGTTCTCTGTCGGCAACCACGCGACAGTTGCGCTGCCGCGGCTGCGGCAACCACTGCCGCCTGACGCTGCACACCTTTTCCAACGGTCGCAAATTTGTTTCGGGCAATCGCTGCGAGCGCGGCGGCGCGCATTATGAGCAGTCGGACAGCCACCACGCGGAACCCATGCCCAATATGTACGCATGGAAGAATCAGCGCCTGTTCGACTATACGCCGCTGCCGGAAGAAGACGCGCCGCGCGGCCGCATCGGCATTCCGCGCGTGCTCAACATGTACGAGCACTATCCCTACTGGTTTACGCTGTTCACGACGCTGGGTTTCCGCGTGGAGCTGTCGCCCACGTCGGGCAAGGAGGTCTTTGACCTCGGCCTTTCCTCCATGCCCTCGCAGACCGTCTGCTATCCGGCTAAAATGGCGCACGGGCACGTGACGGCGCTGATTCGTCAGGGCGTCAGGCGCATTTTTTATCCCTGCCTGCCGCGCGAAAGCCTTTCTGAAGACAGCCGCTATAACTGCCCTGTCGTTTCCGGCTATCCCGAAGTCATACGGCTCAACACCGACGAGTTACGGGAAAGCGGCACCGAGCTTTATACGCCCTTTGTGTCGCTGGCAGCGCCGGAAAAACTGGTGCAAGTGCTGCATGAGCTGCTGGATATTCCCAAAAATGAACTGCGCGCCGCCGTCAGGGCGGCGGAACAGGAGCAGCAGAACTACCGAGCCGCCCTCCATGCCGAAGGCGAGCGCGTGCTGGCGGAGGTCGAACGCACGGGGGGGCTCGGCATTGTCCTTTGCGGCCGTCCTTACCATGTGGACCCCGCGGTGCATCACGGACTGCCCGAATATATCGCCTCTCTGGGCGCGGCCGTCCTGAGCGAGGACAGCATTGCACATCTGGGTTCGCTGGACGAGCCTCTGCGCGTCGTGAATCAGTGGCGCTATCACTCCCGCCTGTATCGGGCCGCCGCTCTCGTGCGCAACAATCCCCTGCTGGAGCTGGTGCAGCTGACCTCATTCGGCTGCGGGCTGGACGCCATTACCGCGGATCAGGTGGCCGAAACGCTGGCCGAGGGAAACCGGCTGCACACGCTGATCAAAATCGACGAAGGCGCGTCGCTGGGCGCGGCCCGCATCCGCATCCGCTCCCTGCTGGCCGCCGTGCGGGAACGCCGGGAAGAAAGCGGCCTCCAGCCCCCCGCGCCCTCCGCGAGTCCGCGGGTTCCCATCTTTACGGGCAGCATGCGCGAAAGCTATACCATTCTGGCCCCGCAGATGGCTCCCCTGCACTTCCGTATTATCGAAAGCGCCTTCACCAGCGAAGGCTACCGCCTTGCCGTCCTGCCGTCCGTCAGTCCGCAGGCCATCGAAACGGGTCTGGCCTATGTGCACAACGACGCCTGCTATCCGGCCATTGTCGTTATCGGGCAGCTTCTGGAAGCCCTGCGCAGCGGCGACTATGATCCCGCGCGAACGGCCCTCATGCTGGCGCAGACCTGCGGGCCCTGCCGCGCCAGCAACTATACGGCCCTGCTGCGCAAAGCGCTGCGCGAAGCCGGATTCCCCAATGTGCCGGTGCTGGCTCTGACCAGCGGTTCCTCTCTGGAGCAGCCGGGATTCAAGATGTCTCTGGGGCTTTTCCAGAAACTGATTGTCTCCTGCCTCTATGGCGACATTCTGCAGCGCGTCAGCATGCACGTGCGCGCCAACGAAGCGCGTCGCGGCACGGCCGACGATCTGCTCTCGGACTGGATCGCCAGAGCCCGCACAGTTGTCGCCGCCGGCGACATCGGCCAGTTCAAGCGCCATATGCGCGACATCGTGCAGGACTTCGCCGCTGTGCCGCTGGACGGCGTGCCGCGTCCCAAGGTCGGCATTGTGGGCGAGATTCTGCTCAAGTATCACCCCGACGCCAACAACAATGTGGCGCGCAGCATTATGGAAGAAGGCGGCGAGCCTGTTTCCACCGATCTTGCCGATTTCTTCCTCTATTGCTTCCTGGATCCGGTCTACAGCTGGCGTCATCTGGGCGGCAAATTCCTGCCCGCCCTGAGCAGCTGGTTCATTATCAAACGAGTGGAATCACTGCGCCGCCACATGCGCAAGGCGTTGGAAGGGAGCCCATTCCTGCCCTTGGCGCGGATTTCCGATCTCGCCCGCAGTATCGAAGGCATCATCTCCTGCGGCAATCAGGCCGGCGAAGGCTGGCTGCTGACTGCGGAAATGCTGGAGTTCATTGATCACGGCGTCAATAACGTTCTCTGTCTCCAGCCCTTCGGTTGTCTGCCCAACCATATCACCGGCAAGGGCGTCATGAAGGAACTCAAGCGGCAACGCCCCAAGGCAAACCTCATGGCCGTGGACTATGACCCCGGCAGCAGCCTTGCCAATCAGCTCAACCGCGTGAAGCTCTTCATGTCCGTCGCCCATACCCGGCTTCAGGAAGAGCTGGATCGCAAGCATCAGGAGTAGTCGGGGGATTTTTTGGGGGGAAGGGAACCCCCTTGGCTAGCGCGCAAGGGGGTTCCCTTCCCCCCAAGCCCCCCATCCTTCCCCCAACGCGCTTTCATCTGGAAAATGAAACGTTGCGGCAACATCCGCGCTTTCCATCAGCAACCGTCCCCCGGAAGCACAAAAACGGCAAAACATTTTTCTTTTACCACGCCGAAAAACGACAAAAGTCCCCGAAAGCGGCGAACGCTTTCGGGGACTTTTCTATTCAGGACATCGGGAGACGGCGACCGGAGCGCAGGCCATAGAAAACATTTTCAGTTTGAAACGCTGCGCGTTGCAAACCATACGGCCTGTCGTTTCGCGGAAAAAGCGCTGTTTTTCCGCTCGCTCTAAAAGCGCACGGGATAATCTCTCTGCATTCGATGCCCGTAGTCTCATGCACCCGTAACAACTCCCAGACAAAAACACCCCCAAAAGCAACGCAAGCTTCCGAGGGCTTTTCTGTTCAAGATATCGGGGGACGATGACCGGAGCACAGGCGACAAAGCTGCCGTAACACCCCAGCGTTCCGATAAAAGCGCGCTGGGGAGGGGCGGGGGTCTGGGGGAGGGGAACCCCTCTCGCGCTAGCAGCGACCGGATGGCGGCCGCAGGCCGTGCCCGTTGCGACGAAGGAAGCTACGGGCATCGACAGCAGAGATGAGGGGTTCCCCTCCCCCAGTCATCAACCTCTCGTTACCACCTCACCTCTAGGCAAGGTTGCTGTCACTGCCGCCGCCACCCAGCATATTGAGGGCAAGGACTTCTTCTTTCTTGAAGCGGTTGCCCACGGCGGCGCGGACGCTGGCATCCGAGGAGCCGAACTGCCCGGCGCGCAGGGCGTAGAGGTTACGGATCAACCGCTTTTCATAGCCGCTGTCGGCGGCGCCGCTCATGTCGTCAGCCTTGCCGAAGAGACGCGCCGCGCCTGCGGGGCCATGCTGCACGGCGGTACTCCAGATGACTTCGCGCATGGCGCGGGAAAGACGGCCCACATCGAGGCGGGTATTTTCCCCGATGCTTTCCAGCGCGGGCTTGTAGTGGCTTTCCAGAATGAAATTCTCCTGAAGGGAACCGAAGCGATCCGGCTGCTCGGCCGCGATGGCGCGCCATTCTTCAGGCATGGCACCCTTACGGCTGCCGGTATTGGCAGGGCCGGCGGAGCGGAGGCGTTCCGCAATATCCGGCGCTTCATCGTCAAGGAAGTTCAGGAAGGCGGTCATGCTGCCTACGCGCGACGCAATCTGATACTTGCCGTAGGAGGTGCCGCCCGTACGGTCATAACCGATGGCCGCAATACCGTCGCTGCCCGATTCAAACTGCGCAGAAAGCCCGCCGATGCCTTCTCCGTTATCTTCGCCGCGCCGTCTGCGCAGCGAGGCGACGCGGGCCTGATGCCGGGCTGCATCCGTTACCGTGCGCGTGCGGATGTAGTCGCAGCGTTGCAGCTCCCGGATAGCGCGGGGACCGCCGTCAGGCATGTCAATGTCACCCATGGCGGCCATGTTTTGCAACTGCCGCGCCGTATTCATGCCGCCGGCCAGCGCCAGCGACGAAGTCCCGTCCGGGCTCATGGTGTCGGCCAGCCGCTCCAGCGCGTTAGTACGGCGCATGTCCGCCTGCGCCTTGCTGAAAACGTGGGCCCGCGCAACGTCGCTGGGATTGCGCCCGGCCAGCACAAGCCGGGAGGAATCGCCCATGGCCGCATTCTGCTCGCCTTTTTCTCTGGCGGTCGCCATGATGTTGGCAAACGTGGCAATACCGTTCTGACGGTTTTGCCCTCTGGCGGCGGAGGGCAGGCTCTTCTTATCGTCCGCGGAAGGAGATACTGTAAAAATAGAATGATTCATGACGCCTCCTCCGTCGCCGGCAGGGAAGAGCCGACAACGGAAATGTCATCGCCGTGACGACATGCGCCGTCCGGGTCGTGAATGTCGATGGCGGAAGCGTGCGCTTCCCGGCGCGACAGCCTTTCCAAGGCGCGGACCGGAGATGCGCACGAACGGCGAAACGCAAAGCGTTCTTTCCATGACATCTGGAAGCAACAATCGTACCTTTTTTACAATATCCTGTTTTTACTTATTTTTTTAAACAAAAAAAGCAGAAGGCAGAATAAGGTCGTTTTTTTGACGACCCGCCGCTTACTTTCCGCGCTGCCGCGCCATGAAACAGTCCAGCTCCTGATCGGAAAAGGCCTGCGACGATGGCAAAGCAATGCGATCGCAGTTCAGACAGAAATGCTGAATAACAGGCGCTTCATCCGTGCGGCAAAGGCTCAGCAACAAACGCAGCAGGCTGACCGCATGAGGATGGCACAGAAGGTTGCGCGCGCCGCCTTCGTCAATATTCAGTGCCTTGAGTCCGGCGGCAAGGAAGGTATCCAGCTCAGGGAGAGCCGGGTCCGGCGCATCGCCGACATGATAGCCCAGAGACTGCAACAGGGCGACGCCGTCGCGCCCGGCCGCATCCGTAACCTTCGTGAGAGGATGCAGCCGCAGGCAGTCCGTGGAAATGTTCATCGCTTTGCGTTCCCTGTCCATTTCCTGCAGGACGTGGGGACGATGCAGGGTATGGGTGGAAAGAAACATGTGAAGAGGGACGCTGGGAATATTTTCCTTCTGCCATGAGGCCAGACGCCGACACGCGCAGAAGAACAGGAAACGATCGAGCAAATGCGTGTGTCCGGCTTCTTCGAGGATGCCAAGGAACACGCCGGGGTCAAAGGTCGTTCCGTTCTGAATGAAGTCCGCTTCCAGCAGCAGGCTGGAAAAGGTGTGGTTGGGGGCTTCATTGCGCAGGGCCCAGCGGGGACGGAATTCGCCATGCCGCAAAGAGTGCCGCACCCTGGCTTCGCTGGCGAGCGCAAGAACCGCGTCATCAAGTCGGCGATCTATGATGTCCGGGTTAATTTGCCGCCGGTAATAGGCCTTTTTGGCGCTGTACATCTGGGCGTCCGCAGTGCTGATATTCTCCAGAAGACGATCTGTGTTATCGCTCCAGATAGCGCCTACCGCGCCGCTGATAGCCTTGCCGTTGCCAAAGGCTTCCCGCAGCACTTCCGCGGCGGCAGTGAACTCCCTGTCCCCTACGCCGTGCCAGAGAGCGACAAATTCGTCGCCGCCGACGCGGTAACAGCGGGCGCGGGGAAAATGCTCCTGCAGCATGCGCGCCGATGTGCGCAGCATTTCGTCGCCCTTGGTATGGCCTTCCGTATCGTTGACAATCTTAAGCCCGTTGAGATCCAGATAAACAATGCCGACGCTCCCTCTGGGGGGATGTTCGGCATGATGTATAAGGGCATTGCGATTATAAAGCCCGGTAAGGCGATCCATCAGGCTGATTCTTTCCAGTTCCTGAAGGGTATTGCGCCGCAGGATGGCGGAGGCAAGAAAATAGTTCAGGGTATCCAGCACGCCATAGGCATCCTTCATGGCCTGCGGATCAAAGTTAATGATGCTGAAGGCGCCGATATAGCGGTGATCGAGACTCAAAGGAAAAATCAACAGGGAGCGAATGCCGTCTTCGATCATCAGATTGTAGAGGGGAGAGGCCTGCCCCTCCAACTCATCGGGGGAATTGACGACGACCGGCCGGTGCTGGCGAAACAGGGGGAACCATTGCTGAAAGGCTTCCATAGGCAGCTGGGCAAAGGGGTTGCTCAACGACGTATCCGCCTTTTCGGGGTGCAGCCACTCATAGGTGCAGCGTATTTCCCGCCCCGCCAGCTTCATGACCATATTGGTATCGCCGACAGGAACCTCCAGAGGCGTGCCCAGCAATTCAAAAATGCGCGTCCGCTCCGCGGAACACTGCGTGCCGAGCATATACAGCACATCAGTCATTGCGGACGACAAATCGTCGTTCTCATAGAGCGTGCGGGCGCACTGGGCAATAAAACTCTCGGTACTCAGGGCCGAAACCAGCTGCTTGCGCTGCCGTGTGCCTTCGGTAATGTCGAAGGCTATCTCCAGCCGGGCTTCCCGTCCCTGCCAGAGAATGAGCTTTTCCTTAATCTGGTAATAGCGTTTCAGCTTTTCATTATAATGTTCCCAGACATGAAACTGCTCCTTCGTCAGCTTGTCGCGCATGCAGAAAGGACAGGGCTGGGAAAAGCCCTGGAGATAGGCGTAGCATTTTCTCCCCTGGTAATTGCTATCGCCTATAATATCCTGCAAAGGTTTGTTGGCGTACAGAAGATTATAGCTTCCATCTTCAACTATATAGATAAGCTCTGGAATTTCATCCAAAATTTGATCGTACACCTGGATTCTCCCATGCGGACGAAAAGACAATATCCAAGTCCCGGCAGGAACATGTCCTGTCGGTAACTCGGCGTTCGGCGACAAGAATTGCGGTTTATGTTGCAATGGGCAAGGCATGACGTCAATGCTTTTTTCCCGATCCGCCATGATCAGGCCGCAGGCATTGTGCCCCTGTGCAAAGAGGTATATACAGAATCTTTCTCTCTTTTTTGTCCAACAGCTTTCAGGACCCCGTTATGGATACGCACAGCGAATATCTGACAAAAATCCTTCTGAGCCGCGTCTATGACGTGGCGCAGGAAACGCCGCTTGAAGAAGCGGTCAATCTTTCCCGGCGTCTCGGCAACCGCATTCTGCTCAAACGCGAGGACGCCCAGCCCGTCTTTTCCTTCAAGCTGCGCGGCGCCTACAATAAAATGGCCCGCCTCTCCCCCGACGAGCTGCGCCGGGGCGTTATCGCCGCCTCGGCAGGCAATCATGCCCAGGGCGTGGCCCTTTCCGCCAAAAAACTCGGCTGCGAAGCCGTCATTGTCATGCCCATGACGACCCCCGCCATCAAGGTCGATGCCGTGCGCCGCCTCGGCGGACAGGTCGTGCTCTATGGCGAATCGTTCAGCGACGCCTGGCGTCATACGCTGGATCTTATTCAGCAGACAGGCTACGTGTTTATCCCGCCCTTCGACGATCCCGACGTCATCGCCGGACAGGGCACCATCGGCATGGAAATTCTGCGGCAGCACCCCGATCCCATTCATGCGGTTTTCGTGCCCATCGGCGGCGGCGGACTGGCTGCCGGTATTGCCGCCTATATCAAGAACCTGCGCCCCGATATCCGCGTCATCGGCGTGGAGCCTACGGATTCCGACGCCATGCGCCTTTCCATCATGGCCGGGCATCCCGTGGAGCTTTCCCGCGTGGGCCTGTTTGCCGACGGGGTTGCCGTCAAACTTGTGGGCAACGAGACCTTCGCTCTCTGCCGCGATCTGCTCGACGACATCATCACTGTGGACACCGACGCCATCTGCGGCGCCATCAAGGATATTTTTGAAGACACTCGCGTCGTTGCCGAGCCCGCCGGAGCGCTGGCGCTGGCCGGGCTGCGCGCCTATGTAGCCGCGGGCAACATCCGCGACGCCACCCTCGTGTCCGTGGTCAGCGGCGCGAACATGAACTTCGACCGCCTCAGCCATGTGGTGGATCGCGCCAAGATCGGCGCGGATCGCGAAGCCTTCCTTGCCGTGACTATTCCCGAAGAGGTCGGCAGCTTCCGCAAGCTCTGCACCGTCATCGGCAACAGAAATATCACCGAGCTGTGCACCCGTTTTGCCGACCCCGAAAAGGCCCGCGTTATGGTCGGCATCGACATCAAGAGCCGCGACGAAATTGCCTCCGTCATAGAAGACCTGCGCAAGGCCGGGTTCCAGGCTCTGGATCTCACCGATAACGAACTGGCCAAGATCCACCTGCGGCACATGGTCGGCGGCAATGCGCCCCACCTGACCAATGAACGCCTGATCCGCTTCTTCTTCCCCGAACGGCCCGGCGCGCTTATGGACTTCATGGACGCCATGGAAACCCCGCTTAACTGCACCCTGTTCCAGTACCGCTACCACGGCGCGGATTACGGGCGGGTACTGTTCGGCATGGAAGTGCCGGAGGAAAAACAGGCGGCCTTCGAGACCTTCCTCGCCCGCGTGGAAAAAATGGGCTATCCCTATATCGACGAGTCCGACAACCCCGCCTACAAGATGTTCCTTGGCTGGCACGACGCCTAGTCAGCGCATTGTCTTTATTTGAGGGGGAAGGACCCCCTTTGCTCTGCTGTCGATGCCCGTCAGGTTGTCGCCTGACGGGCACGGCCTTCGGCCACCCGTTGGGTCGCTGCTCGCGGCAAAAAGGAGTTCCTTTCCCCTCAAACTCCCCCATCTTCCCCAAAACCCGCCCACTCAACTATTAGAGCATTTTCAGTTTGAAATGCTTCGCATTTCAAACCATACGGCCTGTCGTTTCGCGGAAAAAACGCGGTTTT
>CALVHG010000042.1 GCA_944327285.1 uncultured Desulfovibrio sp. | reverse complement strand
CAACTTCGCGCGTTGGATACGTCTTTCGCGGGGCGCTGGAGACGTATTCAACGCGCGGGTGGGCAAAGCCCACAGAAAGGCTCTGGAAGGGAGGGGGAATCATCCATGACAACTTGAGGAGCGGGACGCGGGAGCGCGGAAGCGAGTACGGCGAAGCCGCACGGAGCTGCACAAGCGGACGTGGCCGGCGCGACGATGAGTTGGCGGGGATGATGCGCGGTTACGCGCACCCCCCCACCTTTGTTCCCTGGAGCGAAATTAGAAAAGTGGAGACTGTACAAGAAAATTTTTTTGAGGCAGAAAAAAGAAAAGAAATTTTTGCTGGAGCTGTTATGAGCACTTCCTCTGATGTGGAAAATCATATCTTCTATTTGTCCCCTGAAGAGCTTGTCTTGGATCAGGATAATCCCCGGTTGTTGCCTGAAGAATACTCTGGCATAGAGCTGACAACAGAAGAGGACATTATACGAGCTCTAGCTCAATATGATTTAAATGAGCTTCTTCAATCTATTGCTGAAAATGGATATTTAAATATAGAACCACTATATATTCAAAAGATTGATCATGGAAAATATAAGGTTCTTGAAGGAAATCGTAGGCTTGCAGCGATTAAGCTTTTAAGAAATAATGAACTCGCAAGAAAATGTGGTATAAATCTGCCCAAAATAGAAAGTCGCATTTTTGCAACTACTGATAAAATACTTGTACATGAAGCTCAAAATGAAAAAGATGGACTCGCATATATTGGCTTTAAACATATTAATGGCCCTCATAAATGGGATTCTATAGCAAAAGCAAGATTTGTTCTTAATTTATATAAAAAGAAGTATCCAATAGATCAAATTTCAAAAATGATCGGAGATACTCACAACACTATTCAAAAGATGATTATTGGTATGACTGTCTTGGAACAGGCATCTGAAGAAGGAATTTTTTATATAGAAGATCGCCATTCAAGCTTAAAAGTTTTTCCTTTCTCTCATCTGTATACAGCTCTTACTCGAAAAGAGTATCAGCAATATTTAGGTCTTCAAAAGAATGTACTAAAAAATCCTGTACCTGCAGAAAATTTGTCACGCCTTGAAAAGGTTTTACATTGGATTTATGGAAGTAAATCTGATGATATTAGGCCTGTTATTAAAAGTCAAAATCCTGATATTAAAAATCTGGGAACCGTACTTTCTCATTCCCGGGCATTAGCAGTCCTAGAAAGTAGAAACGACTTAGATGAAGCTATCAAGCAAACAATTTCTCCTGGAATTGCCTTAAAGGACTCTCTTGTTGCAGCATTATTTAATGCAAAAGAGGCTCTTGGATATTCTTCTGATGTTATAAATATAGATGAAGATACTCAAGAACTTGCATTACAGTTAAAAAAGACAACAGAGTCTGTGTACCAACTGCTGATAAAAGAAGATAGTAATGTAAATCAAAGTAAAATTTTGGAGGTGCTAATTACTCAATTAAAAGAAAACCCTTCAATTTTAAATTCCATTTTTAACAAATAGTTTTGCTATTGGAAGAGTAAGAAAATGTTGATTACACCTCAACCATCGGGCAGTAAAGCTATTTTGGCCGACTGGCTAGAATTTCGTGCAATACTTGCGGGGAATGCAAGCTTTTCAGAGCTCCCCCGTGCTTGGGAAGAAGAGTTCGGAGATGAGGAAGATGATAATATAGAAAGGTTAAATGAAGAAACTCCAAATATAATTTTTGAAGAAATAAAAAAGCGTATTCAATTCCTTTCGGAATCTTACCCTTTTACTCTTACAGATTTAGGCATAGCACTGAAGGAGCCATTGACTGAAGAACAAGCATCATATTTGCTTTGTCTTCATCTTTCTATAGCAGAAACTCAACTTACAGATTATGAGATTACAAGTGAGGAAAGGCGTCTATTTCAGTTGATTTCTACTATTGCCTCAAGTGGGTACTTTTGTGCAAATTCAATTTGGTTTGGTTTTCCCAGACCGGATCGCTCAGGATTCTTTGATGCTATAAAAAATGCATTTGAAGACAAGATTAGAGAGGGAAAAGTGCATGAATTTCCATTAATTGGTAGTAATATTTCTATAAAAGATGGTGAAATTGATATTATTACATACAAAGAAATGAATGATAATTTACCAGGAAAATTATTTTTTTATGGTCAAGTTGCGTCTGGATGTAATTATGATCAAAAAGAACTTTCCAAAAATCAAATTGAATATATTTTTTCTTTATTTAAAATTCCACCATCAAAAGAATATATAAGAGGTATTTTTATACCATTTTGTCCATGGCATCAAGTAGAGCATAAAAATGGTATAGAGGCTTTAAAAATAAGAATACAGCAAGAATCTATTAGGTTTGGATTAATTTTTTCACGATATCGCATACCTTTTTATATATATCAAGTTTTAGAAAGAAAAAGAAATAATATATTATCAGATAAAATTGATGGCCTTAATGAAATCTCTCTTCTCACGGCTTGGGCCAATAATTTCATTGCACATGTTCGGCAAGACCATAGTTAGGTTTAGGAAGAAAGGGAACTACTAATCCTTGAGGATAGATAAGTAACTCAACTCCCTTTTTTGCCTTATGTGCAAAATAGTTTAAACTGAAGGATTCAATATTTGCATAAGAATATGCAGAGCGAATATACTCAGTATCATCATATGTCATAATCCATGAATTGCTATGACTACATTTTAAAAAGTCTGCCAATTGACGATGTTGCTCATTATTAAAAGAATTCATATATAGCTTAGGTCCATGTTTATAATATGGAGGATCGAAGTAGATAAAAAAATTTTCTGTATAATGTAAATTAAGTTTATTTAGAAAATCAAATATATCAAGGCAAAATACATTAATATTATCACGCTTTGATGCAATAGATTTTATCTTGCAAACTAAGTTGTCTTTATTAAATCTTGCATCTATTTTCCATTTTCCTGTTTGATGAATACCTCCAATAGGGTTTGCCTTTAGTATTCCTGAAATATTGCATCTATTTAAATAGAATGTCGCGAATCCGCGTTTAAAGATATCTTTAGAATTTGTATATATTTTTTTTTGAATATACCATTCTTCAATGGTAATAGGAGTATTATATATGCATTCTATAAACTGTTCTGTGTTATTTAAAATTGAATACCAGAACGCATATATGGAAAAGTCGGCATCGTTAATAATTATTTTTGAGACTGTTCCAGAAAAAAGTAAGTTGAGGGCAGCTCCAGCCCCCCCACAAAAAGGTTCGATAAATGTACAGCCTGATAGTTGGTTAACCGCCAACACATCAGCCAGGAATTTTGTGAGGGAAGATTTTCCGCCAGGATAGCGGAGAGGACTTGTAATATTTGACATTGCTCCTGACTATCTCCCAAGATTATAACTGGTTGTGAGTATCTTTAATAAAAATTATGTCATAAATTTCAATGAATTACAAGTACACCTTGAGGGAGCTAAATTTTTATTTTTGGGGGAGATAAAGACGCCTCGAAGAATTATCGGGGATCGCGGCTATGACAGAGAACCATTTGATGAAGTTCTTGCTGCCAAGGAATTGAACTTGTCGCGCTGCATCGAAAGCGCGATGAAAAGTTGGCGGGGATGATGCGCGGTTACGCGCATCCCCTGCCTTTGCCCCCGTAAGTGAAGCGGAGGGACGGGCGGCGAAGGCCGCCCTCTGGCTGTCGAGAAAAAGAAGGGCGGCAGGTTGCCCTGCCACCCTTGCAAGAGACTGTTTGAGGGAGAAAAATCAGAAACCGAGCCAGCCGAAGCCCTTTGCCATGATGGCCGCAAGTCCTCCGAAGCCAGCCAGCGCAATGCCAATCTGCCACTTGAGGAGATCGTACTTGATCTTTTCAATATCTGTCTTGAGTTCGGCACGAACCCGTTCAATTTCTGCTTGTAGGCGAAGCTCTGTTTCGCGGAGATCCCCCTTGGTAGCAAGCTCTCGGCGGCTTGCCTCGTCGTATCTGTCCAGCGCTGTTTGCAGGGCGGCGCGCTGCGCTTCCGCTTGCTGGCGCATGGCTTCCGCCTGTACCCGCGCCTGCGCTTCGGGCACTCCGGCCTCCTTGAGCTTCTCGAAGTAGCCGAGGCTGTCAAAGGTCGTGCTGGTCATGTCGGGCCTCCTGTCTGTTTGTATCGTGTTTGGGGAGATGGGTCAAAGGCCGCCGACGGGCGGCCTTTGGTGCGGTTATATCATTGCAGGGGCAAGAAAGAAGCGGCTCGGAAAGTCTATGAGTTCCATGTCGTCGCAGTCCATCCAGCGGTCGAAGGCGTCCGCGTTCCGCTTTTGCAGCTCGTCCATGATCCAGCCGCGAACCATCGTTTCTTCCATGATTTTTTCGTCGCTGGTGCTGTTGGTGGCTTCAAACATCTCGCACAGGCTGACGGTGGTGCGGCTTTCAATCATCTTGCGGGCCATGCGTTCGGCGGTGGTGGTCTTGGTGGTCATCCTGTTTTCTCCCTTGGAGTTTTGTCCAGCTTCGCGCGGTGGACATGTTTTTCACGGGTATCCGGAAACATGTTCACCGCGCGGGTGGGCAAAGCCCACAGAGGGGCTCTGAGAGGGAGGGGGAATCATCCATGACGGCGCAAGGAGCGGGGCGCGGAAGCGAGCACGGCGAAGCCGCGCGGAGCTGCACAAGCGGACGCGGCACAGGCGACGCGGGGCCGGCGGGGATGATGCGCGTTACGCGCACCCCCGCCTTTGCCCCCGTAAGCGAAGCGAAGGGTTGAACTACTGAAGGGAGCTGACGGCCTCAGGCGTCGGGCAAAGACGCATGAGGTGGCGAAGGGCTGTTGTGATGGCCGTCGGGTCTCCCCGGCACCAGCGGTAGAGGTCCGGATCGCAGTGCACGGTGATTGTGGCGCCATTGGAAGGGATATGATCGGGGTGCAGGAAGGTGGAGATCTGCTGAATGGCCTCGCGCTTGGCATCGGGGGAGAGTTTGGCGTAGCGCTGGGTCATGTCCGGCTTGCTGTGCCCGGCAAGTTTGCCGATGGTATAGAGCGGCACGCCCCGGATGGCGAGCCAGGAGCAGAAGGTGTGACGCAGGGTATGGAAGACGACTTTCTGGGCGGAATCCGTGATGCCGTCGTTCAGGCCCATCGCGTTCACGACCTTTGTGAAGGCGCGGATGGTCACGTCGCGGGATATGGGAGCGCCTGACGGATGGGAAAACACGTAGTCGTCGGGCTTTTTGTCCTGAATGCGGGCGAAAAAGGCGGCGAAGTCGTCCGGCAGGTATGCCTGCCGCTTGCCGGTCTTGCCGTCGACGTAGACGATTTTCTCCCTGATGTCGACATCCGCGACTTTAAGGTTCAGGATTTCGCCGATGCGCATGCCGGTGCGCAGGGAGGTCTCGGCTATCAGGCAGACTTCCGGGGAAACAAGGGAAAGTCCGTCAAGGAGACGAAGCGCTTCGTTGCGGGTGAGGAAGCGTTCGCGGGGATTGTCCGCGCCGCGAAGCCCCATCTTGCTTGTGGGAGAGCGCATGGAGCCCAGGACGCCCCATTCCACGCCCTTGTTGATGAGAGCGCCAAGAATCTTGACGATGGCATTGACATAGGCTTTCGAGAGCCCCGCGGCAAGGAGCTCTTCCCGGAACTGTTCCATGTCCAGACGGGAAATCCGGGTCGCGTGAACATTGTTAAAGCGTTTCTTTATGTATCGGTAGGCCGTCTGGGCGACGCCGGGGGCTTTCTGATTGGGCAGACAGAGTTCCTCGTACTTTTTCCAGAGTTCGCCGATGGTGCCGCCGACGCACGCGGACGGAGGCTGCGCGGACTGGAGCTCCGGGTGTCGCAGGGCCTTGATGCGCATTCCGTAGAGCTCAACGGCGTCCTTGACGGTATAGCCTTCGGAAACCCAGCCGACCTTTTCCCACTGATCGCGCCCGTTGGGGAGCTTGTAGTGGATGTCCCAGCAGATGTCGGGTTTGCCGTTGGCCTGGATGCGGCGCTGGGCTTCGCGGAAATAGACGCCCGTGTGATCGGTCTTGATACGGCGCGTGATTTTACGCTCCCTGGGGCGGGCGATGGGAGCGTTTTTCTCTGAGACCATGCACCATTCCACGCCCTTGGTCACGATTCTGATCAGCTGGTAGACGATGATTTGGATGGCGGACTCGGCAAGAGGAATGCGGGCGAGCTCTTCCCTGAAGGAATCCAGATCGTCCGGGGTGATGTCGCAGGCTCTGGTTTCGCCGAATTTGCGGTCGATATAGGCGTAGATGGATTTTCGCGCGTCGGGGTAGCGCCGGCAGTAGCGCTTCCATATCTGATTGATGGTCGGGATGTTCTTGACCGAAGGGCGGGGCTGTGATAGCAAGGCTTTCCGTTCGGCCCGGTATCTCACGGCGTCTTCGAGCGTGAAGCCCTCGGACACGTATCCGGCCTTTTCCCAGATGTGTACGCCGTCCGACTTGAAGGTGATGTCATAGCACTGATCGTGCGTTCCGTCCGGCAGAATCCTGCGGGCGCAGGTGCGGAGATAGACGCCTTCGTATTCCGTTTTGACCCTGTATTGTTTCGACATGACAGGTCTCCCATAAAAATTTGACCTTTGGGCTTGCCAACCCGAAGGTTATTTTTTACGATTGGGAAAACGGGCGGTTAGAAAAGGTCAAAGAGAATTTTGACAGTATTTCTGGATAATGCCAGAAATCACTTGAAGAAATCTAATAAAATCGCCTGCATCCCTCTCCTCCTCCCTGCTTTCTACCTCGTTTTGCTGCCGCGCACGCGATCTTGCGGCAAAAAGGGTTTTCTTCCCCCTCAAACTCCCCCATCTTCCCCAAAACCCGCACATAATATGCTGGCAGGTAAAAATAGGCGTTTCTATAACATTTAGTGATATATTGTTTTTTATATATTATCCCACAGAAAGGCAGCTCTTGATAATGAGTCCTGCCGCTAGAGCATTTTCAGTTTGAAATGCTTCGCATTTCAAACCATACGGCCTGTCGTTTCGCGGAAAAATGCGTTTTTTCCGCTCACTTTGGGCCGGGCGGCGCTGTACTGCCGCCCGCGTTTAACTTTCTTCAAAGGTGAAACGCCCTAACTCGTTTTTCCGAAGTGAAGGCCCCCCTTATCTCTGAGCAGAGATAAGGGGGGCCTTCACATTCAAATAAACTCTTCCTTCCGCCGTGCGCGCGTCAGCTTTCCATGCCTTCCCGCATACGACGTTCCATGCGCTCCATGAGCAGCGGCGAAAGAACGCCCACCACGCACAGGGCAATCAGCACCCAGCACAGGGGCGTGGAAAAGAGGATGGAAGGATCGCCGTCGCTGATAAGCAGCGAACGCCGCAGGCCGCGCTCCCCGATGGGGCCGAGGATCAGCCCAAGCACGATGGCCGCCGCATTCAGATCAAACTTACGCGCCAGATAGCCGATCACGCCGAAAATCAGCATGATGACGACCTCCACCACGTTATTGTGAATGGCGTAAGAACCGACCACGCACAAAAGAAAGATGGAAGGAATCAGAATGGCGTCGGACAGGCGCGCAATATGGGCAAAGCCCCGGCAGCCCAACGCGCCCACGCCCAGCATGAAGAACTGCACCAGCACAAAACCGGCAAAGAACGTATAGGTCATGCCCGCATAGGTGGTGAACAGCTCCGGCCCGGTTGCAGGCCGTGAATAATCAGTCCGCCCATGAGCACGGCGGTCACGGATTCGCCAGGGATGCCCAGCGTCAGCGTAGGAATCAGCGAACCGCCCGTCACGGCATTATTGGCGGCTTCGGAACCGGCCACGCCCTCGATGGAGCCCTTGCCGAATTCATCCTTATGCTTTGAAAAGCGCCGGGCTTCGTTATAGCCCATGAAGCAGGCAATGGAAGCGCCCGCGCCGGGCAGAATGCCCACAATATTCCCGATAAGCCAGGAACGAATGATGGTCGGCGTAATGCGCTTATACTCCGCCCGCGTCAGGCCGAAACGGTCCGTCATGGCCGAGGCTCTGGGGCGCTGCACAATGCGCTTTTCCGCCAGAATCAGCACTTGCGACATGGAGAACAGGCCGATCAGCGCGCAGGTGGTGTTGACGCCGTTATACAGGGTGCTCTGCCCGAACATAAAGCGCGGCACGCCTTCCATGGGGTCCATGCCAATGGTGGAAATCAGCAAACCCAGCACGCCGGAAATAAGCCCCTTAATGATGGATTTTGACGACACCCCCGCAATGATGGTCAGGCCGAACAGCGACAGCCAGAAATATTCCGGGCTTTTGAATTTCATAGCCAGCTGCGCCAGCAGCGGCGAAAAGAAATACAGGGAAATGCAGCTCAGCAGACCGCCGCAGAACGAAGCGAAGCAGGCCGTAAACAGCGCCTTTGCGGCCTTGCCGCGCAGGGTGAGCTGATAGCCTTCGATGGCCGTTGCCGCCGACGCGGGCGTGCCCGGCGTATGAATAAGAATGGCGCTGATGGAACCGCCGAAAATCGCGCCGCAATAGATGCCGCCAAGCACAATCAGGCCCGTCGCCGGGTCCATGCCGAAGGTGACGGGCAGCAGCAGCGCCACGCCCATAGCCGCGGACAGGCCGGGCAGGCAGCCGATGGTAATGCCCACAATAGTGGAAAGGAGCATGGCCAGAAGGTTGACGGGCGCAATGGCATGCACAAAGCCCGCGCCCATAAGTGCCAGAGTATCGGTCATGACGCACCTTCCCTACTTAAAGAGCAGGCCCACGGGCAGCGGGACCTTGAGAAACAGGCTGAAAACGCTGTAAATCATAACGGCCATGACGGTAATCGTCAGCAGCACATGCGTTTTCGGCACGCCCAGATACCACAGCATGCCTGCCAGATAGAGCAGGCTTGCTATATAAAAGCCCGCCAGCTCCATGACGCCCATATAAAGCACGCAGCTCAGGCAGACAATGCCGAACTGCTTCCACTGAAAACCGGCAAAAACCTCAGGCAAATCATTGATAATGCCCGCGCCGCCGCGCGCCTTCAGCAGGCAGCGCGCCAGATACAGGGTGTTCAGGGCCAGCAGGCCGCCGATAAGGCACAACGGATAGGTTTGTGCATCCGACGGCAGATCCAGCGTCATAACAAGAAAAAAAAGCGTGAAGGCATAAATGATGACCGTCACGCCGATATCGGATCGTTTCATACAAGCCTGTCCGGGCTGATGTGAAACGGCGGAAGAGGTCGCCCCCTCCCGCCGTCAGAAAAGACTACTTCTTGTAAAGCTTCGCCACCGTGTCGCGGCAGAACTTTTCCTGCGCGGCGATCAGCTCGGCAAGCTGCTTGTTGTCCTTAAAGTCAAGGCTCATGCCAGCCTTGGCATGCGCTTCAATGCAGGCGGGGTCCTGCATGGTCTTGCGGAAGGCGTTCACATAGAAATCCACGATTTCCTGCGACACGCCCTTGGGCAGCACCAGCGCGCGGGCGGAACCGTACCACTCGCCGTAATAGCCCAGCTCGCCCAGGGTGGGCACATCAGGATATTCCGGCAGACGCTCCTTGCTGAACACGCCCAGAATGCGCAGTTCCGGCTTGTCGCCGGAGCACAGCGCGGCCACGTCGGCCACCTTGGCGCAGGAGAACTGCACTTCGCCCTGACGCAGGGCCAGCAGCTGATCCGCCGTGCCGCCATAGGGGATGGCCTTGTAGTTGAAACCGGCCGAGGTCGCCAGCAGCTGGGCCGCCGTGTGGTTAGAGGCCTCCACGCCGTTGGTGGAGCAGCGCAGCTTGCCCTTTTCCTTGCAGGCCGCCACCAGATCCTTCAGGGTCTTCCACGGGCTGTCGGCGCGCACAACCACCACGCCCGTTTCGGAAAGCTGATTGCACACGGGCACCACGTCGCTCACCGAGAACGTGGACCCCGGCTGCACGGCCAGCGTGGTAAAGGTCGGCAGATTGATAAAGCCGATGGTCCGGCCGTCAGGTTTGGCATTGACGAGTTCCGTCCAGCCGATCTTGCCGTCGCCGCCGGGCAGATTGTTAATGATCAGCGTCTTGCCCACATACTTCTCGGCCTGCGACGCCAGCAGCCGCGCGCCGGTATCCGTGCCGGAACCGGCCTTGTATGCCACAATCACGGTCACGTCGCCGTCAGGGCTCCACGCCTGCGCCGTCATGGGCAGGGCCAGCAGGGCCGCCGTCAGAAAAGCCAGCAGTTTTTTCATATCCGCATACCTCCGGGCTGGACGGTTGATGACAATTGCATGTCGATTGCATGACAATGCACTGCTATACCTGCCCCTTCCCCCCTCCGCCGCAGGGCGTCAAGAACCCGCGTAAAATGCACGAACTCGCTTTCCGCCCTCCCCGGAGCGCCTTCTCCGGGAAGCAAGGGACATCCCAGCGCCGCCCCGCTTGATTCTGCCAGCAGTCAACTGCCGTAACTCATTGTAGTGATTACTATTGCAAACGTTGTCATTATTTACGGCTAAAAACATGGCCTATGTAGTTGCCCACACGATTTTATACTGCTACAATATAATCATATTTAGTCATAAATATTTCAATTTACAGGCTTTCCCGTTGGTTATCCTGCAAATTGAAATATTCTCGTTATACATATCCACAATAACGCTCATACCAGAAGGAGAAATAAAACAACCATACTGCACAATTAAAATAGACGCCATAAGCCCCTGTCCATCTGGAAACAACTTACGACACCGGAAGAGAAACGGATTATTAAATATACCGCCGATTCTGTAATTATCTGATAAGGATTTATGCATCTGTATCGCGAATGGCGTCCACAGGCGCAGCCCTGGCAGAAATCAGGCGGGAGCCGTATCCGTTTCATCCCCAAAAGAAAGCAGTATACAGAGCGCAGCACTTTATATCTTAACGATACCCTGTATTCTGCAAAAGGAAAATCCCCATGCAACAACAATATAAAGTCATAGCACCATTCTCTAACGACGTATTTGAGGACATTTCCCCAAACTGGCTCTTCTGGAATAATGAAATATGCACGCAATGCCACATGGAAGATATTTATACCGTATCTTTTGCATCTCCTCTGCAATCTCAAATAGATAAGCATAAATTATTAAAAAATACTGTTACGAAGCAATGTCCGCAGACAACGGATGCGGGCTGCCTTCTTTTCTCGCACAAGGCTTTCGGGATATTGTACAGCTCATGTCGTTTTTCCAATGATTCCATGACGCTTTCCAAGCCGAGACTGGCCTATCACAAAAAACGGGAATTCTTCAGACTGGGAGAAGTTGAGCATATACTTGATGACAATATAAAAATTTTGAATATATCCGAATGCGGCTGTTTGCTGAATGCAGAATCCGACATTGGAAAAGTGCGTCAGTTTTCTCTGAAATTGAAGCAAAATATAGATGTCGTTGCTTTTTGCGTTCACAATGAACAAGGCCATTCAGGCTGGTGTTTCCCTCTCTGGAAGTATGAAGATGAACGCTCTTACAGGAATGCCCTGGGAGGCACCATCCCGCCCCTGGCACAGAAAATCCAGCAGCTCTCAGCCCAGAGAAGCAGGATAGCTATCAAGCATTAGAGCCTGTTGCCGCATGCCTTTGAAGAAGAAATGCGCAGACCTTTGTCCCTCTCTGGAAAAGTGCGCTGGAGAAGGATGAGGCACAGGGAACTACGGAAACGCCTTTCCTTGCGGAAAGACCGGCCCCCTGCGCGGCGAAGCCTGCGACCCGACGGGCAGCCGAAGACCGCGCCCGTCAGGCGACAACCTTGGGCATCGACAGCGGAACGGGAGCTTTTCTTTCCCCGGAAGCACAATTTAGAGCATTTTCAGTTTGAAACGCTGCGCGTTTCAAACCATACGGCCTGTCGTTTCGCGGAAAAAACGCGGTTTTTCCGCTCGCTTTGGGCCGGGCGGCGCTGTGCCGCCGCCTCGCGTTTCACCTTTTTCAAAGGTGAAACGCTCTAGTGGCAACACGCTCTGAAACACTTTTGCCGGAGTCGGAGCGGTTCGCGGAAGCGCGTTCCGACTCCGGCAACGCGCCCCACACACGTTGCGCAACGTATACACCAGCTTCACTCTTGCATTTTTTGCGGTTCTATGGCAGACAACTTCCTCTCAAGGCAGTAAAATAAGGTTTCTTCTGCACGAAGCGCCGTAAGATTTCGGAAAGCCCCGCAAGGGGCTTCCGCTTTTTCAGCCTGCCGCATCACAAGTCTTCCCCCTCAGTCGCAATGCCCACACAGAATATCGACAGGCGACGACTTATCGTCGGCATCAGCGGCGCCAGCGGTATGCCGCTGGCTCTCTGTCTGCTCCAAAGTTTGCAGCGGCCCGATATTGAGCTGCATCTTATCATTTCCTCCGGCGCGGCGCGCGTCATGAAGGAGGAGGGCGGCGTTTCGGCAGCCGAACTGGCCCGCTACGCGCATGCCGTGCATCCCGCGGACGACATGGCCGCGGGTCCGGCCAGCGGCTCATGGCGTAACGACGGCATGCTCATCTGCCCCTGTTCCATGAGCAGCCTTGCGGCCATCGCCTGCGGCGCGGGCGTCAATCTCCTGCACAGAGCCGCCGACGTCACCCTCAAGGAACGCCGCCCGCTCGTCATCGTCCCCCGCGAAACGCCCCTGAACCTCATCCATCTGGACAATATGCGCCGTCTTGCCGCAGCCGGCGCCGTCATCATGCCCTTTATGCCCGCTTTTTACACCCAGCCCCGCAGTCTGGACGATCTGCTGCGCCATTTCTGCGGGCGTCTGCTCGATCAGTTCGGCCTCCGCAGCCCTATCCGCCGCTGGCGCGACGAAGCCTGACGTTTCAGCCGCTCCGCCATTCCTCTGCATCCGGGCCCCGCGCCCCCAAAAAGGAACTTCTATGATCCGTCGTATTCAGGCTCTGTTCTGCGCTCTTATGCTGTTCGGCGTCGCGCCTGCCGCGTCGGCGCAGGATGTGTCTTCGCTCACGGCGCGGGCAACGGCCATTCTTGAAGGCGCTTCCGCAAGCGGCAGCGAAATGCAGACGCTGCTGACAGCTCTCGCGCAGGCGCAGGATCCGCAGGCCGACTGTATGGCGGCGCTGCTGCTGCGGGATATTCGCCGGGATACGGCGCAGGCCCTGCCTCTGCTGCTGCGCGCCGCTCAGAACGGCCTGCCGCGCGCGCAATGGGAACTGGGCAACATGCTGCTGGAAGGCAAAGGCACGGCGCGGAACAGCGCGCAGGCCGCCGAATGGTACCGCAGAGCCGCCGTACAGGGCTTTGCTCCGGCGCAGTACAATCTCGGCGTCTGCTGCGAACAGGGGCGCGGCCTGCGCGTCTCTCTGCCGGAAGCCGCCGTGTGGTATGAAAGAGCCGCCGATCAGGGCTATCCCGACGCCCAGTATTCTCTCGGCAATCTTCTCATGCGCGGCGACGGCGTCATCAAAAATCCCGTCCGGGCCGCGGAGCTGTTTCGGGCCTCCGCCGAGCAGGGCTACGTTCCGGCCATTTCCAATCTGGGGCAATGCTACCTTGACGGGCACGGCGTCGCGCAGGACCCGGCCGAAGCCGCGCGCCTTTTTCACGTTGCCGCCGAACAGGGCTACGCCCTTGCCGCCTACTATCTGGGAGAATGTTACAGAAACGGCCTCGGCGTTGCGCAGGACGCCGCCGAAGCCGTTCGCTGGTATCGCGTCGGCGCGCAGAACGGCTACGGCCCGGCCCGGATCAATCTGGCCTACGCCCTCATGACAGGACAGGGAACGCCCCCCAATGCCGCTGAAGCCGCCGCCTGGTATCGCAAGGCGGCCGAACAGGGAGAAACTGACGGCATGCGCAACTATGCCCTATGCCTGCTGCGGGGCGACGGCGTTCCCGTCGACGCCGCGCAGGCCGCCCTCTGGCTGCAACGCGCGGCCGAGCGGAATGATCCCGAAGCCCTGGCCCTGTTGCGACAGCTGCGCCAGGGGGCGGAATAAGGCAGAAAATGCCGAAAAATACGACGTCCCGCGCATGACTGACATCCCAAAACAGCAAGGAGCCGCTGCCGGAATCATCTTTGATGCAATCAGTTATATATAATTATATCAAATAATTAAAAACATAACGCCAGCGAAAGGCACATGCGATTCCCTTTTCTTTGCAGTCGTAATGCCGTATAAAAAATTTCCCGGTCTTTCAGAACTGACAAAGCCAAGGATACGCGCATGGCAACCACGCTGACCGAACGGTTCCGCTTCGTCTCTCCCGTTGAGACCGAGCACCCCTTTCATGTCACAAACTTTACCGGCGTGGAGGGGCTGCACCGCCTGTTTGATTTTCATATCGATCTTGTCTGCGCCGACGCGGCCGTGGATACGGGCAAGCTGCTTGCCGCGCCCTGCCGCTTTGAAATTCTGCGCGACGGCGACGCCGCCCCCGCCATCTTTTCGGGCTATCCCGCTCGTGTGGAGCAGCGCGGCTTTTTCAACGGGTATGCCTATTACAGCGTGCATCTGCGGCCTACGCTCTGGAAGCTGACCCGGATACGCCAGAGCGCCATCTTTCTTGGAAAAAAGCTGGAAGACGTGCTGCGGGAGCTTATCAATTCCCAGACCTTTTTCCAGTTTCCGCACGAATTCCGCCTTACGGCCGGGGACTATCCCGCGCCGGAATTTGCCATGCAGTATCAGGAAACCCTGTACGATTATCTCTGCTGGCGCATGGAAGAACAGGGAGCCTATTTTTACTTTGAAGAAAAAGACGGCGCGGACAAGGTCATCTTTGCCGACGCGCCGCAGTCCCACGAGGCCGGAGGCGCGCCGACGCTCTTTTATGCGCCCGCTTCCGGTCTGGAAGGCGACCGCCGGGAAGAGGTTATCGTTTCCTTTTCTCTGGCGCAGACGCCCCTGCCGCGCCGGGTTGCGCTGCGCAGCTACGACTGGCGCAATCCCAATAAACCCGTGGTCGGCATGGCCGACGTGGATGCCAACGGCCTCGGCGACGTGTATCTGAGCAACGAATACGTGGACAACGACGCGGACGCCGCCCGCCTGGCGACCATCCGCGCGCAGGAGCTGCGCTGCCGGGGGCGGCTGTTCCACGGCGCAAGCTCCGCGCCCACGCTGCGGCCGGGCCGGATCTTCCGGCTGGACAGACATTATAGCCCGGCCTTCAACCGCGATTATCTGGTGACGGAAATCACCCACGAGGGCCGTCAGGACGCCTACCTTTCTCTCGGCCTCGGCATTCCCCTGCGCGACGCCGACGAGCGCCTCTACTATCGCAATACCTTTACCTGCATGGAAGCCGACGTGCCCTATCGTCCGGCACGCACGGCCCCGCGCAACCATATTTCCGGAGTGCTGCGCGCCTTCGTGGCCGGGGACGGCTCCGGCGCGCGGGCGGAAACGGACGAATACGGGCGCTATAAACTGACCTTTCCCTTTGACCTTTCCGGCAGAACGGGCGGCAACGCCAGCTGCTGGATCAGACGCGCCCAGCCGCAGGTCGGCAAGGACAGCGGCCTGAGCCTGCCCCTGCTGCCCGGCACGGAGGTGCTGGTGTCCTTTGTGGACGGCAACCCCGATCTGCCGGTCATTGCGGGCGCGCTGGCCAACGGCGAAACCGGCTCCATTTCCAACGCGGGCAATGCGAATATTCAGGGCCTGCGCACGCCCGGCGGCAATCAGCTCACCATCAACGACACGGACAACAAACAGGGCATCGCCCTGACCACCGCCACCGGCTGCGGCCTGACCGTGGCGGCGGGCTCCACGGAAAGCGCCCTGCTCCATGCGGCGCATATTACCCAGGCGGCCGGCGCGGCCAGCACGCAGCTGGCGAGCTTCGGCCTTTCCCAGCTCAGCGGCTTCAAGGTCAGCAGCGGCGCGTTTCGTTTCGACAAGGACGCCTACTGGCCGGCCTTCTGCGCAACGCTGTTCGACAGCGCGGGGGCCGTTACAAACTCCCTTTCCTCGCACATCACCGATAACACAGCGACTAAAAACGCTCTGGACTGGGGAACTGCAAGCGCCAAGGTTCTCTCGACCGCTCTGAACACGCTCGGCGATCTGATTGTCGGCCTGCATACGGCGCCTATTCCCTACGGCGGCGCCATGGTTGCCGAAGACAGCATGGCCAAAACGCTGCTGCAAGTTTCCGCGAGTGCCGGCGACATGGTTTCCGCAGTCCTTCCCTATTTTCTCGGACGGCTGCCGAGCGTCGCCTCCGACAGCATAGCCGTGGGCACGGAAGTAGAAGCGGCGAAGGCGGGGGCAACAGAGCAAGCGCAGAAGAAAGACAAGGCCAGAAACGACTATACGGCCGCCCTGGAACAGGCCATGGAGGAGCTCTACAAGTATGACAATATTACGTATGGAAAATACAAAGAGAAGGACGGCTATCTTACCGACCCCTGCGCGAGCTTTGAAGAAGTCAATTTCGATCTCTTGCATGTCGGCACGGCGACGCTCAAAGAGCTTCGCGACAAATTAAAACAGGCCAAGAGCGACTACTGCGACCATAACTGGAACGACGACGCCTACTATGCGCAGCAGAAAAACGAGAGCGAACGAACCTATCTCGTCAACACGCTGTCCTCTCTGCTTCCCGAAATTCTGAGCCTGTATCTTTTCAAAAGAGGCTACAATCCCTCCAAGAAACTGGGCGGCATTCTGTTAAGCGCGCAGGATCGCAACATCACCATGACGGCGCAGGATGCCATTGCCATGCACGCCCAGCGCGGTTTTCTGCGCAATACGCGCGACCTGCCCGAAATCGCCAATTCTTCCGGCGATACGAAGGCCGCTCTCGGAGAGCTGCAACGCTTCGCCGACGGGGAAAAGGCCGACAAGCTCAAAGTGCTTAAGCCCTATATCTCGAAGGGAACTCCGCAACGCGAGGGCATGGATGCGGCGGCCTACTGGGGCGTCAAGATAAATGACGGCGCCCATGCCACCGATTTCATGGGCAAAGATATCGACGGACTACAGTGGAACATCAAAGACCACACAATAAACGGTTCGGAGCTCCGCAAAAAGGCGACCTTCATTGCCGATACGACGGAACTGGAGTACAGGCGCAACCGCTGGTCCTATCAGCACAGCGAAGAGGACGCCGTCATCCTCGGCGACAAGGAACTTACTCTGCAAGGGGGAGAGGGCTTCATCCTCATGGCAAAAGAGACGGAGGAGCTTCCCGCCCTAACCCTGACAACAACCAAAGAAAATACCAGACTCCATCTGATAAGCCAGGTTGTCAATACAGATAAACCCTGCACGGAAGCCGTTTTTGAGCCGTCGCGGCTGAGGCTCGGCTACAAAAAGAAACAGCAGAAGACGGAGGAATACAACGCGTCCCTCTCCCTGTCTGAAAACGAGATAGAAATGCTGACCGGGGAAACCATTCTGGTTCTGGATAAGAATAGCGCCTGGCTGGGACATAAGAACGCGGGTATCATCTGTGTCCCCGATGAGGTCTGCATTGATTCCGACAAGGTCACTATCAGCAACGTACAGATTGCCAATGGAAAAATTGTCGGCACGCAGGGCGGCATTCTTGAAATAGGCGGAGCCATCAAGATTATGGGAGCCAACGCAACGATAAGCGACACGAATCTCAATCAGCAATACAAGGAGACGGCAGACAGCCTACAGGAAGCAGCGGAACGCACTCAAAATTTAGTGAAAAAGCTGGAGGAGCGCATCGCCAAACTGGAAAAGTCGCAGGAAACCCAGTCCGACGCATCGCAATAAGAGCGTGAACGGCCCCCGCGCCGCGCATGCGCCCTGCCGCAGCCTGTTTGCCGTTTCCGCTCCTCGCCGAAGTCCCGTAAGTTCTTTTCTGTTGTCAAAGACACGCTCCGCATGCAGCACCAAAGGAAAAACCTATGGCAACAGCCCTGACTGAACGCTTTCGCTTCTTTTCTCCGGCTCAGACGCAAACGCCTTTTCATGTGGCAGGCTTCAGCGGCGTGGAGGGGCTGCATCGCCTGTTTGATTTTCATATTGATCTCGTCTGCGCCGATGCGGCCGTGAATACGGCCGAACTGCTCGCCGCGCCCTGCCGCTTCGAGATTCTGCGCGACGGCGACGCCGCCCCCGCGATCTTTTCGGGCTACCCCGCGGCCGTGGAACAGCGGGGTTTCTTCAACGGCTACGCCTGGTATGCCGTACATCTGCGGCCCGCTTTCTGGAAGCTGACCCGGATACGGCAGAGCGCGGTCTTCCTTGACAAAAAGCTGGAAGATGTCCTGCGGGAACTGATGACGTCGCAGCCCTTCTTCCACTTTCCGCACGAGTTTCGCCTGACGGATCAGGGCTACCCGGCTCCGGAATTCGCCATGCAGTATCAGGAAAGTCTCTATGACTATATGTGCTGGCGCATGGAAGAACAGGGGGTCTACTTCTACTTTGAGGAAAAAGACGGCGCGGATACGGTCATCTTTGCGGACGCGCCGCAATCTCATGACACAAACGCCGTCCCCCGGTTGTTCTACGCGCCCGGCTCCGGCCTGGAAGGCGATCTCCGGGAAGAGGTGATCGTCACCTTTTCGCTGAGGCAGACGCCCCTGCCGCGCCGGGTTGCGCTGCGCAGCTATGACTGGCGCAATCCCAATACGCCCGTGGTGGGCATGGCCGACGTGGACGCCAACGGCCTCGGCGACGTCTACCTGAGCGACGAATTCGTGGATAACGACGCGGACGCCGCCCGTTTGGCGACCATCCGCGCGCAGGAGCTGCGCTGCCGGGGGCGTCTGTTCCACGGCACAAGCTCCGCGCCCACGCTGCGGCCGGGACGGATATTCCGGCTGGACAGGCATTATAACCCCGCCTTCAACCGCGACTATCTGGTGACGGAAATCACCCACGAGGGCCGTCAGAACGCCTACCTTTCTCTCGGCCTCGGCATTCCCCTGCGCGACGCCGACGAACGTCTCTACTATCGCAACGCCTTTACCTGCATGGAAGCCGACGCGCCCTATCGTCCGGCGCGCACGGCCCCGCGCAACCATATTTCCGGAGTGCTGCGCGCCTTCGTGGCCGGGGACGGCTCCGGCGCGCGGGCGGAAACGGACGAATACGGGCGCTATAAACTGACCTTTCCCTTTGACCTTTCCGGCAGAACGGGCGGCAACGCCAGCTGCTGGATCAGACGCGCCCAGCCGCAGGTCGGCAAGGACAGCGGCCTGAGCCTGCCCCTGCTGCCCGGCACGGAGGTGCTGGTGTCCTTTGTGGACGGCAACCCCGATCTGCCGGTCATTGCGGGCGCGCTGGCCAACGGCGAAACCGGCTCCATTTCCAACGCGGGCAATGCGAATATTCAGGGCCTGCGCACGCCCGGCGGCAATCAGCTCACCATCAACGACACGGACTGCAAACAGGGGATTTCCCTTGCCACCGCAAACGGCAGCGGACTGACCATCGCCGCCGGTTCTCTCGACAGCGCGCAGCTCACTACGGCGCACTATACCGAGGCGGCGGGCGTGGGCGCGACCAAACTGGCCGGTCTGTTTCAATCCCGAATATCCGGTTTCAAAAACAGCAGCAGCGCAAAACGCCTGACAGGCGCCGAAGCCTGGTTTTCCTTTATCTGCAAGGGCCTGAAGGACGTCTCCACGTCCGTTCTTGACTCGCTGTCCAGTTCCGCCAAAGACAGCAAGACAAAAGAAGACATGCAGTGGTCCTCGGCCGGAATCAAGATGGCTCTGACTCTGCTGGAGACCGGCTCCGACAACTTCACGTCCTTTACGAAGAGAAATAAGGCAATCTCCGAGCCCGATTACGGCGGGACCCTGCTGGCGTCAAACGATGCGGCCAAGACGGAGCTGCGCGTCGATCCCAGCCAAAAAGAGCTGGTTGCCTATGTCGTTCTCTATCTGCTGTCTCAATTGGGGGCCGTCGGCAGCAATACGGCGACAGCCGTAAAAAAATTCAGCGACGCGCCGTCCTCTTCCATGGATGCCTACAAACAGGCTCTGGCAAAGGCCATGGAGGCTCTCTATGACTACAACGCCGCCACCTACAAAAAATATCAAAAAACTTCGGATGAAAAAGAAAATTCCGTCTACTATAACTATCTTAACGCCCCTTGCCCCTGCGCCTACTACGAGGACGTCTCGTCGGACATGGCTAAATGCCTGTCCGAGCTTACCGTCAGAAACGACGAACTGAAAAATGCGGAAAAAGAATATAACAAGGTCAAGGAAGAGTTTGACGCCGACCCCGCCAAAAAGGGAGAGCTCGACGACAAGGGGAAAAAACTGAAGGACGCCATAGACGCCGCAAAAGCAAAATTATGTGACAAAGAAAAACTTGAAAATATTCTTTCCGAATTGAAAAAAGCCTGGAGCGATGCCTGCGAAAAGCTGGAAACAAACGATATCTATTATAGAAATACAAAAAATTCCAGTTTGCGCAATTTTTCCGTCGATACGGTAACGAAACTTCTTCCCGAAGTTGTCGCAACGGCTCTGCTGTGCAAGCGTCATCAAAATATACATAAATATTACAGCCGTATCGGCGGCCTTCTGTTGCAATCCAAGGATCGCAACATCACCATGACGGCGCAGGATTCCATTGCTATGCATTCCCGGCGGGGCATCCTCCGCAATACGCGCGATCTGCCCAGGGCCGAGGACGCGCCGTCGGCGCAGGCTCTCGGTCAGCAGGGCCCGTCCCTGCATTCAGCGCCCATCAACATTCTCCAGCCGTATGCCAAAAACCCCGCCCAGCCGGACATGTCCGCGGCAAACGCCTGGGGCGTCGAAATCAACGCCAACGCGCACGCCACGGATTTCATGGCTGAAATAGACTCTCAGCGCTGGCACGAGGGCAACAACATCTATCCCCCGGCGGGACAGCAACAGGACGACACCATCCGCAAGGGGGCCACCTTCATCGCGGATGCGACGGAGCTGGAATACAGACGCAATCGCTGGTCCTATCAGCGCAGCGAAGAAAACGCCGTCATCGCCGGCGACAGGGAATTGTTTTTGAAGGGCGGCAACGGCATCATTTCCCTGCAAGAGCATCAGCCCGGCGCGCACAGCCTTATCCTTTCCACCTCTCACAAAGACGGACAAATCCGTCTGAGGAGTCAGGAGACGGACGCCGACGAACCCTGCACGGAAGCCGAATTTTCGCCCCAGCTGCTTGCGCTGGGCTATAAGCGGCAGCGGGACGACGATAACTATCAGACCTCCCTGTCCATGACGCCCGACGAGCTGCTCCTGGAACAGGGGGAGTCCGCCATCGAAATGGATCGAGACGGCGTTCTTATGAGCATGGAAGGCAAAGCGGTTGTCGCCTGTCTTCCGCAGGGCAAAGTCCGCCTTGCGGGCACGAGCATTGACATCGGCAACGTGCAGATTTCCGATAACAGGATTGTCGGCGCAGGAAACGGCGTGCTGGAGATCGGCAAAGGCGCGATCAAAATCACCGGAGCCACGGCGACCGTCAACGCTCCCGATTTCAACAACGCTCTGAACGAGTTGCGGGAAAGACTGCGCGCGGATATGGAAAAGACCTTTTCCCAGGAGGAGGGGGCGCAACTGCGCGAACGCATTGCCGCGCTGGAACAGGCGCAGAAGGAAAAGGAAAAGGAAAAAAAAGAGGAGAAGAAGTAACGCCATGCGCGCGCTCCGACTTCTTTTGTGCGGCCCGTTCCTTCTTGCCGGACTGGCGACCGCTCCCGCCGCGACGGCGGCCGACGACGAAGCCCTGCCGACGCCCGCCGTCTTCGGCATCCGGCCGGGGGACGGTTCCACGGCGACACGCGGCCGGCTGCGTGCGGCCGGCTATGTCTCCCGCGCCATGACAAACAGCGGCGGCTGCGTTGTGGAGCATTTCGAGCATACCGCGGAAGACGCGCCCATGCCGCGGGCCGACATCTGGCTCTGCGGCCCGGAACGCCGCGTGGCCCGGCTGGATATCGAGGGGCAGGCCGGGGAACGCTTCTATAAGGCTGTCAAAGAACGCTTTCGCCTGGGCGTGCGGCAGCGCGAAGGCGACCCCGTAGGGCCGCGCTACGGCAACTATGCGCGGGACTTTGCCGACGGCCTGCGGCTGACTATGACCAACACGCGCGGCACGGCCCGTCTGCGTCTGGAAGACCCGCAGGCCCTGCGCCGCGCCGACGCTCTGCGGCAGAACGACGTGCGCCGCCTTGAGGAGACGGCCGCTGCCCGCGAGCGGGCGCGGCAGGAACAACAGGACAACCACTTCTGAGCACAAGCCATGGACGACTATTATCAGCGGGAACTTGCCATTCTGCGCGAAGACGCGCAGGACTTCGGGCGGCGCTATCCGGCGCTGGCCCCCATGATGCAGCCCGGCGCGGACCCGGATGTGGAACGCATTCTCGAAGGCGTCGCCTACCTCTGCGGCCGCATCCGGCGCCGTCTGGATCAGACGGCTCCGGAGCTGCTCCAGATACTGCTGCGCCTGACCTTCCCTCATGCCGTCCTGCCCACGCCGTCCACAACCCTTGTGGCCTTTACGCCCCGGCCCGATCTGCGGGAAATACTCACCCTGCGACGGGGAACGGAACTGGCGTCCCGGCCGGTCAACGGCGTTTCCTGCATCTATACGCTGGATGCGGACGCCGCGCTGCTGCCTCTGCGGATTCTTCGCGCCACCTTTGAACGTCGCAACGATCTTTCGGCAACGCTCGGTCTGCATCTGTACAGTCCCTTCCCCCTCACAGCCTTGCGCCAGACGCCCCTGCGCCTCTACCTGGCCGCCCCCTATGCCGAGGCCGGACGCCACTACTACGCGCTGCGCCACGGTCTGCGCCGGCTGGAAATCGTTGTCGGGCAACAGGCCTTTCCCCTGCCTGTCTCGGCTCTGCAGCCGGCGACCGTCCCCCCCCATGACGGCCGCCTTGCCGCCGGGCGCGGCCTTGCCCGCTCCTACATGATGCTGCAACGCTATTTTCTGCAACCGCAGCAGCTTCTCTTCTTTAATCTGTCCGGCCTGGATCGCTGTTCCCTGCCCGAAGCCTCAGAGTACGAGCTGCGCCTTCATCTTCAGGGCGAGGCCGTGCGCGACGTGACATTCCGGGACGACGCCTTCCGGCTCAATGTCTTCCCGGCCAGCAACATCTGCAGCGTGCCTTCCGAACCCGTCAACGTCGATCATACGCAGGAAGAATACCCCCTGCGTCCTCAGGACGGCGTGCGCCGCACGCTCGACATCCTGTCGGCGGAACGGGCCACGGCGCTTTTTCCCGGCGGCCGCATGGAGGAATTCAAGCCCTTCGAGGCCTGCGATCCGCAGCACGAGGGCGGGCTCTATCAGCTCCGCTTCCGCGTTTCTCCGGTTTCCGGGCAGACGGAACATCTGATCATGCCGCTGTACCGCCGCAATGCCGCCATGAACACGGAGTCCTTCACGCTGGCCCTGCAACTGCGCTGCTGCAATGTCAGCCAGCCGGCGCGGCTTCAGGTGGGCGACATCTGCGAAGCCACGGACAGTTCTCCCGGCATGGCGACGTTCAGCAATATTCTCGCGCCGACGCCGACCCTGCCGCGCCCCGCCGACGAAGCCCTGCTCTGGCGCTTTGTGGGGCACATCAACGCAAATCTGCTGTCGCTGGCGTCGCCGCGCGCCCTGCGCGATCTGCTCTCGCTCTACCTGCCGCCGCCGGAAGCCGCGCCGGAACTGGCCGCGGCCCATCGCCGCCGCTGCGAGGCCATTCTCGACTTTCGCTCCCTGCCCGACGAACGCCTCTTTCGCGGACGTCTCCTGCGCGGGCACAGGCTGCACCTGACCCTGAATCGAGAGGCCTTCATTTCCCGCGGCGACGCCTATCTGTTTTGCAGCGCGCTGGACATGCTGTTTTCGGAATTTTCTCTTCTTAACAACTACACCCAGCTGCATGTGGCGCTGGCAAACGAAAACGAGAGCTGGTCATGGACGCCCCGACTGGGCACACGCCCCCTGATCTGACGACCCTGCTGCGCGAACGCGCGCGACGCATGACGCTGGGGCAGGCCCTGCGCCTGCTGGAACGCGCCCATGCCGACGCGGGAAACTCGCAGCCGCCCTTCGCGCAAAACGTCTTTGTTCGTCCGCATCTGTCGCTGGCCTTTCCCGCGACAGACATCACGGACGCGCGGACGCCCGACGCCCCCGACGCTCCGCCCCCGGCCTGGCGTCTCACCACAACGCTGCTGGGCCTGTACGGCACCATGGGGCCGCTGCCGACCTTTTACACGGAGGAACTCCTCGAAGAAGCGCGCAACGACGACAGCCTGACCCGCGACTTCCTCGACATCATCAACAACCATTTTTATCATCTGCTCTACGATGCCGAACGGCAGAACCGTCTGCCCCGACGC
>CALVHG010000041.1 GCA_944327285.1 uncultured Desulfovibrio sp. | reverse complement strand
CAACAAAATTTATACCCGCCAGAGTCTGCGGAAACTGCAATCCGAGCTTCCCGCCTATCTGCAAAGCCGGGGCTTCGCCATTGAGCGCGGTGTGGAACAGATGCCTGGTTCCGTGAAAAAGCATCTGGATACCCGCGAATTCAAGCAGCAACAGGAAGCATTGGAGAAACTGATTCAGGAATCCGAAGAGGCCACACGAAACTCACGACAGTTTATCAGCTCATTGGAACAGCGTGAAGAAGAGTTGAGAAAGAGCATTGAGGAGTATGAGCGGCAGGCTGAGGAGGCGGAAAAGTTTCTTCAGGAAGATTCCTCTCTACCGAAAGCCTCTCTTTTCAATTATCCGTCTGTGCTTGAGAAAGCCTCTTCCATTATTGGAGAGCTGAAAAAGGCGCTTGCCGTCAAACATATTGTTCAGAAGCAGAAAGAAAATCTGCTACAGGAAGTGGAAACGTTACGTCAGAAACAGATTTTGCTTGAAGCGGAATACACCGCTCACAGGAAACATAACCATGAGGAAAAAGAAGAGCTGGAAATACAGTTGAGGAAAATGAAGAGAATCATGGCAGGCTATCGGGAATTTCTGCTTCTGCCGGAAATCCGGCCGCTGCATATCGAGTTCGTGGAGCGCAGGCGGGCCGAACAGCTTCAGCGGCAGCAGGAAGATGAGCGGCAGCGGCAGGAGCAGGAGGCGCGGGACAGGGAGCGTCGGCAGGCGATGACCGCCCGTGGCATGAGAATGAGGTAAGGCGTCGGGAGGGAATCTCCGCACAGGCCGAAGATATAGCCCACTATGCTTCACTTCGTGAAGCCAGTGGGCAAGCGTCCCGCTTGACCGGAAAGACAAAACACCCATCCGGGCATAGCTCCGACGAGTCACAGGAGAACCATCATGACCATCACTACAACACAGTTGAAGGAAATCAGACAGGAATTTGCTGCTCTTAAACCCGCTTCCGTCACACTGGACGGGAATCGAACCATGTCCGTAAAGGAAGCAGTCTTTGCTCTGGCACCGACACTGGAGCGTATGAAAAAGCGCGGTTTCGGCACACAGGAAATCATCGAAAAGTTGCACGAGAAAGGAATTGAGATAAAGCCTCAGACCCTGAACAAATACCTGGCCGAGGCCAGACGCCAGCGAGGAATCCGGAAAATCCCAAAGAAAGACACACCCCCACCGCCTCAGCCCATGCGGCAGAGCAGCCCGCAGGAAGAAGCCTTTATCTCCTTCGGAGAGTTCAGGGACACACCGGCCCCCCCGTTGGAGGACTTGTAAAGTACGGCTCGTCTCATGGGTTGTAAGTTTTTTTAGCGACAAAAGAGACAGAATAATGGCAGACACCATGTACGGACACACCGCATGTCCAGCACAGAAGAGACGAGGCATAGCAGCAACCGCCACATGGAAAGTTGCCAGAACGATGAATTTGCCCTATTGGTCATTTTGTGACCAATAGGGCAAGAGAGGAGAAAACGTCATAGACTATAGAGGGAGAATGAAAAATCACCTCCCGCGATTCGGCCCTACCCTGCGTCAATTCAGGCAATCAAAAGAGCTCTCCCAAGAAGAGTTGGCGGCACTTCTGGACATTTCGCCATCATATATCAGCCGTATGGAGAGTGATTTGAAAAAACCAAGTTTGGAGATGATTTTCCGATTGGCCGGAGCCCTGAAAGTCAAACCCCATGAGCTTATCAAGGCGATGGAAAACTAGCGCTCCCCCAATACGCAATTTATGGGAGGAAACATTGGTGAGCAAAAAGCAACTAACAGAGCAGGAAATTCGGACGCAATATATCACGCCCGCCATCCAGGGCGCAGGATGGACTCCATCCCAGATCCGTGAAGAATACGCCCTCACCAATGGCCGCATTATTGCCCGTGGAGGAACATTCAAACGTGAAAGGGCCAAATTTGCCGACTACGTTTTATTTCACAAGCCACACATTCCTTTGGCGGTTATTGAAGCCAAAGACAACAATCACCCAACTGGAGACGGTATGCAGCAGGCGCTTGATTATGCTCAACGCCTGATGGTACCATTTGTATTTACATCCAACGGAGATAGCTTTGTTTTTCATAATCGAATTGCCACGGATAAAAACAAAGAAACCGTTCTCTCACTTGATAAGTTTCCTTCCCCTGAAGAACTTTGGCGGCTTTATAAACAAAATCAGTCAATCAGCCCGGAGCAAGAAAAGGTCATCTCTCAGCCGTACTATGCCGAGCGGGAAGACAAAACTCCTCGCTATTATCAGCGCAATGCCATTAACCTCACGGTAGACGCTATTGCACGCGGACAAAACCGTATTTTGCTTGTAATGGCAACGGGCACAGGTAAAACATATACGGCCTTTCAGATTATCTGGCGTCTTTGGAAAGCGGGCGTGAAAAAACGCATTCTCTTCCTTGCTGACAGAAATGCCTTGATAGATCAAACGTATGTGAACGATTTCGCGCCATTCAAGGACAAGATGACCATCGTCCGACAGCGCAAAATCGACAAGTCCTATGAAATTTATCTGGCCCTTTATCAAGGCCTGACCGGCAACGGCGATAAAAATGTCTTCAAGCTCTTTAGCCCCGGCTTTTTTGACCTCATTGTGGTTGATGAGTGTCACAGAGGCAGTGCCAAGGCGGACAGCGAATGGCGTGAAGTGCTGGAGTATTTTTCAGCTGCCACGCAGATCGGCCTGACTGCCACTCCCAAAGAAGATAAAACCGTCTCCAACATCGACTACTTCGGCGACCCCATCTATACCTACTCCCTGAAACAAGGAATTGAGGACGGCTTTCTCGCCCCATATCGGGTTATCCGCGTTCTTTTGGATAAAGACGCCGAGGGGTTCCGCCCGTATAACGGGCAGCTCGACAACGAGGGCAACGAAATTCCTGACAGGGAATACAACTCCAGAGATTACGACCGCGAGCTTGTTCTGGAAAAGCGCACCAAGCTAGTCGCCCAAGTCGTCTCCAACTATCTTCGCTCTCATAATGGCCGCCACGAAAAAACCATCTTTTTCTGCGTGGACACCGAACACGCAGACAGAATGCGCCAAGCGCTCATCAATGAAAACAGCGATCTTGTAAACGAGGATGAGCGGTATGTCATGCGTATCACTGGCGATGATGATATCGGCAAGAAGCAGCTGGACAACTTCCGGGATGTTTCGAGTCGCTACCCTGTGCTTGTCACCACCTCAAAGCTACTGACTACCGGGGTTGATGTGCAGATGGTCAAGAATATCGTTCTTGACGCAACCATTAACAGCATGACGGAGTTCAAGCAAATCATCGGGCGCGGTACCCGGGTGCGCGAAGACCTGGGCAAAATGTTTTTCACCATTTTTGACTTCCGCGATGCCACCCGCTTGTTCGCCGATCCCGATTTTGACGGCCCCAGCGAGCAGAATGAGGATTTCACGCCCGGCCCAAATGGAGAGCTCCCCCCTGAGCTGGACGCCCCTACTGCCCCTGGTAATGATGGCGAAACGCCGCCACAGGACGTCCCCGATCCTGGCGATAAGCATAAACCCGAGCGTCGCAAGAAATATTACGTCCACGATGTTGAAGTGACTGTTCTCAAGCAGCGAGTCCAATACATCGACAACAACGGCAAACTCATCACGGAATCCCTCACAGACTACACTCGCCGCAATCTTCTCAGCCAGTATACAACCCTGAGCGACTTTCTTACTGCCTGGAACAATGCCTCGCGGAAGCAAGTTATTTTGGACGCGTTGGAAGAACAGGGAATTCTCATAAATGAGTTGCAGGAGCAAATCGGGCGGGAATTTGACCCGTTTGATCTGCTTTGTCACATTGCGTATGACCAACCTCCGCTCACACGCCGTGAACGAGTCAACAATGTGAAAAAACAGAATTATTTTACTAAGTACGGCAAACAGGCAGCAGCGGTATTGGACGCGCTTTTGGAAAAATACGCGGATTCCGGCATTTCCAGTCTTGAAAATTTAGACATTCTTAAAGTCACGCCCATCAATGAATTCGGAAATCCAATTCAAATAGTGAACGGCATTTTCAAGGGGAAAGACAAATTTATTGGAGCGCTACGCGAGCTGACATACGGACTATACGCCGCGTAACATATGGGGAGAGGGTATGGCAGTCTCTAATACGACCAAGGCATTGAAGGATATTATGCGCATAGACGCCGGAATAAACGGAGATGCGCAATACATAGAGCAAATCACATGGATGCTCTTTCTTAAGGCCTTTGATTATAAAGAACAGGAATGGGAACTCACAGAGGAAGACTACTACCCAGTTATTCCCCAGGAATATCGCTGGAGCACGTGGGCCGATGATGCTGAAGGTATCACAGGAGATAACCTTTTGGATTTTATAGGTCGTATGTTCTCAGCCTTGCGCGAACTCGATACCAGCGACGATAGCAAGAAAAGAAAATGGCTTATCCGTTCCGTGATGGAAGGCGTTAATAACTTTATGAAGTCCGGCACAGAATTGCGTAAAGTCATTAATAAAATCAATGAGGATATCAATTTCGACGAGGTAAAAGGTTCACATCTTTTCAACGATCTTTATGAAGGTATGCTCAAAGACTTGCAGAGCGCCGGTAAATCTGGAGAGTTTTATACCCCACGGCCTGTAACCCGTTTCATTGTCCGGCATGTGGCCCCAAAGCTGGGTGAAAGCATTTTGGATCCAGCTTGCGGAACGGGAGGATTCCTGACCAGTGTCGTGGATAGCTTTACTATAGATTCCACTGAGGACTATACCACCCTGCAAAAAACTATTCACGGCATTGAAAAAAAACCTTTTCCCTATCTTCTCTGTATGACCAACCTGATCGCACATGGCATTGACGTACCCGATATCCGCCACGACAATACGCTTAGAACGCCGATATCGGATTATCCGCTCAAGGATAAAGTGACGTTATCGTCACCAATCCGCCCTTTGGCGGCGCAGAGAACAAAGCTATTTCTCAATCCGTGCCAGCAGAGCTACGAAACACGGAAACCGCAGACTTGTTTCTGGTACATATTATGGCGCTGTTAAAAGATGGCGGGCGGTGCGGCCTGGTTTTGCCTGATGGATTCCTGTTTGGAACCGGAGTCAAGTCCGCCATCAAGAAAAAACTTTTGGAAGAGTGCGATCTGCATACCATCGTTCGTCTACCGAAAAGCGTTTTTGCGCCCTACACCTCAATCAATACCAACCTGCTGTTTTTCACCAAAGGCCGCCCGACCAAAGGCGTCTGGTTCTACCGGCTGGAAATGCCCAAAGGCTACAAGCACTTTTCCAAGACCAAGCCGATGCTGGACAGCCATTTTACCCCTGTGGAGAATTGGTGGGGAAAGCTGGAAAACGGAATTTGGAAAGGTCGTTCTGAAAGCGAAATTTCCAGATACGTTCCTGTGGAAGATCTTATTGCCGGTGAGTACAATCTGGACTTGTGCGGTTTTCCGCGCGAAACGGTTGAAATTTTGCCGCCGGGAGAATTTATCGCCAAGTACCTGAACGAGAAAGCCGCCGTCTCCGCTCATATTGAAAATATCCTTGGCCGCATTACCGCCGCCATGAACCAGAGAGGCGTGTAATGAAAGCCGCGCAACTTCGCCAGGCCATTTTGCAGGCAGCTGTACAAGGCAAACTTGTACCCCAAAACTCGCAGGATGAACCGGCATCAGATTTGTTGGCACATATCCAGACAGAGAAGGCTCAACTCCTCAAGCAGGGTGAAATAAAGAAAGAAAAACCGTTGCCACCAATTGAGGAAGATGAACCTCCCTTTGCATTGCCAAGTGGTTGGAGTTGGTGCAGGCTTGGCGAACTTGTCTCAAAGGTTGGATCAGGCAGTACTCCTACTGGGGGCAAGAATGCTTATAGCCCCACCGGAATCAAATTTTTGCGCTCACAAAATGTATATAACTCTGGCCTAGTTTTGCAAAATGTTGCCTTCATAAGTGACTCATTGCATAAAAAAATGAGAGGGTCAGAAGTCAAGGCTCATGATATTCTATTAAACATTACAGGTGCGTCTATCGGCAGAAGCTGCATTATACCCGAAGGCTTTGATACAGCAAATATAAATCAACATGTATGCATAATTCGCTTAATTAACCATAACTTGATTAATTTTATTCACCTACTACTCATATCTCCTGTACTGCAACAGACGATTATGAATACACAAGTTGGCGTTTCTCGTGAAGGTCTGAGTGCTGAAAAAATAAAGCATTTTCTTATCCCTTTGCCGCCATTGGCAGAGCAACATCGTATTGTTGCTAAAGCTAATTTATTCATGTCTATGTGCGACGAGCTTGAAGCCGCAGAAAAAGAACTTGATTCTCTGGAGGCAAACTTGGCCGAGTACCTGCCCAAGTCTATCCTTCAAGCGGCGGTACGAGGTACGTTCGTTCCCCAGAATATCCATGATGAGCCAGCATCCGAGCTACTAAAACGTATCCAGGAGGAAAAATCTCGCCTTATCGACGCTGGTAAACTCAAAAAAGAAAAGCCGTTGCCTCCTATTTCCGAGGAAGAAAAACCCTATGATTTACCGAATGGCTGGGAATGGTGCAGGCTTGGAGAAGTTAGCTTAATCAACCCAAGAAATCAACTACCAGATGATAGAGAAGTATCTTTTATTCCTATGGCACTTATTTCTAATTCTTATTTTGGAGGGCATCATCAAGAAATACGTGTATGGGGGAAAGTTAAATCAGGATTTACCCATTTTGCAGAAAACGATATAGTCTTGGCAAAGATAACTCCTTGTTTTCAAAACGGTAAATCATGTATTGTAAAAAATTTAAAAAATGGATTTGGTGCTGGAACGACAGAGCTGCACGTTTTGCGATGCCTACAGATATCTCCAAAGTATTTACTTAATTTTTTAAAGAATCCAGAATTCCTCAGGGATGGCGAAAAAAACATGACTGGTACTGCAGGTCAGCAGCGCGTACCGACAGATTATATTAAAAATATTCTGTTTCCCTTGCCCCCCCTTGCCGAGCAACAACGTATTGTTGCAAAAGTCGATGAATTAATGGCTCTCTGCGAACAACTAAAAAATATCAATCCAGACAGCTCATTGCCACTGGCTGATATACAAAAGACTCTGCCGCCCCTGGAAATCTCCACCCCTCCAGAGCCGAAAGAGCAACAATACGCCATAGCCGCTCGTGGAGATATTTCCACCACCGAAACCAAAGAACACCGACAGGCGATAGAAGACCTGTTTGGAGAGGGAGCTGATGGTTAATCCTGCGGTCAAAGCGCGGTGGGTATTGGAAACCAAGGGAGTGGTAGGACCTCCCGCCTTGGCTTTACATGATATCGCCAAGCGTGAAGGTATTCGCTATCTATACCGCCTATTGCCCAACGACCCAAAACTGAGCGGAGAGCTGATTTATAAGGGCAACAAAAAGGGAATTTTAATCAATACCCATATCAACAGCCCCAAACGTCATACGTTCACCTTTGCTCACGAACTTGGGCACTATTTTCTGGAACACAAGCCTGAATATGTACGGGATGGCAGAACCGGATTTTGGTGCACTGTTGACGATGTATTACAAGGAAAAAGACAAAAGGAGCAAGAAGCCAACGCCTTTGCCGTAGAGTTACTTATGCCGGAAGATCAGTTTCGTACCTCTATGGCTGGCGCACCCTTTGACTTCACACTCATAAACAGCTTGGCCCGTGAATATCAGGTATCCAAACAAACCTGTGGATATCGCATTCTTGAGCTCACGCAGTCTCCTTGCGCCATCCTCCACTCCGAACTCGGTCGAATTACCATGCAAAGGATTTCCCGCGCCGCACATGGATTTTTACGCCAGTTGACGCATATCCCGCAAGCCACTGCTGCTTACTCCGCCATTAAACAGCAATGCGGACAAATAGATTTTACAGAATGCGATCCGGAAAAATGGCTGGCGCGATATACACCGCTTACACGACTCTACGAATGTACTCGTGGCAAGTTTGAGAGTGGTGTAGCGATGACTCTTTTGCGCTGGTCTTGATAATATTCAACAAGGAATTCAATGTGCCTAACTTCCCTCAACAAAGCCAATTTTTGATTTATAAAACCGAAGACGGCCGGATAAAAATTGACGTCCGCTTTGAGGATGAATCCGTCTGGCTCACTCAACAGATGATAGCGGATTTGTTTCAAACCTCTAAACAAAACGTAAGTTATCATATTAAAAGTGTTTTTGAGGAAGGAGAGCTTTCTTCGGAGACAACTGTCAAAAAAATTTTGACAGTTCAGCAGGAGGGAGCTCGTCAAGTTCAACGCCAGTTGGAATACTATAATCTGGATATGATTATCTCCGTGGGCTACCGGATCAAAAGCCATGTTGCCACGCGTTTCCGTATCTGGGCCACGCAGCAACTTCGGGAGTTTATCGTTAAAGGTTTCGTACTCGACGACGAACGGCTGAAAAATCCGGAACTGCCCTTTGACTATTTTGAAGAACTCCTCCGTCGCATCCAAGATATCCGAACCTCGGAGCGCCGTTTCTACCAAAAAATTACCGACATTTACGCCACCAGTATTGATTACGATCCCACCACCGAGGAAAGCATCACCTTTTTCAAAACCGTTCAAAACAAACTGCATTGGGCTGTGACGGGTATGACGGCGGCGGAACTCATTCATAGCCGTGCGGACAGCGGCAAGCCGTATATGGGCTTGACCACATGGCGCGGCGCAAAGGTTCGCAAGCAGGATGTGAGAATTGCCAAAAATTACCTGAATGAAAAAGAACTTCTCGCGCTTAACAATCTAGTGGAGCAATATCTTCTCTTTGCCGAAAGACAGGCTCGTTTGCGCAACCCCATGCATATGACCGACTGGATTGCCAAGCTGGACGCCTTTCTTACGCTCAACGAAGGCAACATCCTCACTCATGCTGGAAGTATTTCTCACGAGTTGGCTGTTGCCCATGCGGAACAGGAATATGATAAGTTTCACCAGCGGCGGCAACTTGAGTCCGGACAAAAAGAAAGCGACTTTGATAAAGCCGTAATGGCGTTAACTGGCGGAAAAGATAAAGCAAATAGATAATTGTCCAGCCACGTTCCAAAAAGAATTTTAAGAAATTTTCATTTTTAAGGTATTTTTGTAGGTGTCAACGAGGTGAAATCTACAAAACATAGTAAATTCAATATGTTGCGCTTTAATTTTTATCCCCTTGGGGACGCCAAAGGAATCAAGCCCTTACGAGCATCGTGAGGGCTTTTTCGTTGTGGAGCAAATCTGGAAAGAAAAATAAATTTCTCCCTGTCTCGTCCGGAATATCAGCAGTTCATAGACCATTTTCAGATTGAAATGCCTCTCGTTTTGTCTGTTTGCAATGGCAAAACGATCTGCAAATGCCGCATCAATGTATGCTGGCCGGGAAGCCCTCTTTTCTGCCGATGCAGCTTCGCGGCAAGTTCTCCTTCCAGAGCCAGCAGACTTTCTTTCAGCATCCTTTCCATTTTGGTCATGCGTTCCCTCCGCACAATTTCCCAGGCGTTCCGCTGGCAACCTTGTCCGCATGGACGCTCTGTCGTCCCGCTGATGTCAGAAGATAGGTCCCCTTCGGCCTGATCCGGCTCCAGCTCCTTGAATATCGTAGCCGTCCTCTGACGTTTATCCATCCCCCTGGAAAGTTAGCAAAAAATAGGGTAAAATATTTTAAATAGAAGAAACTTGTTACAATTATGAAAAACAAAATGTATAAACTCATTCTATATATACTAACAGCATATATTTTGCTTTTCACAGAATTCGCCAGCAATATAGCATCTCTAATTGCCAGCAGAGGATATTTTATTCCAAAGGAATCTTCAGTCTTTACCTTCTCTGTCACTCTTGAAAATACAGGGAATGGGGAATATTGGATTTACGGAGAGGATGAAAAATACTATTATTATTCAGGCATATTACCATATGTCTTTATTGATAAGAAAAATAAATGTCCGCATTTTAACAAAATAGACTATAGAACATGGTGCGGCGTTGATATTAGCGAACACGAAGGATATCCAGAATAAGCATGCCCCCAAGTGCCCTTCAGAGCCCGGAAAAGTTTCGCTCCCTTTCCGCATTACGGGCAAAAAATTCTGTCAAAAGCAGGAAGTTGACGACAAAGGTAATCAAAACCAGAGAAGGCAGAAAAGCTGCCGCGCATTGTCGGCGACATCGCTTCTCAGAGGCGGAACATTGTACTATGCCGAAGTCCAGAGCAGCAGACACATATGGCGTCCTTTTCCGCTGTCGGCAAAAGAGCAAAAAACTTCTTGAGACGCCCAAAACATCAAGCCCTTACGAGCAAACGTAAGGGCTTGATGTTTTGGGGGCGAACGAAAGTTTACCGCAGAATCATGGTTTCCCGCTCACTCTTCCAGGGATCGGGAACTTCCCTGCTCTCGCTATTGAAGGACATTGTCATGCGGCGTTCCAGGTTAAAAGGAGTCCAGCCCGGATTCCCCTCGGAGGCAAACTTCACCCATGCGCTATGCATGGTTTCCGCCAGCGAATCTGGAGGATTGCTTCCAAGAAGAGCCTTAAGGCGCGGAGAATCCTTATGGATGGTTTTGAAAACAAAGGGCACATCCAGACTGTGAGCCGCCCCCAGTCTGCCGTTGCAGGCGTCACTTTTCCAGTCAAAGGAGTAGGCCCAAACCTTACCTCCGGCTTTCGCCTGACTTTCCAGAACCTTATTGGCAGGCATTCTGAAAATTAAATCAGAACGCAGAGCCGAGAAAATTTCTCCTGGAGTGCGACCGCGCCCGGCCTGACGATACTTTTCGGCTATTTCGGGAGCAAATCCCGCGCTGTCGGTAAATCTCTTAACGCTCTGTTCATCAATGGCATCAATCGCCCCATCCTGAACAACATAAAGCCGCCACTCATCTCTTGTGGATCCCACCATGATTTCCAGTCCGCGCGCCGCGCCTTCCGCAATGGCGTCCACCGGGCGTTTCAGCAGAATCTCTCCATCGCAATAGGGCTTGAACAGCCCGGTATTTCCGCCCAGCATGCGGCACCATTCGGGATCTTTGTCGCGTTCAGCAATGAAGGCTGCGAAGGATAATAACTTTTCCACAGGAATGGCGGCCACGGCTTCGCGGCTGTTCTCGACGCCGTAGAAATGCAGCAGCTTGGCCGCAACTCTGGAAGCCAGATCCGCATCGTACTGGGCAAGCGCCGAAGGGCTCTGCAAGATTGCGCGCCGGAAAAGCCCCTTCGTGACGGGGGAAGATATGAGAGAAGTAATATGCGTGGCTCCGGCGGACTGGCCGAATACCGTGACATTATCGGGATCGCCGCCGAAGGCGGCAATGTTGTCCTGCACCCAGCGCAAGGCAAATATCATATCGCGCAGCGCGAGGTTCGACGGGACCCCATTGATTTTAAGGAAGCCGTCCACGTTCACGCGATAGTTGACGGTTACAAGAACAACACCATCTTGCGCAAAGGCTGTGCCGTCCAGGCTAACATCGTTGTTGTTGCAGCGAGTGCTGCCTCCGCCGGGAATATAAACCATGACCGGACATTTGCTCCTGCCCGGAGCAGGAGTCCAGATATTCAGACGCAGACAGTCTCCCCCGCCGATCACTTTTCCTTTCGCTCCGGGCTGAAGGGGAATATCCCCGAACTCTGCGGCATCAAGAACGCCATTCCAGGCCGGCACGTATTCAGGCAGCGCCAGACGATATTTCCCCTGATAAGGAGGCATGCCGCAGGGCACGCCCCGAAAAACATGCACGTCGTCCAGCTCCAAACCGCGCAGACGACCTTTCGCCGTCCGGATTACCGGCCCTTCTGCAGCGTGAGCATGAAACGGCATGGAAGCCATAAATGCAAAAGCCGCGCAGCCTTGTAAAAACTGACGTCTCCTCATAAGGATCTCTTCGTTTACAGTGTTGCGGGATAATTACTGAAATATTCCCGCTATTGTTTATTTTAAGGGTAACAACGCGCGTAAAGTAAAGCGCAATTTTTTGCATAACTGTTCTATAAAAAACAACACTAAAAACAGAGCAACTGACGACAAAGACAGCTAAGACCAGGGGCGCAGAGGAGCCGCAGCGCATTACCGGCGATATCGCTTCGCAAAAGCGGAACATCGTAACATGTCGAAGTCCAGGGAACAGATGTCGTCCGTTTTCCGCTGTCGGCAAAAGAGCAAAAAAGTTCTTAAAACACCAAAAGCATCAACATGTTGCAAGCAAAGGCAAGGCACGTGGTTTGACCACCATGTATTTTACGCATTTGACCGGGGCGAATCTCCCCACTGGGTCCCGTTTTCCTCAGCCTGGGAAACAGGCTGTACCCAAAAGGACGCTGCGCCAGAAAGAGCCCTCTGCTCTGCCACTACGGCAGCATATTTCGAAGTCAATTTTTGGAGGGCTTGTCTGGACCAGTCCTCTTTTTAGTGGCATGATGCGGCCAATTACCACACCGGGAAGCGATCAAGGAGGCCACATGCGAATATTGTTATCCCCGATGTTTTCGTGTCTGCTCCTGATAATGCTTGCGACAGCGGCCGCAGCTGACACGACAGGAACCGTACCGCCCGCATCCGGCGGAGAAAAGGCTGCGGTCTTTCCCGCCGAAAACCAGTATTGTCTGGCCTGTCATCAGGGAATCGAGCCCACGCGACCGCCGAAATCCGGCATGATGCAGGCCATCTTTGCCAAAGGCAGGGAACTGGGCGATCCCAACGGCTGCGTGGTCTGCCATGCCGGCACTCCCGCGGAAGTCAAGGACAAGGATAAAGCTCACAGCGGCGCCCCGGCCGGAAGTCGGCTTGCCGCCTTCACGGCCACGCCGGGAGCGCTGCAACTCAATGACGCCACATGCGGCCAGTGCCACGTGGATCATGTTTATGCGGTCACGCGATCGCACATGAACACCGATGCGGGCAAGATGAAGGCCATCACCTGGAGCTGGGGCATCGGGACCCAGAATCACGATCATATCTACGGCGATCATGATCTTGACGATCAGGACGGCATGACGCCGCGCTTCGGAACGGATGCTTATAAGAAGTATATGCAGGATCTGAGCGCCCGTTTCCCCGGACAGTTCCCCAAAAAGCTGCAACAGATTCCGGAAGTGGATATGGCTAAGCTGGCGGAACAGCCGGAGCAGGCCGCCTTTACCTATCTGCGCAACTGCAATGCCTGCCATCTGAGCGGCAAGGGCTATCAGGACAGAGGGCATTTCCGGGGCGTGGGCTGCGCCGCCTGCCACACGCTTTACAGCAACGAAGGCTACTATGAAGGGGGCGACAAGGCCCTGCCCAAGGATCGCCCCGGCCACCTCATGACGCATGCCATGCAGGGCACGCGCAATTCGGCAACAACAGTAAACGGAGTGTCGTTGTCCGGCATTCAGGTCAACACCTGCGCGGCCTGCCATGCGGCGGGACGGCGTATTGGGCACGCCTATCAGGGGCTTATGGCCTTCGGACACGGAGATCACCGCGGCCCCTTTGACGAAAAGGGAAATCCCCAGAAGGCCAACGGCGGCTATGTGTTCAAGTTTATCCGCGAGGACGTGCATTTCGCGCTCAAGGACATCAACGGCAAGCCGGCAGGATTGTTGTGTCAGGATTGCCACCTCACCACGTCTATGCACGGAAACGGCAATATCGGCGCGACCACGCTTGCCACCATTGAGGTGGAATGCGCCGACTGCCACGGAACCCCGGACAAATACCCCTGGGAACTGCCTCTGGGCTATGGCGACGAATTCGGCAAGCCTCTGGACTGGAGCAAGCCGCGCGGCGTAAGCCGAGAAGCCATGAAAGTCACGCGGGACTTTGCCGACGCGGCTCCGGCCGAAGACGGCTATCTGCTTTCCGCCCGCGGCAATCCCTTCGGCAATGTGGTGCGCCGCGGCAACAAGGTCATCGTGCGTTCGGCCAACGGCCATGATTTTGAACTGACGCCTCTCAAGGAGCTGCATCAGACCAACCTCTGGGCCAATCCGGCCCGCGCCGCCACGGCCATGGTCGGCGTGCGCCGCCATATGGAAAAGCTGGAGTGCTACGCCTGCCACTCCACCTGGGCAGCCCAGTATTACGGCTATCAGTATGCCGTGGATTACAGACAGCGCTCCACGGACTGGCTGAAGACGGCGGAGCAGCAACTGCCGGACGGCAGCCCGGCCGATCGCAAGGGACAGATGAGCGATCAGCCCGGCGCGCCCTCCTCCTGGGACTACAGCCATGTGCGCTGGGAAAATCCGCCGCTGGGAATCAACGGCGAAGGCCGCGTCACGCCGCTGGTGGGCGTCATTCAGACGGTGGGCACCGTCATCGGCCCTGACGGCAAGACCCTTGCATGGAACAGGGTCGCCAAGACCGGCGAAGGCTACAACGCCATGGAGCTTGCCCCGCTCAATCCGCATACGTCCTCGCGGGAAAGCCGCAACTGCGCGGACTGCCACGGCAATCCGGCAGCCGCGGGCTACGGCATTGACGAAGGCCGGTACGGGCAGCAGCCGAAAAAGACGCGCTATGCCGACGTGCGCACTCCCGACGGGCGCACGGTGAGCCGCTTCACGCAACCGCAGCTTCAGGCCATCAAGGGGCTGCACGGCGACTTCATGCAGGCGCTGCGCACGGACGGCACGCAGGTGCAGACCGTGGACTCGCACTGGCCCGACTCCATGCCGCTGACGCCCGAACAGCGCAAGGCGCTGGAACGCGGCGATACCTGCCTTGCCTGCCATCAGGATATTCCGCAGGGAGCCGTCCCCATTGCCATGCTGGGCAAGATGGCGGAAGTGCTTGATCTGGATTTTGCTTCGCCGCAGGCGCATGCCGATCTGCTGCGCGAGAACAATATCCTCATCTCCTGGGTCAAGGCTCTGGCTATTGTGGCCGGTATTCTGGCCCTGCCCGTCATTATCTGGCTCATCCGGCGGCGGCGTAACGTCCGCTGCTAGCACAGACCCCCAAAACGAAACCCGCCGGCAAAACCGGCGGGTTTCTTCGTTGCGGGGCCAGTTTCCCTGTGCGAATCCACACATTGGGATAGAAATTTCCGCCCCCGGCGCGTCGAAAAGGAGACGCAAGTCGTATGAGGATTTGACGCAGACACAGAACACGCGATAGGGTCAGGAGAATAAAAACGCAGTGCCCGCGCGGATGCTCCGGCGAGACCTTTGTCCCTGAAAAACTCCGGCGGCGGAAGCTGCGCTGTTTTTAGAGCGTTTCAACTTTAAAAAGGTGAAACGCGAGGCGGCGGCACAGCGCCGCCCGGCCCAAAGTGAGCGGAAAAACCGCGTTTTTTCGGCGAAGCGACAGGCCGTATGGTTTGAAACGCACAGCGTTTCAAACTGAAAATGCTCTAAGACAGACACGGATGCGCGCCGCCTGTTTTTGCAACGCAAAAGGATTGCAATTTTCCGCAATAGTAAAAGCCGGCATCTTTTGATGCTCCCTGACCTTACAGGAAAGAAGCGTAGACATGATTCGCACAACGTTGTCCCTCCGTTTTCTTCTTCCTCTTGTTGTTGCCGCATCGCTGTTGCTCTGCGGTTTCTGGGTCTATCGTCATGCCGTGCAGCAGGAATTGCGCGAAAACATCAACGCAACGCTGGAAGGTATCGGCGAACAGGGAACGCTGTCATTACAGGCTGTGATTACGGGACATTTGCGTCTTATTCGTCATGTGGCCCAGCATGCGGGCCCTGTCTTTCTGCAAAATCATGAAAAAGGGGCGGAACGGCTGGCGTATGCCGCCGCCGTTTACGGCTACAAGCGCATGAGCTTTCTGCTGGCCGACGGAACCTGCGTCACCAGCGATCGGGTAAAGATCCCTCTGCAAAGAATGGGACTGGATGCGGCGCTGGAAGGCAAGGATCTCGTGACGGACACGCTCTTTGATCGGACTGACGGCCTGCCCATCAATATTTATGCCGTGCCCCTGATGCAGGATGGCAAAATCGTCGGCGCCCTGACGGCGACGCGGAGCCACGAAGACTTTCGCAAGCACCTTTCCCTGCAATTCTGGAAAAATCAGGCCAGGGCTCTTGTAATCAACAGCGAGGGAAAGATTATTGTCATGCCGGAAAACGGCATCGACAGCATCCTCCCTTCAGATAATTTTTTTGAAAAACTGCGTCAGAACAGCCGTAACGAAGCTGCCATCGTTTCCCTGCAAAGCATGCTTGCCGAAAAAAAGCGCGGCACCGTTCTGCTGCATGCGCCGCAGGGAGGCAAGAGCGATGCTCGCTATGTTTACGCCATGCCCACCGGCATTAACGACTGGTACATGATGACAGTCTTTCCGGCCGAACTCATAGAAGAGCGCCTGCAAACAATCATGAATCATACCGTGGCGCTGGGCCTGCTGCTTCTGCTCTGCTTTGGCGTGCTGGCCGCGCTCGTTATCCATACCATGAAGCGTAATGCCGACGTGTTGCGCCGCATTGCCTTCGTGGACGCCATAACGCAGGGAAATACCTTTATTCGCTTCATGAATCTTGCGCAAATCGCCCTGGAACAGGAAGATCATGCGACATGGGCGGTCATATCTCTTGATATAGACAATTTCAAACTGGTGAACACCCTGCTCGGCAGCGAAACAGGCACAAAGACCCTCTGCGACATTCATAATACGCTGGAAGCCTGGGCCCGAAAGAATCAGGGAATTTCAGGGCGGCAAAGCGGCGATATTTTTGTGGCCTTTGTGCCTTTCCACGGACAGGCGGAAATGGAAGCGGCATTAAAAGAACTCTGCGCCTCCATCATTGCCATTCAGGTGGACAGCGACGATACATATCGCATGTCGCCTTCCATCGGCGTTTGCCTGCTGGACAAGACAAATACCGAACCCCGCCGCCTCGAAAACAAGGTGGACTGCTCGACTCTTGCCCGTAAAACGGTCAAAGGCAAGCACGACAAGCTCTATGCCTTTTTCGACGCGGAAATGCAGCTGGCCATCATCCGCAACAAAACCATCGAAAACCGTATGGTCGAGGCTCTGGCCTGCGGAGAATTTGAAGTCTATTTCCAGCCCAAATACGACGCCCAGACAGAGCGCCTGGCCGGCGCGGAAGCGCTCGTGCGCTGGCGCACCGCCGACGGCAACTTTGTTTCCCCCGGCAGTTTTATCCCGCTGTTTGAAAGCAACGGCTTCATCCTCAACCTGGACCGCTATATTTTCTCCTGCACCTGCCGCCTTATTCGCCAATGGCGGAGCCAGGGTCTTGTCATCCCGCCCGTTTCCATCAACATATCGCGCCTGCATCTGCATGATCCGCTGTTTGTGGAAAACTATATCAAGACCATGCGGGGATACGATATCGACGGTTCGCAGATTCAGCTTGAAATAACCGAAAGCGCCTTCTTTGAAGATGAAAACCTGCTTTCGGGAGCCATCGCTCAATTCCATGCTCACGGCGTCAAAATCCTGATGGATGACTTTGGGACAGGATATTCTTCCATGTCCATGCTGAAGTCGCTCGATATGGACGGCATCAAACTGGATAAAAGTTTTCTGTCCGACGTTGGTTCCGCCCGCAGCGAAAACATCATCAAGAGCCTTGTGACCCTGTGCCATTCGCTCGGCATGGAAACCACTATGGAAGGCGTGGAAACAGAAGATCAGGTCAAATTTGTGCGCAGCATCGGCACGAATCTGATTCAGGGATTCTATTTCTCCCGTCCCATCAATGCAGAAGCCTTTGCCGAGCTCCTGCGGTCGTAGCAGAGACTGTTTGGGCGCGTCAGCTCGCGCCTCTGGATAAAAAGGAACCAGACGAAAAGAACGGGGCGGCCGACTCCCCATCCTGCCGCGAAACCGGAGAAACGGACGCGGACGCTCGCCTCCCCCTTGCCGCAACGTAAAAGGAACGCCATGATTACCAGACTGCATATCACCAAGTACAAATGCCTGCGCGACGAAAACATGGAATTTCGTCCGCTGACGGTTCTTGCCGGAACCAACAGTTCCGGCAAGTCTTCCGTCCTGCAGGCAATTCTTTTGCTGGCGCGCAACTGCAATCCCAGAAATCGCGAGCGCATGTACGATCTGATCAGCAAGCATCAGGATCTGAACTGCGATGTCAGTCTGACGCTGGACAACTCTACCTATCATTATCGCACCGGCAGCCCTGACAATAGCGAAGCCGATATTCTGCGCATAGAAAACTCCCTGTACTTCCTTGGCGCCAACCGTATGGGCGCGGAAGATATCGCTAAACTTTCGCCGGAATACAAGGTCGGCAATCAGGGAGAATTTCTGTTCGGAACATTTACCCGCAATCAGAACAAGCCTGTCCCCATTTTTTCGTCCGAACAGGATATTGAAGCTTTCGCAAAAGATTACAGCCATATCTGCCAGGCTTCCCTGTCCGTTTGCGATATGGAAACAGAAAAAACTATGGAGTATGTCTATTACAGAAAAAGAAAGGAGACCTTTTCCTGTAATATCGGCCTGTGGCTTTCCTATATCACGGAAGTATCTCTCTTTCTGGCGGCGCGCCCCATTACCCCGGATTTGACGAATATCTTCTTTGTGCAGGACAACATGAAAAAAGAAATCAGCCCCTTCAACCTCGGCTCCGGCATGAGCTATCTGGCTAAGGTGCTGATTCTCTGTTTCCTTGCCAAGCCCGGCGACGTCGTTATGATTGAAAACCCGGAAATCCACCTCCACCCGCGCGCCCAGTCCCGGCTGGGAGAGTTCTTTGCCTTCCTGGCAAGCAGAGGGGTGCAGCTCGTCGTCGAAACCCACTGCAAGGATATTCTGAACAGCCTGCATTATCAGCTTTACGCAGAAAAATTAAAAGCGGATGACGTCATCATCTATTACAAGGCGAGCGCGGAAAAGCCCTTCCAGCTTCTCAGCAGCAACGACATATAGAGCGTTTCACGAGCCCATCCGCCCCGGCGCTCGCTTCGTCAGCGCTCCGTAACGCGCCTCCGCCATACGTTGTGCGTTTCCTCTTCCCAACAATAAAAAAACGGCCGGACAGGTTTTCCTGCCCGGCCGTCTGTCTTCAAACGGATTATGCCGTTCCTGACGACAACTTTTTCAATGTCTTCTTGAAGATATCAAAATCTATGGGTTTGGAGATGTGCGCGTTCATGCCCGCTTCCGTGGTGGCGGAAATATCCTCGGCAAAGGCGTTGGCCGTTACCGCGATAATGGGAACCGTCGCGGCATCGGGACGATCCAGGGCGCGGATGGCGCGGGCAGCGTCGCAACCGTTCATTTCCGGCATCTGCATATCCATGAGAATGGCCGTAATGGAGAACAGTTCGGACTCCTCGAAGCGGGCGACGGCCTCGCGTCCGTTGACAGCCGGAATAACCTTTGCCCCCATCATCTCCAGCAGGTCCGTAGCGATTTCCATATTGAAATCGTTGTCCTCGGCCAGCAGCACGGACTTGCCTTCCAGCGAATAGCCGTCGTCCTCGTCCGCTGTCTCCGTATTCTTGTCGCCGAGGCTCTGCAGGGCCTTCAGGGGTATGGTCATGGTGACGGTCGTGCCTACGCCCTGCTTGCTGGAAACGGCAATATGCCCGCCCATCTGCAACAGAATGCTTTGCACAATGGGCATGCCCAGCCCTGTTCCGGGAATCCCCTTTGCGCCGAGATTTTCTTCCCGCTCGTAGGGAACAAAGAGCTTTTCAAGGAATTCCTCGGACATGCCTACGCCGGTATCCGCCACGACAATCTGATACTTGGCATGATCCGTGCCTTCAACCTGCTTAACATCCATGCGGATGCTGTCGCCCCCGCGGGAATACTTGAAGGCATTGGAAAGAATGTTGTTCACGACCTGGCTCAAACGCATGGGATCGCCTTCAACCATCTCGTTCTGTATGTCGAAGGCAAGAGAAAACTTCTTGTCTTCCGTCTCCGCATGTATCTTGAAGGCTTCGCAGCAGGCCGAAAGAACATCCCGCAGGTTGAATTCCTTGTTGTCAAAAATGAGCTTGCCCTGCTCGATTTTGGACAGTTCCAGCGCATCGTTGACAAGCCCCAGCAACTGGCTGCTGGAGCACTGAATCTTTTGCAGATAGTCGTGAATCTTCTCTCTGTCGTCGAGACTCTTCATCGCCAGCGTGGCAAAGCCGATAATGGCGTTAAGCGGCGTGCGCATGTCGTGCGACATATTGGAGAAGAAACGGCTCTGCGCCTCGTTGCTTTCCTTCATGAGCGTCACGGCATTCTGGAGCAGCTCCATCTGCTTGAGCTGCACCTGCTTCTCTTCTTCCACGTCGCGGAAGCAGAGAACCACTTCGCCGGGATTGAGGGATTCGTCAAAGAGAACGCGCACGTTAACCCAGTGATATTCGTGATTGAAATAGCGCTGGAAGTCGCCGCCGAAATTGCTGATGCGGTGACGCACAAGCTCCCGGATATTCTCAAGCGCAAAGACGGCGTTAAACTTTTCCGTAACGCCATGATTGATAAGTTCGCTGACCACGTGCAGCAAATCTTCGTAGGAGCCCTGCTGCTTCAGATTGCGACGCCCGTAATCCGAGCCCTTAATCATATCGTAGCTGGCCGTATTCAGATTCACGCGGTAGATGGCATAATAGGAATTGCCAAGGACGCGCACGGTCTCGTTGGTGCGCTCCTCCCGCCGGCTGGAAAGATAGTTGCGCACGCCCAGCACGACAATGATCACAAAGGCCCCCGCAAGCAGCAGGGAATACAGCGTACGGGCAAAATAAAAATCAGCCAGCAGCACGTCGATGGGAATGGTAACGACGGAAATCCAGCCGTTGTCCGCGATGGTACAGTGGACGGAGCACTCCACGCCGTTGGCGTCGGTAATGGTGACGCCGCCCTTGAGGAGGGAACCGTCCTGAATCCCGCGGAAGAGCCGCTCAGTATAGTCGGAAGGATTTCCGCTCTCCGTCTGGCCTTCCTGCTTATGATATAGCAAGAACCCCTTGGAATCAAAAAGGTAATAGGAACTGCGCTCCGGCAGAATATGCGTATTGGCGTCGTCCCTGAAATGTTCGGGGAAGACGTCGAACGCCATGACGTCATCGGTATCGCTGCTTTTCTGGGCGATAGTGATGACGGGCCTGCCGGTAATGGCGTCCTTGTAGGCGTCGGAAAAAACAACCTTGCCGTCAGCCGCTATGGCTTTCTGATACCATTCCGTATAGGTGACGGCATAGGAAGCGTCTCCTTCCCAGGGGCTTGCGGCAATAATTCTGCCGTCAACCACGGCATAAGGATCAATAGCCTTGCCGCCGGTAACGGCAACGGCATTGCGGAAGAAACGTTGCAGCAGTTCCCGCTGCCCCTGCTTGCCCATAGTCTCCTGCAGCTGCCGCTGCAAATAGCGCGCCCCCAGCTCCATCAGCATGCGGTAGCCGATGACCTTGCGCTCTTCCTCAACAGAATAGCTGTGGGCCAGACTGTCGCCCATACGCCGCATGTTGCCGGTAATAATATTCTGCACGGCATGCGTGGTGCCCAGCAACAGCACGGCCAGAACCACCAGCAGGATCAGATAGCCCTTGGAGCGATACAGGATAATCTTAATCTCGTTAAGCATGGCGGCATTTAGATCTGACGCAGAGCCGAACAAACGGCGTTATAGGCTGCGGTGGCTTCAGGGAGGCGGCCCCGCGCGGCTTCGACATTGCCAGCGCGCAGGTCTTCCGTCATGGCGTCCGTCACATCGTGCAGCGCCGTAAGGGACAGGTTGGCGGTTATGCCCTTAAGGGTATGCGCGGCGGCAAATCCCCCCTCGGCATCGCCCGCATCAATGGCGGCAAGCAGCTTTCCCCAGGTGCCTTCGTCGGGAAAGCGCCGGGCATGTTTGAGCAGCAGCCCGGCATTGTTCATAAACCGTTTCAGAGCCGCGTCGACATCCATGCCTGAGGCAATAAGAATGCTTCGTTGTTCGTCATTCATAGGAACCTCTCTCGGTGCGGACGCGCGCTGCAAGCAGCGTTCGTTCAATACCGTCATACCGACGCCGCGCCCGCAGTTCTTCCGGCAGGCGCGACAGACCGCCTGCCGCGCGTCGACGGCACAGAGCAAAAGAAACGCCTAGCGCATGTAGAACATGCGTATGGACTCCTCATGCGCCAGGAAAATAGAAAGCAGACGGGGGTTGAAGGTGCCGCAGGCTCCGTTGGCAATAAGATCCAGCGCCTGCGAACAGCTGTACGCCTCCTTATAGACGCGCTTGCTGATCAGGGCGTCGTAGACGTCGGCCAGCGAAACAACCTGCGCCCATATGGAAATATCGTCGCCCTTCAGTCCGTCGGGATAACCGCGACCATCCCAGCGTTCGTGATGATGCCGCGCAATATCGTAGGCATAGACAAAGGCCTCGTGCTGACGCATCTGCGGGATACGCTCCAGCAGCAGCGCGCCGTTGACGGTGTGCTGTTTCATGACCTCAAACTCGTCCGGAGTCAGTCTTCCGGGCTTATTGAGAATGGCGTCCGGCACGGCAATTTTGCCGATATCATGCATGATGGAGGCCAGAGCAATGAGATCCACCTGTTCCTGATCCAACCCTTCGCCCAGCGGCGTCTTACCCAGCAGATAGGCGGTGAAATCGTGAATCCGGCGCACGTGCTCCCCGGATTCGCAGCTCCGAAACTCAATAGCCGTGGACAAGGCCTCAATCATGCCGGCATTGAGATCCATGATCTTGCGCGCCTGCAACAGCAATTCGGCCTGTTGCAGATTGACCTTGGCGCCCAGACGTTTCCGGGCCTGAAAGAGTTCCACCACCGAGTCCACACGGCGCTGCACCACAAAGGGAATGACCGGTTTGGTGATGACGTCCATCACGCCCATAGCGTAGGCGTCTTCCAGCACGGTGCTGCTGTTTTCGGCGGTAATCAGAAATATGGGTATCTGCTTCTGCAGGTTGCGCTGATGCACGGCTTTCAGAAACTGCATGCCGTCCATGACAGGCATGAGCACGTCAAGCAGGATAGCGCAAACCTCTTCTTCGTGCCCTTCAAGAAGCTGCAAACCTTCCAGACCGTTGCCCGCTTCGACGATATGATAGCGATCCTTAAAGAATTCCGCCAGAATTGCCCTGTTCATTTCCACGTCGTCAATGATCAGCAAAGTCTGGGGAGTGCCGCGCGTCAAAGTCTGAGAAGGGTCAATGATTTGAGACATGAGAGTTCCTTCATGGCTGGGCTGCGGAGCCGGCATCTCGACGGGAGCATGCCGGGCGCATGCCATCTTCCGTGGAAGCACCGATAGTCTGGCGTCCATGCTTCCCCTCGCGCAAGGGTATCCGCAATTGAGGTCGATTGCCACAATTTTTCCCGCATCGTTCCGCAACGGACCGAAGGATCGTTCCGTTGCAATGGTATTCCGCCCATGATAGAACGGGGCATCATCCCCAAGACAAGGACGCGCCCTGCGCCGGAAGCCGGGGCGGCGCCGCGATGCCTTCAACGCCGCGCGTTCGCGGCGACAAAGAGAGAACAACACTATGCACTTGCGCAAACGGATTCTGGTAACGGGAGGGTCCGGCTTTCTGGGCTCCCATCTTTGTGAACGTCTGCTGACGCAGGGGCACGAGGTGCTGTGCCTCGACAATTTCTTCAGCAGCGCGCGCGAAAACGTCTATCACCTGATGGACAACAAACGTTTCGAGCTGCTCCGGCATGATGTGACCTTTCCCCTGTTTGTGGAAGTGGACGAAATCTATAATCTCGCCTGCCCGGCCTCGCCCATTCATTACCAGCATGATCCCGTGCAGACCATCAAGACCTGCGTTCACGGGGCCATCAACATGCTGGGGCTTGCCAAACGGACCGGCGCGCGCATCTTTCAGGCGTCCACCTCGGAAGTATACGGCGATCCCGAACAGCACCCCCAGACGGAAAGCTACTGGGGACACGTCAACCCCAACGGCATCCGCTCCTGCTATGACGAGGGCAAGCGCTGCGCCGAATCCCTGTTCTTCTCCTACCACCGGCAGCACAAGCTGGCCGTCAAGGTAGGACGCATCTTCAATACCTACGGGCCGCGCATGCACCCCAACGACGGGCGCGTGGTCTCCAACTTCATCATGCAGGCCCTGCGCGGGCAGCCCATCACCATCTACGGCGACGGCAGCCAGACGCGCTCCTTCTGCTATGTGGACGATCTCATCGACTGCATGGTGCGCTTCATGGCCTCCCCCGCCGAATTCATTGGCCCCATGAACATGGGCAATCCCGGCGAATTCACCATCCGGCAGCTGGCGGAACTGGTGGTGGAACTGACCAACAGCAGTTCGCCCATCAACTTTGAGCCGCTGCCGGGCGACGACCCCAAACAGCGCCGTCCCGATATTACGCTTGCGCGCACGCGCCTTGGCTGGGAACCCACCGTCAGCCTGCGCGAAGGGCTGACAAAAACCATCGCCTACTTTGACGCGCAGCTGACGCGCCAGAAGAGCGACCCGGCCCTGAATCTCTAGGGCCTGTTAACACTATTCGTAAGTTGTTTTTGGGGGGAAGGGAAACCCCTCATCTCTGCTGTCGATGCCCGTAGCTTCCTTCGTCGCAACGGGCACGGCCTGCG